>UQSC01000035.1 GCA_900543615.1 uncultured Collinsella sp. | reverse complement strand
ATCTACACAAGGCTATTCGTCGGCAGCGTCAGATGTGTATAAGAGACAGAGTCCGGTCCGTGGCTCGAACAGCTGTCCAAGGACGGCTGCCAGGTCATCTGTCAGGTTGCCGGCCACTCCGTTGACGAGTTTGTCCGCGCACTCGAGATGTATGTCGAGCTGTGCCCCTGGGCTGCCGGCTACGAGATCAACGTGAGCTGCCCCAATATCGCCGCCGGCGGTGCCGCCATGGGCTCCACGCCCGAGGGCGCCTCTTCCGTTATGGCTGCCTGCCGCAAGGTGACCGATAAGCCGCTGTTCGTGAAGATGGCGCCGGTCAACGTCGCTGAGATCGCCAAGGCCCTCGAGGCTGCCGGCGCCGACGGCCTTTCGGTCATCAACTCCATCCAGGGCATGGCCATCGACGTCCATACCCGCAAGTCCCGCGTGGCCAAGCCCAAGGGCGGCCTTTCGGGCCCGCTGTGCCACCACATCGCCGTGCGCATGGTCTGGGAGGTTGCCCAGGCCGTCGATATCCCCATCAACGGTGTCGGCGGCGTCATGACCGGCGAGGATGCGGCTGAGTTTATCCTGGCCGGTGCCACCTGCGTGTCGGTCGGCATGGCCAACTTCGTCGATCCGTGCGCTTCGCTCAAGATCGCGCACGAGCTCGAGGCCTGGGCCGAGTCCCAGGGCGTAAAGGACATCAACGAGCTGGTAGGTGCTTTCGAATGCTAGAGACCGATGCCCGCGACCGCGTAATCGTCGCCCTCGACTGCGATCGTGAGCGTGCGCTCGAGCTCGCCCACGAGCTTTCGGGCCATGCCGCCTGGCTCAAGGTTGGCATGACGCTCTATTACGCTGAGGGCCCCGAGATCGTCAAGACCTTTAAGGACCTGGGCTTTAAGGTCTTCCTTGACCTTAAGTTCCATGATATTCCGCATCAGGTTCGCGGTGCCGCCCGTTCGGCCTCGCTTGCCGGTGCCGACCTGCTCTCGGTTCACGGCTTGGGTTCGGGCGCCATGCTCGCTGCCTGCCGCGAGGGTGCCGAAGAGGCGCGCGAGGACCGCGCCAAGCTCGTCGCCATCACCGTGCTCACGAGCATGAATCAGGATGCCTTGAGCGAGATCGGCGTCGAGTCGCCCGTGGCCGAGGAGGCCGCCCGCCTGGCAAAGCTCGCTCAGGCCAACGGCATCGATGGCATCGTGTGCTCGCCGATGGAGGCTCACGACATGCGTGAGCTGCTGGGTCCTGATGCCCTGATCGTGACTCCGGGTGTGCGTCCGGTGGGTGCCGCCCTTGGTGACCAGTCCCGCGTGGCGACGCCTTCCCAGGCTATCGAGCGTGGCGCAAGCCACATTGTGGTGGGCCGTCCCATCACCGGTGCCGACGATCCGGTTGCCGCCTTTGACGCCATCGTTGCTGAGCTGGTCGAAAACGTCGCGTAAAAGATTCCCCTAAGTCACCACTTTTGGGTCTCATTAGCACAAAATAGCCCCTGTGCCTGCGTAAACTTTCCCATCCTTTGTGTGGAATCGCAGGTCAGGGGCTTAACTTTGGGCGCAGTATATTGCACTTTTTGCGGGTATCGTCTAACCTATGGAGCCGCGATTGGGCATTTTGTACGTTCTACGTGCTAAAATGCCAATTATTGAATCAGATATAACCCAACTATTTGGAGGTTCGAATGGCACTCCCTCAGCTTACCGATGAGCAGCGCAAGCAGGCTCTTGAGAAGGCTGCTGCCGCACGTCACGCCCGCGCTGAGCTTCGCGAGCAGATCAAGAAGGGCGAGAAGTCCCTCGAGTCCGTGCTCAACTCCGATGACCCCATCGCTTCCCGCATGAAGGTTTCCACCCTCATCGAGTCTCTTCCTGGTTATGGCAAGGCCAAGGCCGCCAAGATCATGGAGGAGCTCGGTATCTCCGCTACCCGTCGCGTCCAGGGCCTCGGCGTCCGTCAGCGCGAGCAGCTCCTCGAGCAGCTGACCAAATAAGTGAGCGCTCAGGATTCCAAGCTCTTTGTGATTTCTGGACCGTCAGGCGCAGGCAAGGGTACGCTCGTCACTCGTTTGCGCGAGCGCCGCTCGAACCTGGGCCTGACGGTTTCGGCTACCACGCGAGCACCACGCAAAGGTGAGGTCGACGGCGTCAACTACTTTTTTCTGACGCGCGAGGAGTTCGACCGCCGCGTGGCAAACGGTGAGTTTGTTGAGTGGGCCGAGGTCCACGGTAACTGCTACGGCACGTTGGTGAGCGAGGTCACATCCAAGCTCGCCTCTGGCGCATCTCTGATTTTGGAGATCGATGTCCAGGGCGCCCTGCAGGTGAAGGAGCGTTTCCCCGAGGCCGTGCTGATCTTTATCAAGCCGCCTTCGCTTGAGGTGCTCCGCGAGCGTCTAGTCGGTCGCGGTACCGAGACGCCCGAGACGATTGAGCTGCGTATGGCAAACGCCGCCGATGAGCTTGCCCTTGCCGACCGCTACGACGACGTCGTGGTAAATGACGATCTCGACCGCGCGACCGATGAGCTCGTTCGCGTTCTCGATATGCATGAAAGGATCTGAGGTCCGTGTCCGTTGTAAAGCCTTGCATTGACGATCTTCTGGAGAAGACCGATCACAACCGCTTCCTGCTCGCTTCGCTTGCCTCCAAGCGCGCCTGCGACATCAATAGCATGCTGCGTGGCCAGCACAACCGCGTGCTTGCCGTCCAGGATGTCGATGACATCACCATCGGGCTTTCCGGTGCCGACACCATCTCGATGGCTATGGACGAGATTGTCGACGGCGACATCTCTTACGACGAGGCCCGTTACGAGAAGGCGCTCGGCCACAAGGTTGCTGAAGCCTAAATGGCGGCTCGCGTCTGCCTGGTCCACTATCACGAGGTTGGACTGAAGGGTAAGAACCGCGCACATTTTGAGCATATCCTCATGGATAACATCAAGGCGGCCTTGGCCGCCTTTTCCGTGAATGCCGTGTCTCGAATTTCCGGTTATATCCTCGTGACCTTTAACGAGCATCAGGCCGACGAGGCGGCGCGTGTCATTCGCACCGTTCCCGGCGTTGCTCGTGTGTCTTTGGCGTATCACACCAATCGTGACCCTCAGGAGTACTGTGCCGCCGCCGTGAAGGCGCTGCGCGAGTTTGGTTCCTTCGATTCGTTTAAGGTGCACGCCAAGCGCTCCAATACCGACTATGAGCTCACCTCGATTGACATCAATCGTCAGGTGGGCGAGGTGCTGTGCGAGGCCTTCCCCGATAAAAAGGTTCAAATGCACGACCCCGATGCGATAGTGCACGTACTGGTGGTCCAGGGTAGCGTTTATGTGTACGCGCGCTCCGAGCGCGGCGTGGGCGGTCTGCCGGTGGGTTCTGCCGGCAAGGTCGTGACGCTGCTGTCGTCGGGCATCGATTCTCCGGTGGCGACCTGGATGCTCGCGCGTCGCGGCGCGGTGTGCGTGCCGGTGCATTTCTCTGGTCGTCCGCAGACGCCCAATACGAGCGAGTATTTGGTGCAGGACATCATCCGTGCGCTTGAGCCAGGTGTCCAGATCGGCCGCCTGTACGTGGTGCCGTTTGGCGACTGCCAGCGTGAGATTTCGGTCACCTGTCCCAGCAACCTGCGCGTGATTATGTATCGCCGCATTATGTATTCGGTTGCCGAGCGCATTGCACACATCGAGGGTGCCAAGGCCATCGTTACGGGCGAATCACTTGGGCAGGTTGCCTCCCAAACGCTTGAGAACATCATGGCCGTCAACGAGGCCGTGAAGATCCCCGTGTTCCGTCCTCTTATCGGTTCGGACAAGCAGGAGATCATCGCGCGCGCCGAGGAGATCGGTACGTTCGATATCTCGACTGAGGCCGCTCCCGACTGCTGCACGCTGTTTATGCCGCGCCGTCCCGAGACGCACGCTAAACTCGATGCCGTGCATGAGGCCTGGGAGTTGTTCGATCACGAGGAGATGATCGAGCGCCTGCTCAAGCAGACCGAGTATATCGACTTCGAAAGCAACACGTATAAGGCCCCTAAGACCTTAAAACGCAAACATTCGGAGCTTGCTCCGCGTGAGATTTACCAAGATCACGAGTAAATTTGTGCATAGACCGACGATGCGCCTGTATCGTCGGTCTTTTGTTATCTGGGCATTTTGCGGCTAAGTGTTCATTTGTTGACGTGTGCCTGAATAAATGGACATTATTTCGTAAGGTTTTGGTCAGCTTTTGGTTTGACCGCGAAAACCGGTTTTGGAGAATGGCTGTTGCAGGACTCTTTTCCTGACACGATGGTGTTGGGAGGTTTTGCTATGGCGCAGCGCGAACAACACGAACGGGTCAAAAAGATGGACCGCTGGGCGGGCAAACTGCTCGGTCATAAGGCAGTGGTGATGGCGATACTGGTCGTCATCGCGATGGCGAGTGGACTGGCGATGGCGAACCTTGGCGGCGGTGCCGGCGGTGTGTCGTTTGAGCGCACTGATGGTTCGGGCACGTTAGTGGAGCCGGGATCCAGCGATGCTTCGAGCGGAAAGACATCCGAAGGCTCTTCACCTAAGGCTTCTGCCGCGGCAGAGGTTTATGTCGATGTTGATGGCGCCGTTGTGTCGCCCGGTGTATATCGTCTCAAGGACGGCGCGCGAGTGGCTCAGGCGATTGATGCCGCCGGCGGGCTGGCGCCCGAGGCAGACGTTACGGGGCTCAATCGGGCATCCAAGGTCGCTGATGGACAAAAAATTCACGTTCCAACGGTAGGGGAGCAGCAGGCGTCCATTGCGGAAGCCGGTGTTGATGGTGGGGCTTCCGCATCGTCGGGCGTTAGTGGCGCAACAGGCCTAGTAAACATCAATACGGCAAGCTCGGCAGAGCTGCAGACGCTCTCGGGAATCGGCCCCTCAATGGCACAGTCGATTATCGATGAGCGGACAAAGAACGGTGCTTTTGCTTCGGTTGACGATCTGATGCGCGTGTCGGGAATCGGCGAGAAGAAGCTTGCCAAAATCAAAGATTGCATCTGCGTATGAGTGCGACCGAGCGCGAGCACGTGATGCCTCCGCGGCCCCTGATTCCGTGGACGATGGCCCTGTGTGCCGGCATGTGCGTGAGCTGCGCCTTGGTGCTCAACGTGGCCGCTGATGCGCTGCTGAGGGAGCGGGCGACGGCGGTCGGGCCGCTATGGGCTATTCCCGTTGCGGCGGCGGTTTTCGTTGTGCTGGCTCACTCTTGTGCGCGGCTTGCCCCTTTGAAGCGGTGGCTGTATGCCGCGTCCATCGGTCTCGTGGCGGGAGCGGTCGTCTCGGCGTGGTGGGCTGTGGGTGCGCTCAGCGCCTCGAAGGCGCTCGACGGTCGAGCGGCAAGCGGCCTCGAGTTTGTCGTGCAGGGTGATCCATCCATAAACGACGACGTGTATTCCTATACCTGCGAGGCACGCGCGGACGGTAAGAACTTGGCAACGGTTCGCCTATCGTGTGATCGTGAGCTCAAGGTCGGGGCGCACGCGCGTGTTATCGGTCGCGTTTCACGTTTTGAGAACGATGCATATGGACGATCGCGCGTGCTCCGAGGCGAGGTGCACAAGGTTAAAGCCGTTCGGATTTTATCGGTCGATGAGGGTTCTCCGGGGCCGCTGCTTCGGCTGCGAAATGGGCTGCTTGCATCCATCGCGCCTGCGACCGACCCGGCGCGTGCGCTCATAGCCGGTGTCGTCTGCGGTCGTTCGGCCGAGCTGCGCGCCCAGCCGGCGGGCGACTGGTTTTCGGTGACGGGAACGGCGCATCTTATCGCCGTCTCGGGCAGCCATTTGGCTATCGTGGGGTTTGTAATCGAGGGTGTATTGCAAAAGACTCGGTGCTCACGTGGTCTTCAGCGGGCGATATTGGCGATAACGCTTGTGGGCTACGCTGCCTTTACGGGCGCGTCTCCCTCGGCCGTGCGCGCGTGCTGCATGGTGTTCGTGACGCTTGTCGTAAACGGCGCGGGGCGTCGTCGGCATGGCGCATCGGCACTCTTCGTAACCATGTCCATCTTTGTGCTACTGCGGCCGACGGTGCTGTTCGAGATGGGCTTTCAGCTTTCATGCGCCAGCGTCTTAGCCATCCTTTGCTTTTGCCCCTATGCGACCTACGCTTTGGGTGAGTTGCGTGTGCCATCGGGCGTTGCCGGCATGCTTTCCGTCACGCTGTGCTCGCAGTTGGCGACGCTCCCCATTACCATTCCTGCCTTCGGTACATTCTCGCTCATTGCTCCGCTGGCAAATGCGGTCATCGGTCCGGTGATGAGCGTACTGCTCGCTGTGTCGATCGTGCTGGCTCCCTTTTCGCTCGTGGGACCGTTGCGGACTTGGGCGCTCGTTGTGCCCATGATTGCCGCCCGTTGCGCGCTGTTCTTCGAGCAGCTGTTTGCCGCCATGCCGGGTGCATCCGTGAGCGTGCCGCCCGATAGCATGTGGATTTACCTAGTGCCGTGTTTGCTGGCGGTTCTGCTGGTCTGGTGGCCGCGTCCCCGTGCACATCCTATGGCGGTGGGGCTTGCATGTCTGGTACTCTTGGCTGCGATTCCGTACGTCTATTGGGATCGATTTGCTCCGCCTTCGGTGACGGTGCTCGATGTGGGCCAGGCCGATGCGATTCTTATCCGCCAGGGCGGCGCAGTAGCGCTCGTCGACTGTGGGCTCGACGAGCGTGTGGTGGCGGCGTTGGTTCGCAATAACGTGCACCATATCGATGCCGTCTTTGTGACGCATTGGGATGAGGACCACTGGGGTGGTCTGCCCGCCGTGCTCGAACAGTTTTCGGTCGGAACGATTGCCGTGGCGGCGGATGCGCTGGAGGATGCTCCTGCCGAGGTATTGAACCGACCTGGTGTGGAGTATCGGCAGGTGCGCCGTGGGGATACGGTCGACATCGGCTCATTTTGCGCCCGCGTGATGTGGCCATTCGAGTCCGTGGATGGCGAGGGCAATGAGGACTCGCTTGTCCTGCTGCTCTCTTATGTTCAGGAAGACAAGGGCCTGCGTATGCTCCTCACCGGTGATGCCGAACTCGATCAAGAACGGGAATTCGTGCAGGAGGTGGGGGATATCGATGTCCTTAAACTTGGGCATCACGGCTCCAAGGTTTCAGTCGATGGCGAGTTGCTGGACGTCCTGAAGCCCGAGCTTTCCCTCGCGAGCGCGGGTGAGGGGAATCGATACGGCCATCCATCCGATGCCTGCATCGATGCCGTTAAGGAAGCGGGCGGCGTGTTCGCGTGCACCATCGAACACGGAGACATTACCGTCACGCCGACTGCGAATGGCTTTGCGATGCGATGCCAGCGACCGTGACGACGTCGTTGGCGTGTGGTGGGCCCCTGGGCTAGAATGACACGGAACGAATACGAAGGCCTGCGGGAGGGGAGCGCAATGTCCGAAACCGGTCTGCTGCCGGCATATCTGATCGTCGGTACCGACGGAGTCAAGCGCGATCACGCCGTCTCGCGTATGAAAGCGCGTCTGGAAAAGTCGGGTATGGTCGAGTTCAACCTCGACGAGCGCGACATGATCAAGGACCCCGATATCGAGTCTATTATCGGATCGCTTAACACCTTTCCCATGGGCAGCGAGTTTCGCTTGGTAATCCTTGATGGCTGCTCAAAGCTCGCCAAGGCGGTCTCGGAGCC
This sequence comes from uncultured Collinsella sp., assembly GCA_900543615.1. Taxonomy (GTDB): domain Bacteria; phylum Actinomycetota; class Coriobacteriia; order Coriobacteriales; family Coriobacteriaceae; genus Collinsella. The sequence goes on along the minus strand of UQSC01000035.1, from coordinate 8,967 downwards.
GCTCGTCGAGTATCTGGCGAGTCCCAGTCCCACAACGGTCTGCCTCATCATCGCCGACTCGCTTGCCAAGAACACGCGCCTGTATAAGGCGATCGCCAAGATCGACAAGAAGGCTATCGTCGATTGCTCCGGCACCAAGCGCTGGGAGTTACCGCGCCGCGTGCAGCAGATGGCGACGCAGCACGGCAAGTCGATCTCGGCGGCGGCCGCCGAGGAACTCGTCTCGCGTTCGGGTGAAAACACTCGCATGCTCGATAACGACTTGGCTAAGCTTGCCCAGATGGTCGAGGCGCCCCAGATTGAGCTTGCCGACGTTGAGCGCTGGATCGTACGTACGGCCGAGGTTCAACCCTGGGACTTTCTCAATGCGGTCTCGGCTCGCGATATGCAGCGTTCGCTCGAGCTCTTTAAGCTTCTGCCCTCCAAGAGCTACGTGTGGACCTATACGCTGCTGTGCGGACGCATTCGCGAGCTTATCGTCGCCAAGGCGCTCGATGGGCGTGGGCAGGGGCGTGAGCTCGCCGCAACGCTCAAGCTTCAGGGCTGGCAGGTCAAGAATCACCTGACCTGGGCACGTCGCTTTTCGATGGCAGAGCTCGTCGCAGCGCTCGAGGGTGCGGTCGATGTGGAGCTCGCGCTTAAGGGTTCGGCCGATTCTCAGACCGCGCTTTTGCTCTGGATTACGAACATCTTGAGAAAATCGTGATGATACCTGCCTATTTGACAAATTCGTTCTATCCCTTTGAGGGGGAGCGTGCTATAGTAGGCGCTTGCATGACCTCACCGTGTCTCAGAGGTGTCATACATTTTTTGCAAGGAACTCGAAAGGAACTCCAGAAGTGGCAAACATCAAGTCTCAGAAGAAGCGTATCCGCACCAATGAGGCAGCTCGCATGCGTAACAAGGCTGTCAAGTCCGAGCTCAAGACGCTGACCAAGCACGTCCAGTCCGCCGTCGCCGAGGGCGACGCCGAGAAGGCCCAGGCTGCCCTCAAGACCGTCACCAAGCGTCTCGACATGGCTGCCGCCAAGCATGTTATCCACAAGAACCAGGCTTCCAACCGCAAGTCCGGTCTTGCCAAGCTCGTGAACAGCATCAACGCCTAAGTTGTAAATTTCACACCACACAGATTACGCGCATAAATGGAGCCTGTTTTATGGAACAGGCTCCATTTTTTGTACCGCTCGGGTAAGATAGTCCGCATGAATACTTCAATTGACATTTCCCACATCCGCAACTTCTCGATCGTTGCGCATATCGACCATGGCAAGTCCACGATCAGCGACCGCATCCTCGAGCTCACCCATACCGTCGACGAACGCGACATGGAGTCGCAGCTGCTCGACACCATGGATATCGAGCGCGAGCGCGGCATTACGATCAAGTCCAATGCCGTCCGCGTTTCCTATGACGCCGACGATGGTGAGACGTATCAGTTCAATCTGATCGATACGCCGGGCCACGTGGACTTTACCTATGAGGTCTCGCGCTCGCTGGCAGCCTGTGAGGGCGCGGTACTCGTTGTCGACGCCACGCAGGGCGTCGAGGCGCAGACCGTTTCCAACGCGACGCTCGCCATGAACGCCAATCTGGACATTGTGCCGGCCATCAACAAGATCGACCTGCCCTCGGCCCATCCCGATGAGGTCAAGACCGAGATCGAGGATGACCTGGCGATCCCTGCCGATGATGCCGTGTGCGTCTCGGGCAAGACCGGCGAGGGCATCCACGATCTGCTGGAGTCCATTGTCTTTTTGATTTCTCCGCCCAAGGGCGATGCGAACTCGCCGCTCAAGGCACTCATCCTGGATTCGTACTTCGACGAGTATCGTGGTGTCGTCGCCACGGTGCGCATCTTTGACGGCTCCATCAAAAAGGGCGATACCCTGCTTATGATGCAGGCCAAGGGCGACTTTTTGGTCGACGGCGTGGGCGTCAAGCGTCCTGCCGAGACCCCGGTCGACGCGCTGACGGTCGGCGAGGTCGGATATGTGGTCACGGGCTTGAAGGACCCCGAGGCCGTTCGCGTGGGCGATACCCTTACGTGGGCGTCGAACCCCTGCCCCGAGCCGCTTCCCGGTTATCGCGAGGCCAAGCCCATGGTCTATACGGGCCTGTTCCCGATCGACAACAAGGACTACGAGAACTTGCGTGACGCGCTCGATAAACTGCACGTCAACGACCCGTCGTTGGTGTGGGAGCCCGAGACCTCGGTGGCGCTCGGCTTTGGCTTCCGCGTGGGCTTCCTGGGCCTGCTGCACATGGAAGTCGTCAAGGAACGCCTGGAGCGCGAGTTCAACCTGGACCTCATTGCCACGAGTCCCTCGGTTGACTATCACGTCTACAAGACCGACGGCGTAATGATCGATGTCCGCAGTCCGCAGGACCTTCCCGAGGCCACACGCATCGATCGTATCGAGGAACCCTACCTCAAGGCAAAGATCATCTGCCCGCCCGAGTATACGGGTGCCGTCATGCAGCTCGCTATCGAGCACCGTGGCGTCACGACCGATATGATCCACCTGACGAGCAAATCGGTCGAGATGCGCTTCGATATGCCGCTCGCCGAGCTCATCTTGGACTTCTTCGATCAGCTCAAGAGCCGCACCAAGGGCTATGCCTCGCTCGACTACGAGTTCAACGAGTACCGTCCCTCCGAGCTCGTGAAGCTCGATATTTTGCTTTCGGGCGACGAGGTGGACGCGCTTTCGTTTATCGTCCATAAGGACAAGGCATATGGCCTGGCCCGTGGCCTGTGCGACAAGCTCAAGGAGATCATCCCGCGTCAGCTGTTCGAGGTGCCCATCCAAGGTGCTATCGGCAACAAGATCATCGCCCGTTCCACCGTCAAGGCGCGTCGCAAGGACGTGCTTGCCAAGTGCTACGGCGGCGATATTTCGCGTAAGCGCAAACTGCTCGAGAAGCAGAAAGAGGGCAAGAAGCGCATGAAGGCTATCGGCTCGGTCGAGGTCCCGCAGGAGGCCTTTATGGCGATCCTCAAGGTGGACGAGTAGGCCCATGGCGCTTTCTGAATACAGCAAGCGGCTGCTGGGTGCCTATGCCGAGCAGCCGTTCCTTATGGCTCCCATGGCGGGCGTTACCGACCCCGCCTATCGCATCATGTGTCGCCGCCGCGGTGCCAACCTTGCCTACAGCGAGATGGTGAGCGTGGCAGGCCTTGCCTATGCCAGCAACAAAACGTGGCGCCTGGTGCTGCCGGCCGACGAGGAGCAGCAGATTTGCGTGCAGCTCTTTGGCTCCAAACCTGATCAGTTTGCGAGCGCCGTCGCCGCCGTCGAGGAGCGCGTTGGCGATCGCCTGTCGCTCATCGATATCAATATGGCATGCCCCGCCCGCAAGGTCGTTACCAAGGGCGAGGGTTCGGCGCTCATGCGCACGCCCGACCTGGCGGAGAAGATCGTCGAGTCCACGGTGGGCGCGGCGCACGTGCCCGTGACCGTCAAGATCCGCAAGGGCTTTTATGCCGAGGATCGTAATGCCGCGACATTTGCCCAGATGCTTGAGAGTGCAGGGGCTGCCGCAGTCGCCGTGCATGGTCGTTGCGCCACGCAGCTCTACACGGGCCAGGCCGATTGGTCGGTCGTCGATGAGGTTGCCGACGCTGTCGAGATTCCCGTGATTGGTTCGGGCGATGTGTTCTCGGCCGAGGACGCTGCTGAGCATCTGCACGGCTCGGGTGCCAGCGCGGTGTTTATCGCGCGCGGCATCTACGGCAATCCGTGGGTGTTCGGCGATGCCCGAGCCCTTGCACTCGATGGCACGCCGGTTCCTTCTCGCTCCTCGGTCGAGCGCCTGGAGGCTCTGCGTGAGCACCTGACGTTGACGCACGAGCTTCTGCCGCTCATGTCGCGCGCCCGCACGTACGCAAGCTGGTACTTAAAAGGCATGCCCCATGCCGCCGCCTGGCGCGCTCAGGTGGTGCGTTGCTCTACGTACGAGGAGTTCATGTCGCTGGTCGATGATATCGAGCGCGATGTGGTGGCCTGCGAGGCCGCGCTTGTCGCCGGTGAGTCGGTGCCCGCTCATCCACTGGAGGCTTAAGGGTGGCCGTTACCGCGCTGTACGTGCACGTGCCGTTTTGCGCTCAAAAATGCCGCTATTGTGACTTTGACTCGCGCAGCTTTGCTCTGTGTGATTTGGATGCTGCGCTCGATTCCTATTTTGAGCAGCTGTATGCGCGCCTCGATTCCTTTGGCGACGCCGGGGCGCTTGCGCAGGTCCGCACGGTCTATATTGGCGGCGGCACGCCGTCACTGGCCGGGCTGCGCCTGGTGAAACTTGCCCATCGTATCTCCATGTGGTGCAAGCCCGTTGAATTTACTTGCGAAGCCAATCCTGAGTCGCTGACCGCCGAGCTCGCCGCCACGCTTGCCGAGGCGGGCGTCACGCGCATTTCTCTGGGCGTGCAAACTCTCGACAATACCGAGCTGGCTGCTATTGGCCGCATTCACGATGCTAATCGGGCACTTGCGGCTATCGCGACGGTGAAGGACGCTGGCCTCGATGTGTCGTGCGACCTGATGTGCGGCCTTCCCGGGCAGACGGCCGCAAGCTGGCGGAGCACGCTCGATGGCGTGCTGGCGGCGGCGCCGCATCATGTATCGGTGTACCCGCTCACTCTCGAGGAGGGCACACCACTCTATCGCATGGCGTGCCGTGACGAGTCTCTCGAGCCCGACGAGGATTTTCAGGCTTCGTGCATGGACGCGGCGCGTGAGCGCCTGGGTGCGGCCGGCTATCACCCGTATGAGGTGGCGAGCTACGCGCTCGATGGGCATGAATGTGCTCATAATATCGCCTACTGGACTGGTCGGGGCTATCTGGGTTTGGGTCGTTCTGCCGCGGGTATGCTCGATGCCGAGGACTTCGATCGCCTGGCTGGGCTGTTTCCCGGCGTGGCCCCCCGTGGTGACTTTCACCGCGTGCGTCTGGTCCAGCGCAACGATGACGCGACGGCGTTTGAGGCCGAGTACCTGACGCGTCGCGAGGCGGCAGCCGAGGACCTGATGCTTGCTTGTCGCATGACGCGCGGTATTGCTTCCGACCTGTTGGTTCGCGCGGCTCGTGTTATCCTTGCCGATGAGCTGACGGCGGCTTGTGACCGCGCTCTTGAGCTTGGGCTTGCCACTTGGGCGCCCGAGCACGGTGATACCCATGTGGGGCCTTTCGCCTCTGCCGATGTCATCGCTGGCCGCATCTGTGCCCGCCTGGCGCCGACCCACCTGGGCTGGCTCGATGGAAATGTTCTGTTCGAGCTGTTTTGGGATCTAGCTTAGGCCGCTCGGGTAGAATTACCGGAATATATACGCTGCTGTGAGCAGGAGGTTGCCGCGCATGGCGACGATGAACGAAAAAGATTACTACGAGATCTTGGGTGTCTCCAAGGACGCCACCTCGCGTGATATTCAAAAGGCCTTCCAGCAAAAGGCCCGCAGGCTCCATCCGGACGTCAATAAAGAGCCGGATGCCGAGGAAAAGTTTAAAGAGGTTTCCGAGGCCTACGCCGTGCTCTCGGACGAGCAGAAGCGTGCGCGTTACGACGCCATGCGGTCGGGCAATCCCTTTGCCGGTGCACCGACGGCTTCGCCCTATGGCGGTGGCTATGCCGGCAGCGCCGGTTACGGCAATCCCTTTGACGGCGGTTTCCCCTTCGGGGGTGCCTGGGGCCAGCCCCGTCGCGGCCAGGCGGCCTACAACCCCGAGAGTGGCGCCAACGTGGTCGTCGATATCAAGCTCGACGCCAAGGAGGCCAAGAGCGGTGCCCACAAGACCGTTCGCTACACCCGCTTTGACACCTGCGGACATTGTGGCGGATCGGGCTCCGTTTCGTCAGAGCATGCCCACACCTGCCCGAGCTGTGGCGGTCGCGGCCATATCGATGTCGACCTGTCCTTCCTGTTTGGTGCGGGCACGTTCCAGACGGTTTGTCCTGAGTGCGGCGGTTCCGGCAAGGTCGTTGCCGACCCGTGCCCCGATTGCGGTGGCAGCGGCCGTACCCGCGTAACCTCCGAGCAGACGATTGAGTTTCCCGCCGGCACGCATGATGGCGACGAGGTGCGCATCCCCAACATGGGTCATGCCGGCACGAACGGCGCTTCGGGCGGCGATCTGGTCGGTCGTGCGCACGTTGAGGCCGAGCGCCTGGAGGGTAAGGCTCGCACCGGCTTCTACCTCATGGGCATCATCGCTCCGTTTTTGGTGCTGTCGGCCATCTCGGGCGTGTTCTCCGCCTTTGCCATGATGTGCTTCATTCCGTTTGCCATGGGCTTGTTCATGGTGCTGTCGGACGGCGTGCTTCATCGCAGCCTGCTGTGGTGGAAGCGCGGCGCGATGCAGTTTGCCAATGGATTTGCCAACGGTTTTATGTTCGCGCTCGTGTCGGTTTGGTTCGCGAGCTGCTCGCAGCGGGCCGTGCTTTCGCCGTACGGAATGCAATAACATCAAACCCTCTGTTTGCGCCCGGCCCAGCTTGGGTATAGGACGCACTGTGACAATAATGAAAGTTGGAAGGATTCGGTCGTGTCGGAAAATAGGGATTACTACGAGGTGCTTGGCGTCGACAAGGATGCCGACGCGCGGACGATCAAGCGCGCGTTTCTAAAGAAAGCCCGTACGGTACACCCGGATGTTTCGGACGATCCCGAGGCCGAGGCCAAGTTCAAAGAGCTCAACGAGGCCTATTCCGTTCTTTCCGACGAGCAGAAGCGTGCTAACTACGACCGTTACGGCACCGCGGACGGCCCCGGTGGCTCTGGCTATGTCGACATCAACGATATCTTTGGCGGCATGGGCATGGACGACCTGTTCTCGTCGTTCTTTGGCGGCGGTGCCGGCGGTGGCGCCCGCAGCCGTCGCGAGCGTCGTCGCGGACGTGACATGGCCATCTCGCTTTCGGTGACGCTCGAGGAGGCGGCGCTCGGCTGCAAAAAGACGATCAGCTATGATCGCCTTGCTCCTTGCGAGGACTGCAACGGTTCCGGTAGGGCCGAGGGTGCACAGGAAAAGCAGTGCAGTCGCTGCCACGGTACGGGCTACGTCACGACGGTTCAGCGATCGTTTTTGGGCCAGGTTCAGTCTTCCTCGCCTTGTCCCGACTGCCATGGCGAGGGCACGGTTATCGACCATCCCTGCGAGACCTGCGACGGTCAGGGCCGCACGCCTTCGCACGAAAAGATCGACATCGATATTCCCGCCGGCGTTTCGACCGGTCGCCAGCTGCGTGTGAGCGGCTTTGGCGAGGCCGGCCTTCGCGGCGAGCCTTCGGGCGACCTGATTGTCAACGTGCGCGTTGCCGACCATGAGCGCTTTAAGCGCAACGGTGACGACCTGTACCTGGTGAGCGATATCTCGATTGCGCAGGCTGCGCTCGGCTGCGAGATCGAGGTCGAGGGCATTATGCCCGACGAGGTCGTTAAAGTGACGGTTCCCGCCGGCACACAGTACGGTGACACCGTGAGCGTCAACAACTACGGCATGCCGCGTATCGGCGGTGGCGGCTCGCGTGGTCGTCTGATTGTGCAGCTGCGCGTGGTCGTTCCCACCAATCTCTCCAACAAGCAGCGCGAGTTGCTTCGCGCCTTTGCCGACGAGATGGGCGATGACGTCGCATCCGGTAAGAAGTCGGTGACCGACCGTATCAAGAGTGCCCTCGACGACATCCTCGATTAAGGAGCCCGTGTGCTCGCACCTCATATCTCTGTTGTCAACCTCGGTTGTCGTGTCAACCGGGTTGAGTCCGACCGTATCACTGCCGATCTTATGCGCCTGGGCTTTGCGATGGTGGATCCCCGGGACGCCGATCTGATCGTTATCAATACCTGTGCCGTGACGGGGGAGGCCGAGGCCAAGACCCGCAAGGCCGTCCGTCACGCCCTGGCCTATCCCGGCGAGCCTTACGTGGTCGTAACCGGCTGCGTCGTCAACCTGCATCCCGAGGAGCTGCTGGAGCTTTCCGATCGCGTGATCGCCGAACCGTCCAAGATTGACGTCGCCGAGCGCGTCTGCGAGGTACTGGGTGTCGAATCCGATAGCGTGCCCGCCTGCAGCGATGGCGACGTGGTCGATGCGCTCGGTCGTTCGCGGCTGGGCGTGAAGATCCAGGATGGCTGCAACCACCGCTGTACCTATTGCATCGTGTGGAAGGCCCGCGGCCCCGAGCGTTCCGTGCCCGTCGAGTCCGTGCTCGAACAGGTGCGTGAAGCTCAGGAGGCCGGCGTGCCCGAGGTCGTGCTGACCGGCGTGAATCTGGGTGCCTATGACGGCAAGAGCGCGACCGACGAACATGTCGAGATCGATGAGCTGCTTCAGGCCATCATGGAGCGCACCGAGATCGCCCACGTGCGCATCTCCTCGGTGGAGCCCATGGATATTTCCGAGCGCCTGCTCAAGGTGATGGCTCGCTATCCGAAGCGTATCGCGCCGTTTTTGCACCTTCCCGTGCAGTCTGGCTGCACGGCGACGCTGCATCGCATGGGTCGTCCCTATAGTGCCGAGGCCTTTGAGGATACGGTGCGCATGATTCGCGCTAACCTGCCACAGGCTGCACTTTCGTGTGACGTTATCGTCGGTTTCCCTGGCGAGACGGACGAGGAGTTCGAGGAGTCGCTGGCGCTGTGCCGTCGCGTGGGCTTTTCGCGCATGCACGTGTTCCGCTATAGCAAGCGCCCCGGCACCCTCGCCGCCGACATGCCCGACCAGGTACCCCCTGAGGTCATGGCCGAGCGCAGCCGTCGCATGCGCGCGGCGGCTCAGGAGCTCGCGGTTGCCGATGCCCGCCGTCGCGTGGGCACCGTCGAGTGCGCCGTGCTTGAGTACGGTGACAATTTGACGCTCGGATCGTTCCATCATGCCCGTCTCGATGATACCTGTGGACTCACAGCCCCGTGCCTGCTCGATGTCTGTCTCTTATACACATCTCCGAGCCCACGAGACCGAGGCTGATCTCGT
>UQSC01000034.1 GCA_900543615.1 uncultured Collinsella sp. | reverse complement strand
ACCGGAAAGCGAGGTGACAACCGCCACGCGTGAGCAGAACACCGGGATGCGGCGTTTGCGCGCTTCGTCCATCAGGCCCTCGCGGCGTAGCTTTTCGGCCAGTTGCGCCACTTGTTGACGCAGCAGACCCTCCCCCGCCAGCGAAAACGAGCGAGCGACAAAGCTCATACGACCCGTGGGCTTATAGAGGTTGAAGCTGCCCTTAAAGCTCACCTGCATGCCGTCGCGCAGATCGAACGTGCGCTTGAGATAGGCGCCCTTCCAGATGATGCAGTCGACGGCGGCCGAGTCGTCTTTAATCTGGAAGTAGCAGTGGCCGCTTCGGGCGTTGGGACCACGGAAACCCGTGACCTCGCCCAGGACACTCAGCTGCGGAATGGCATCGAGCGCACCGGCAGCGATCTCTACCGCCTGGCTCACGCTGAGCTCCTTGCGCTCCTGCTCATCCGAACCGTCAAACTCGGCGGAAACGGCATTGCCGGTTAGATTCCAGCCTGCCACGCAGCCTCCTTTCGTCATCGTGCACAAGGGCTTCGGCCCTGCGCAAATTCAAGTCCAACACATAGTACAGCGCCGCGGGGACACAAATCTCCGCGGCGCCTGTCAAGCCAATTTGTTATCGGTTGGAGTTTCTGTTGTAGCGAGCCATCAGGTAGAGCAGCTGAATGATCGAAGTGAGCGCTGCAGCAACATAGGTAAGTGCGGCTGCCGTCAGCACCTTCTTGGCGCCGTTGACCTGCTTGGAACTCATACCCGACTGCTCGATGTACGCCACAGCACGTCGACTGGCGTCAATCTCAACAGGCAACGTAACGAGTTGGAACAGCACGCTAAACGAGAAGAAAATCAACGCGAGGGTCGTAAGCCCCGCGATGTTCATAAACAGGCCCATGAGTAGCACGATGGTCCAGGTGTTCTGGGTAAAACTAACGACCGGGACCAGGGCGGTGCGCACCTTCATCATGGCGTAGCCGCTTTGACGCTGGGCGGCATGGCCCGCCTCATGGCAGGCCACGGCAACGCTTGCGACCGATCCGCCCGAACGGTTGGCATCAGAGAGGTACAGGTTGTTGTCCTGCGGGTTGTAATGGTCGGTGAGCTCGCCAGCGACACCCTTGATACCCACGGCGTTACAACCGTTGGCATCGAGCATGCGGCGAGCGACCGTGGCACCCGTATCGCCGTCCGAGCGAACCTTGGACCAGGTTTTGTACGTCGAGTTGATATAGTTCTGTGCGGCAAGGCCAAGCACCGTGCAGACAAGAACAACCAGCAGGTACAGCGGGTCGATGCCAAAGCCGTATCCATAGTAATAGGGCATGCGAATTCCTCCGAATCGAGTTACACGTTGAAGGCATTCTACCCACTCAACCGGCTAGGCTTCCCTACAGGAGCTCGATTTTGCCGTCCTTCACCGTCAACCCCATATTGCCCGAGAGCAAATCGTCCAGGCGTGAGCCCACGAGCTCGAAGCGCCAGCCTTCGCGCAGGGGGCTCTGCTCGGGGTGCTCAATATAGTCGGCCAGGTCATCGCGCGAGGCAATGACCGAGGTCGCCACGCCCGAGCGCTCGGCAACCAGGCGAATGAGCGCATACATCAGGTCCGTCACGCTCTCCAACTCCGGAGAGATCTGGCGATGCCCGCGCACCAAGAGCGGCAGGCGATCGTGCGGGCAGCTCGCGCCGCGCTTGATGGCCATGAGCGCACCGTCCACGTCGCGCTCCCCCAACTGATCGGTACCGCGAATGCTACGGAACTCCTCAACGCGTACGGGATTGCGCTTAACGAGCGCAAGCAGCGTGTCGTCGGACATGACCCACTTGCGCGGGATGTTACGGCGCTCGGCGCGGTCCTCGCGCCAAGCGGCGAGCTCGCGCGCGATGCCCAACTGGTGACGGCTACACGAGTTGATGCGCTTGACCTTGCGAAATGCCTCATGGCGATCGGCACGGTAGTGCGACTCGTCGGCCAGAGGACGCAACTCGTCGAGCACCCAATCCACACGGCCCAGCTCGCGCAGGCGGCTCATCATCTCGGTATAGGCGACGATCAGGTACTTGACGTCATCGATCGCATACTCGATCTGCTTATCGGTCAGCGGGCGGCGCGACCAGTCGGTCAGCGACTCGGTCTTGGGCAGCGATACGCCGCAGAACGTCTGAACAAGCGCGCCATACGAAATCTGCTGGCGCTCGCCCAAAAAGGCGGCGGCGACCTGCGTATCGAAAATCGGTCGTGGCAGCACGCCCACAGTATGGAGCATGACCTCCATATCCTGCGAGCACGCGTGGAAGACCTTGGTCACGCTCTCGTCGGCCATAAGCTCGGCCAGCGGCGATAGGTCGTCGATTACCAGGGGATCGACCGCGACGCTCTCGGCAGGGGTGGCAATCTGAACCAAGCACAGACGCGGATGAAACGTGCGCTCGCGCAAAAACTCGGTATCGACGGCAATCGCGTCGAACTCACGGGCGCGCTGGCAAAAGTCGAGTAGAGCCTGATGTGTGGAAATGTACATATCAACCCATCGAATAAGGTTAGGCCCGAAAAACACGGGTAGGATATCGGCATTGCCTTACAACTATACTCGGTTAGTCACAGAACGGGAACGTAAGTATGCGCTGCCTTATCATCCACAACCCGGCATCGGGCCCCAGCTCAGATGAAATCTACGCGTTCACGCACGCCCTCGCGCAGGGCGGCGACGAGGTCGTGATGCGTTTTATCGGCGATGGCATGGAACCCGAGGACGCCGTGGCAGACGTGCGCGAGTTTGATCGCGTGGTGATTTCGGGCGGCGACGGCACCGTCTCCAACGTGCTTGACCAGATGCGCGGGTGCGGTGTCCCCACGCTCGTCTTCCCCTCCGGCACAGCCTGCCTGTTCTTCAACAACATCGGCAATGCCCCCGAGGCAGCGGCGCTCGCCAAGGCCTGCCGTGCCGGTCGCACGGTCAAAGTCGACATGGGTGAGCTCTTTTGGCTCGACGAGAACGGCAACGAGAAGCGCCACGGCTTTATCATCATCGCCGGCTCGGGCTTCGACGCCGAGATCATGATGAAGGCCGCCCCCACCAAAAACGACATCGGCGAGATCGCCTACTTCCTCTCCGCGCTCGCCACGCCCAATCCCACGGTGGCGCACTTTACGATTGAGCATGACGGCATTGTCGAGGAGCTCGACGGCATCTGCTGCATGGCCGGCAACACCTCGGTCATCCAAAACGACATCAACCTGTTCCCCGACTGCCGTATGAACGATGGCATGGTCGACATTGCGGTCATCGAACCCGTGCGCACCGTGCAGCTGCTGCCTACCGTGATCACCGCCGCACTCGACCCCGCCGGCAAGGTACTCGGGCGCCCGCAGTTCAAGATCATCCAGACCAAGGAAGCCAAGATCACCTGCACCCCGTCGCTGGGCATGCAGTTCGATGGCGAGATTATCTCCAGCAATTCGGGCGTCTTTGGAGCCCGCGCGCTTCCACAATGCCTCGACCTCATCGTCGACGAATTCTCCCCGCTCGGAAAATAGGAGGACCCTATGAACGACAATCCCCTGCTCGGCTTTATCATCATCGTTTTGGCCATGCTCGTCGGCTATGCGATCAACGTGATTCACCGCCGGAAGAAGTAATTCCACATTGGTATGATATTCATCCAATTATCGTCTCCCCTGCTGTTTATGCGTTTGCCAAACAGCAGGGGATTTTCATTTCAGGCATTCCCAGCTACTTTATTCGGCTACAGTAATTACAGGGCGTCTTTATTAAAGTAAAGCTACAAACTGAGTACAATTAACCGCTCGTCGCATATTTCATCACGCTTATCGAGTAAGTGTCTTTCATAGATGAGTATTGTTTCCAGTTCGTTACGCTAATGGGGTGTCTTTATTGGCTGAAGCCCTCTGGCGACAGAGGGCTTTCGCACGCTGGGAGGGAAAATGAGGAAAACTCACCCCGTCAACGCGCTCAAGAAGCTAGGCATAGGCCTCGCCTTTGGAGCTGCAACCATCATGTCCATGCCGACATCTGCGCTCGCCTGCACGCAGATGTACATGGGCAAAAACTATACGGCCGACGGCAATACGTACTACGGCCGCGCCGAGGACTTTGGCAAGCGCTATCTTAAGCACTACGGCATCGAACCTGCCCACGAACCTGGCTTTAAGTACAGCTCGATTGAATCTGCTTTTGAATACACTTCGAACAAGCCTACCTATCGTTACAGCTATGTACGCGACCACCCCTCCAACTGGATGGGTCGCACCGACGCCTATTCCGAGGCCGGAATCAACGAGAAGGGCGTCTCCTGCTCTGCCACGCTAAGCACTTCCTATAACGAGGAGGCCGATGCAGCAGACCACATCGATGAGAAAGTGGGTCTGGGCGAGTACAGTTACGGCAGCATCATCCTGGGCGAGAGCGCCACGGCCCGCGAGGGCGTCGAGCTTCTCGGCAGACTGATCGATGATCAAGGCGTCTGCACCAACGACCAGATCATCATCGCCGACAACAACGAGACCTGGCTGTTCGCCACACTTTCCGCCCATCAGTGGATCGCCATGAAGCTCGCTGACGACGTCGCGTCGCTCAACCCTAATATCGGGAGCCTCAACTACGATGTCGACCTTGATGACCCCGAGAACTGCCTACACTCCGAGGGCATCGAGTCCATGCCCGTGGAGAAGGGCTTCGCCAAATACTCCGCTGACGGCAAATTCGATGTCGCCCAAACGTATGGCGAAAGCCTCGCCGATTCCGGCGTAAACCAGTGGTCCCGCTATGTGCAAGGCCGCGATTATTTTGGTAGTCAGCTGACCGAAGGCACAGATTACGACATTATCACAGTAAAGAAGGATGGAAAACCTGACCAAAAGGGAGCCATGGTCAGCGAAATCCAGCCCCTGTTCTTCAGGCCTGGCAAGTCTGGCTGGAGCACCTTTGAGCTGATTCGTGCCTTTGGCAACCGCGGCGAGAACGTCCCTGGCCTCAACGCGAACACTGATGGTGTTTATTGCATCGGCAGCGAGCGCAACACCGAGATCAACCTCTTCCAGATTCGTCGCGGGTATGACCCCGAAGTCGCTACCATCCAGTGGGAAATGCTCTCCCGCGCCGCGTACTCCGTCGCCATCCCGTTGTACTCCGCTCTGATAACTGAGGTCAGCCCGTACTTCAGCGATCAGACCGTCTCCTTCGATCACTGCAACCAGACTGACGTCGTGTACAACGAGGAGCCCGAGAACTCAATCAACTACGTCCTCATGGACATCAGCTCGCTCTGCTTTGAGAACCCTGACACCCTTGGTGTCAGCGTCCGTGCCTACCTCGATGCGCTCCAGAACGAGCTTATCGAGCAGAACAAGGAAGTTGACGCCGCCATGCTGGCCGAGACGACCACCGAGGGCCGCACTGCCCTGGCCAACAAGGCCGGCAAGGCTGCTACCGAGAACACCTACAAGAAGTGCAAGGCACTGCTCCAGGAGATGCGCGCCTATCAGAAGGCCGAAAACTTCGACCAGCCCTTTACCCCAAGCGACCTGAACACCGAGACCAACGGCCTCAAGGTGTCCATCACCTACGCCAAGGATGCTCTTGCCACCGATCCGGTCACCCCGGATCAGCCCGGCACTCCTGAGCAGCCTGGCACTCCCGAGCAGCCCGCTAAGCCCGAGCAGCCGGCCGCCAAGCCTGAGAAGCCTGGCAAGTCCGACACCACGACCACGGTAACCACTAACAAGACGAACACCAAGGGCGGCCTGCCCACCACTGGCGATCGTTTTGATGGCCGCATGGTGGCCGCATTCGCCATCGCTGGCGTTGCCGTCATCTCCGCGGGCGGTTACTTCCTCTACCGTCGCAATAAGGAGTAACGTCTTAGCTGAGCGGGCAAGGCAGCAATGGCAGCCTCTCGCCCGCTCAGCCCACTCTTTTGACCGGCGGGAAACCCGCCTGAAATCTTTTCAAAAAAGATTTCCCCGCACACACTTTGCTGTGCTATAGTGCAGCGCAACAACAACTAGGTGCGACCGCGCCATGGCATCACGAAAGGAGCCACCGACATGAAGAACACGATGAAGTCTCTTAACAACTGGTGGTGGCGTGATGCGAATACGATCGGTCGACAGTGAGTCCCTCACGCCTGTTTTTGCGCTCTAGGTGATTGGAAGGCCTCCGGTTTCGACCGGGGGCCTTTTTCTATCTCGAGCCCGATCGCATTCGCATCACGCGCCTCCGCTTTTCTCTTGCACTCCCCTTCCGAAAGGATTTTCACCATGTCTCAGAACACCGCCGCCACCCAGCCCCGCACCGTCCAGACCGCCGACCGCGGCAAACTCGATGTCCGCGCCCTCGTCCTGCTTGCCATCCTGCTCGCCGCCGGCTTCATCCTCAACTTCACCGTCGGCAAGGCCATCTCGGGCATCTCGGGCGGCATGATCAGCCCCGAGTTCATCATCTCGGCCTTCTGCCTCACCATCCTGGTCGTTCGCCCCAACATCGGCCAGGCGCTCGTTATTGGCCTCATCTCGGCTGCCGTGATCCAGATCACCACCACTTCGCCGTTCGTCGATTTTGCCGCCGAGGGCATCGCCGCCATGCTCATGGCCGGCATCGTCAACGCCGCTGGCAAGAACGGTCAGGTCAAGCCCGCCATCGCCATTGTCGCAACCTTCCTGACCACCTTTGTCTCCGGCGTCATCTTCATGATCATCAAGATGGCCATGCTCGGCGTGGTCGGCGAGCTCGCCGCCGCCATGCTGCCCGTCGTCGCCATGACCGCCGTCTTTAACGCCATTCTGGTCGGCGCCCTCTACATGCCCATCCAGAAGGCCCTTAAGCTCAACTAACCTGCTCGGCTTTACGAGCCACCCCATCTTGGCGTTCATTCGTCGCTCGCGTACCCAAGTACGCTTCGTTCCTCTTTCGCGCCAACCTGGGGCACCTCGTAAAGCCGTCTCCGTACTTCACCACCAAAGACTGTCCCAAACAACGAGCTCATGGACGTTCTTATACGGTTCGTCATTCAAGAAACTCCGATGACTATGAAAGGTATCCATGGAAACGATCATCAACGTCGACGATGTCTCGTTCTCCTATGGCACGCAGACCGAGCAGGCGCTCAGCCACATCTCGCTCAGCGTGAACAAGGGAGATTTCATCGGCATCATCGGGCCCTCGGGCGCCGGCAAGTCCACGCTTGCCGCCTGCCTGTCAGGTGCCGTGCCCCACCACTACACCGGCGCGTTCTTTGGGTCCGTCATGGTTGACGGCCATGACACCTGCGAGGTCTCGCTGACCGACGTGTCACAGATCGTCGGCAGCGTGCTGCAGGATATCGACACGCAGATGGTCGCCTCGGTCGTCGAGGACGAGATGCTCTTTGGCCTCGAGAACTTTGGCGTTCCCCACGACCTGATCGAGCAGCGCGTGAGCGAAACGCTCGAGACCGTCGGCATCAGCGACCTGCGCGACCGCGAGATCGCAACCCTCTCGGGCGGACAGAAGCAAAAGGTGGCCATCGCCGCCATCCTCGCCATGCGTCCGCGCGTCTTGGTTCTAGACGAGCCCACCGCGGCACTCGACCCCGCCAGCTCCACGCTGGTCTTCGAGACCCTGCGTGAGGCAAACCGTGCACTCGGCATCACCATCGTCGTCGTTGAGCAAAAAGTCGCCCTGCTTTCGGAGTATTGCAACCGCGTGCTCGTGCTCAACCATGGCGAAATCGCGCTGCAAGGCGAGCCACACGAGGTCTTCGCGCATACCGACGAGCTCCGTGCCATCGGCGTCGACTGCCCTCGCGTCACGCGTATCTTCAATAGCCTCGAGGCCGATGGCCTGGTAAGCGGTACCCCCTGCTTGGATGTCGATGAGGCCGAGCGCCTGATTTCGGGCATCGTCGACCCCGCACACGCGGCTATCGAAGCCCAGGCGCCCGCCGGTTCCCCGCATGCACCGTCGTTGCGTCCTCATGCCAAGGACGCCGAACCCGTACTCACCTTCGACCATGTTGAGTTTGCCTATCCCAATGGCGGAGCCGCCGTACACGACCTTAGCCTGACGCTCTATCCTGGCGAGCTCGTGGGCATCGTCGGCCAGAACGGTGCCGGCAAGACCACACTCACCAAGCTGCTCACGGGCCTGCTTAAGCCCGCCTCGGGCAGCGTGCGCGTCACGGGACTGGATACTGCAACCGTCCCCACGAGCCGCATTGCCCGCGAGGTCGCAACGCTCTTCCAAAACCCCCGACCGTCAGATCTGCAAGGGCACCGTGCTCGACGAGGTCGCCTTTGGCCTGGAGCTTGCCGGCATCGACCGTGCCGAGGCGCTGCGTCGCGCCCAGCTCGTCATCGACCGCTTTGGCTTGCCGGCCGACGAGGCGCCCTTCTCGCTCTCGCGCGGCCAGCGACAAATGGTGGCGCTTGCCTCCGTCGTAGTGGTTGAGCCCAAGATCGTCGTGCTCGACGAGCCCACGAGCGGCCTTGACTACCGCGAGTGCATGACCGTCATGGAAACGGTTCGCACCATGGCCGAGCGCGGTTGCGCCGTTATCATGGTCTGCCACGATATGGAAGTCGTCTCGGATTTTGCCGAGCGCATTGTGGTAATGGCCGACGGTCGCATCCTCGACCGCGGCCGCACGCACGAGCTGTTCTCGAACATCGAACTCATGCAGCATGCCTACGTTGAGCCGCCCCAGGTCATCGAACTCTCGCGCCGTCTGGCATCTTCCGTCTCGCCCGCTTTTGCGCAGGTGAGCGAGGTCACCGATGTCGTTCGAATTACCAAGGAGATGGTCCACCGTGGTTAACGTCATCGACTACATGCCGGGCGATACGCTGCTGCATCGCCTGAATCCCGTCGTCAAACTGGGCCTCGCCGCCGCCATCATCGTCGGCATCTTCTTGTCCGACACCTACGTGGCGCTGCTGGGCTTTTTGGCACTCACCCTTGCGCTGGGTGCCTATGCCGGCGTCGTCGACCGTCTGTTCTCGCTGCTCAAGTTGCTGATTCCGCTCGCGCTTATCATGCTGGTGCTCCAGCTGGCCTTTATGCGCGATGGCAACGTGGTGTGGGGCTTTATCACCGACACGGGTCTCATCACAGGATCGAAGGCCTGTCTGCGCCTGCTGGGTGTGGCGTTACCACTCATCCTCATGCTCATGGTGACCAAGCTCAACGACCTTGCCAACGCCTGCGTCGAGGTGCTGCACGTGCCGTATCGCTATGCTTTCACTTTTACCACGGCGCTGCGCTTCGTGCCGGTGTTTGGTCAAGAGATGAACGCCATCATGGAGGCGCAGACCGCACGCGGCGTCGAGTACGACACCAAGAACCCCATCAAGAAGCTTAAGCTCATGCTGCCACTGTGCGTGCCGCTGCTCATCTCGAGCGTGGGCAAGACCGATGCCACAGCCTTGGCGGCAGAACAGCGCGGCTTCTATCTGCGTACGCGCGCCAGCTCGTACAAGCGCTACCCCATCAAGGGCCTAGACATCGCCGTGCTCATCGTCAGCATCGCCCTCATCGCCATCGGCTTCCTGTTCTAGTTCACCACTGACAGCAACCGCCCAACGCAAAAGGCCTCGGCTCGCACCAAACGAGCCGAGGCCTTACTGTTTCACCAGATAAAACCTACCAAAATTAACCTGTCCCTTTTTGACAGGTCGGAAGCTAGAGGCGGTAGGGGGCGCCGCTACGGATGATGGATTCGCGCACCAGGACATCCATGGCGTCGAGGGTGATCTCGGGCATCTCTCGGTACTTCTGCAGCACCGAGAGCTCGGTGCAGGCCAGAATGACGCGGTCGCAGCCGCTACGGGCGAACTCCCACATCACGCGGTCGAACTTATCCATATCGGGCTCACGTCCGGCCTTCACATCATCGTAGATAAGCGACATCACATCGTTCTGACGTTTCTCGCTGGGATAGACGACCTCAACACCCGCAGCCTTACATTCGCGGCCGTAGACGCCCGCGCCCACGGTGCCATCGGTTCCCATAATGCCAATCTTGTGCACCGGCTCGGCCGGCATACTCAGGTTGGGGTCGAACTCGCACTCCCCCATCACCGCACCCGCAAGGGCATAGCGCACCGACTCACGCGGCATGTGGATAATCGGCACCTTCGTAAACGACTGGATCTGGTCATAGAAGTAGTGTGACGTGTTGCAGGGAATGGCAATGTGTGCACAGCCCAGCGACTCGAGTGCCTGGGCGCACTCTTTCATGGTCGCCAGCAGCTTGGCATGCTCGCCGGTCTTAATGGCCAGCGTGCGGTCGGGCATGGTCGACTTGGAGAGTACCACCATGTCGATATGTTCCTGATCGCAGGCAGCAGCCGTATGACGCACCACCTGGTCGTAGTAATACGACGTGGCCTCGGCGCCCATGCCGCCGATAACTCCCAGCTTTTCCATCGCCGCCTCCTTGGTGACGCTTGCGCAATTGCGCGTATCATACCCGCGCCCGCCCGATGCAAACCGGACGGGCGCCGCGCTCATCTACTTGTAATACGTCTTGAACAGCTTAAAGTGGCGCAGCTTGGTGTGCCACATGCGCAGCCAGCGGTTAAAGACAAAGTCGCCCTTCATAAACGAAGGGTCGGCGCCCTTGCCTTCCTTGTCCAGGCGATGCACCTTAGCGCGCAGCTCGGGATCCTTGACGTACTTGTCGACGACGCCCATGGGGACGACCATCCACAGGGCCTCGTCCTGAGCCGTCACAAACTCCGGCTCAAACGGACGGTTGAACACATACTCGTCCACCACATACTTGGCAACGTTAAAGCCGCTGTTGGTAACGTAGTAGTTGCTGCGGCCCTGGCGCGTGTTGAAATCGAAGAACTTAAACGAGCCGTCGCGCTCGTCGTACTTAACGTCAAAGTTGGAATAGCCCACAAAGTGAAGGTCCTCGAGCAACTTGCGCACGCCGCCCATGAGCTCGTCGTTGGGCTCAGTGATGATGCAGGCATGGTTGCCGACACCGTGGGGCTGATGCTCCTCGAGCAGCACATGGCCCAGGCACATCATGCGCACCTTGCCGTTGCGGTCGGAATAGCTAGTGAGCACGCGCATGTACTCGTCGTTGCCGGGCACGCGATCCTGCAAGATCAGGTCGTCGGTGTAGCCGCTGGCATACGAATCGCGAATGACCTGTTCCAGCTCGGCGCGGTCGGCAATCTCATAGGCCTTCTTCTGGCCCTCGAACTCGTGCTGCCACCACATGATGCCGTCAGAGGGCTTCAGAATCATCGGGAAGGGGAAGTCGATCTGGTCGAGCACCTCGGCGGGAGCCTCACCCTGAGCGCTGAGCATCGCCATGGTGAAGGTAAACGTGTGCGGATAGGGCACACCGTGCTTCTCGCACAGCTCGTAGAAGATCTCCTTCTTCTGGCACTGCTCGAGCATGCTGTAGGGCGCGTAGGGAGCGACGATGTTATCCGCCAGCTCATGAGCATCCTTGGCTTGAGCCACGAGAGCGACATAGTTGTCGCCACAGCCCACAAGGACAATCGTCTTGTCGGCATGCGCTTGGGCAATGCCGTTGACGGTTTTGAGCATCACGGGCATGGTGTCGATATCCACGTTGGGCGTGTAGTCGATAATCTGGCTGCGGTACGCGGGACCCGTCTGATACTTGCCAAAGACCAGACTCTTGACCTGGTACTCCTCGTAGAAGGCGCGCGCCACCGAATAAGCATTGATGTCGCCACCGAGCAGCACGGGAATGAACTCGCGCTCTGTAAATTGCAATGCCATGGAAACTTCCTATCATGAACTGCCCACACAATGGGCGGTCTTTGCGCAACTGATTTATTTTAGCGTGCCAAGCCGCCGGCGCCCAAAGCTCCACCGTATCTATGGCAATCGATGTAATCGTCCAGCACGAAGACGGCGCTCACCGTTGTATGACAATGGGCAATGAACCTACCATTGTTGTAGGATTCAGCGTATTGACATCCTCGAGCGAAAGGCGCACACGTGCCCCAAGACCATCCGACCGATAATCCCATCTTCAATGCTGCGAAGCGCGAGCTGGCGGAACGTGCGAAAGCGACCGCTCCCCTGTGCACGGCAAACGACGCCTACGAAGGACCCGCCCGCATCGTCTCGATCAACACGTCGGCACACAAGGGCACGCGCAAGTCGCCCGTCGCCGATGGACGCGACACCGTTATAGAGCAATTTGGTCTCGCCACCGATGCGCACGCCGGACATTGGCACCGCCAGGTCTCTTTTTTAGCCGCGGAGTCCATCCAGACGGCGCAGGCACGCGGGCTCGACGTACACGAGGGTGACTTTGGAGAAAACTTCACCACCCAGGGCATCAATCTACTCTCGCTCCCCTTGGGCACACAGCTCAAGCTTGGAAGCGACGTGCTCGTCGAAATCAGCCAAATCGGCAAGGTCTGCCACACCCGTTGCGCCATCTACTATCTCGCTGGCGACTGCATCTTTCCCCACGAGGGCGTTTTTGGCGTGGTACTAAAGGGCGGAGAGGTCCATACCGGCGACGATATCCGGGTAGTCAAACTCGGCGACGGCACCTGTTCGTTCACCCCCGCCGAGGCCCTCGAAGAGATTGAGCAGGCTCGCCAGAAGGGCGCGCTGTAGCTGTAAAACCCCATGTTGAGATGGCTTTTACAGCCCAAAACTCCTCTCAAACAGAGCTCCGTAACGTTAAAGTTGAACTCTATGGTTTCTCAACAATTCATCATAACTGCAGGTCAAAGCCAAAGCCTCAAGTTCAACTTGACCCTTTGGGACCTTTAAGGTTCAAGTTGAGGTCGAAAGCAGTAGTAGAATACCGTTCGAACCATAACCTACGATTGATTGCAGAGGGACTGGATGCAGCATTCGAATCATCGCACCGCAGCGCTCATTGCGTCGAAGCCGGCTCGTATCATCACGAGCGCCGCGCTCGCCGTTGCGCTGACGGCCACGCCGATGCTCTCCCCCGTTGCGGCGTATGCCGCCTCGCAGGCAACGCAGGACCAGCTTTCCGCAGCCCAGCAGAAGATCGAAGCCGCCACGAGCGCCTACAACGACGCCCGCACCAAACTCGATGACCTGCAAAAGCAGATTGACTCCAATGAGGCAAGCATCGAGGAAATCGAGGCTAAGCTTCCCGAGCAGCAGGCCAAGGCAAGCTCCGCCATGCGCGATCTGTATAAGTATCAGAAGGGCACCAACCCCATCGTGAGCTTCCTGGTCAACGCGCAGAGCCTGGGTGAGTTCATCACGACCTGCAAATACACCAACCAGATCACGAGCTCGAGCGTCGACGAGATCGAACAGCTCAATAACATGCAAACCGAACTCGAACAGAACAAGGCTGAGCTCCAGCAGGCCAAGTCTCAGCTTGAGGCAGAGCAGAAAAATGCCGAGGATGCGCTGGCGCAGGCCCAGCAGCTCCGCAGCGAGGCACAGGCAAAAGCCGAGCAGGAAAATGCCGCCGAGCTTGCCAAGCTTGAGGCCGATAAGGCCGCTGCCGCTGAGAAGCTCTCGGGCGAGGGCGTGAGCGGCAGCAATTCCAGCAGCCAGGCCACTAACACCAACACCACCATCGACACCACGGTGAACAACGCCAATACCGGTAGCTCCGATTACGATTCGTTCATTAATGAGTGGACGAGCCGCATCGACAATTATCTCGCCGGCTCCCCCATGGCAGGCCAGGGCTATAACTTTGCCGTCGCCGCTTGGAATACCGGTGTCGACCCCCGTTGGTCCCCCGCCATCGCCTGCATCGAGAGCACCAAGGGTGCTTATTGCGCCAATTCTTACAACGCCTGGGGCTGGAGTGCCCGCGGCGGCGGTTGGCGCAGCTTTGGCAGCTGGAGCGAGGGCATCTCCGCCCACGTTGCCTATCTGGGCGCCAACTACGGCTCCACCCTTACCCCGGCAGCGGCCAAAAAGTACTGCCCGCCCACGTGGCAGGACTGGTACAACAAAGTCGCCGCTCAGATGAACCGCATCTAAGTGCAACTGCAAAGGGCCCCAATGGGGTCCTTTTCTTTTAGGTAGCGGAGGTATCGACGACGCCGGTCGCATTGGCAACCGCGACTATGACAATCATGCATAGGAGCAGCACACCCAATGCCTTGAGCCAGAGTTTCGCGAGTTTCTTGCCGCGATAGCTGTCGAGCAGTGCGAATCGCCGACGAAGACGGCGCTTATCGAGCAGTGCGAAATGCATAAGCACCATAAGGCCATCGACAAAAAAATACTCGATTATGAGAAGCCACGTCGGGTAGCTTTGGTTTGCTCCGGTGGGGTGAAAGACGGCAAAGTGACTTCCGGCAAAGAACACAAGCAGCGAGAAGCAGACGAGCGTATTCCAAATGCGGCCCAGAGACTCCGAAACGCGAGAGAGCAGGCCGCATGCAGCGGAGGCGGCAGGGCCAGGAGGCCCTGCGGGGTTCTGGAGCCCTTGGGGCGTCAACACCGTCTCCGAGGCCGGAGTTCGGACAGGCGGCGCAGGAGGCCGCACGGGGCGACTCAGATCGTATGCCGCGCGCGTCGCCCGTCCCAACGCTTCCGCACTCGCAAAACGCTTGGCCGGGTCGAGCGCCATCGACATGCAGACGGCATCGGCAAGTGGAGTGGGAATGCCGCGCGCCTCGCATTGCTCGCGCATGTCGAGCCCTGGCTTAGGGTCGACTCCCGTCAAGCAGAAGAACAACAGGGCGCCAAGTGCGTAGACGTCGCTTCGCACGCTCGTCTGCCCAAACCCATACTGCTCGGGCGGCGCATAGGGTCGCGTGCCAAACTTGACGGTGTCGGCATCGGCGCCATCGTGCCATACGCGCGCGATCCCCAGGTCGATAATCACCAGCGATGAAAACGTCAGGCCGTCATCAGGCGTATAGTTGGCACCCGTCACGATGATATTCGACGGCTTGAGGTCACGATGGATCACCGGCGCCGACGTCTCCCCCGCCATTGCAAAACCGGCATGGAGCTCGCCCACGGCGTCGCAAAGGACAGGATACAATTCACGCGCATAATCGGGGGTGGCTCCCAGACGGTCCACCAGCGCCCCGAGCGTCTCCCCTTCGATGTATTCCATAACCACGTTGAGCTCGTCGCCCACACGACGACAATCGACGATTCTGGGCAGGTGCTCAAAACGCCTGCCTGCCCGCTGAACGGCAAACAGACGCTCGTATGCCCCGCCGATTTGAGCCGAAGCATCGATGCGTTTACGGACAAAGGGGCCGAGCGAGCCACCGCCGGTTCCTTCAAAGTACACGAGCTCGGTTGTTTCAACGGTCGAGCGCTTAAGTACACGCTCCACGCGATAGCTGTCGTCGCAATCGAGCGACGCCAGGTGCTCGGCAAGCGCTGCGGTCAGCTCGTCATCGGAATATGTTGGGGTCTGAGTATCCATAGCCTCCATCATAGCGCAGGGCGCAGACACCCCATGGCATCCGCGCCCCGTTCGTTTGCATC
Organism: uncultured Collinsella sp.; assembly: GCA_900543615.1. Lineage (GTDB taxonomy): Bacteria > Actinomycetota > Coriobacteriia > Coriobacteriales > Coriobacteriaceae > Collinsella. Next base: position 1,601 of record UQSC01000034.1, on the reverse strand, counting down.
GTTGTTCGGCAGCTCCGCCGGCTCAGATATCAGCCGCTAACTCACCGTCTCCTCGCCAAAGCGATACAGCTCCTCGTTGACCTTTTGGAGGCTGCACCCGCGATCGATGCAAAAGATGATAATCGCATCGCGGCGGTCCTTGCAGTTAAGGACGCTTACCCCGGCAGCCGTCAGCGCACGGTTAGTCTCTTTGAGCGTCAGCGCCATCGCAAAGGCAATCTGCAGCACCTTATTGCGGCTCGGATGCCGCGCACCGGTAAAAATCTGATAGCCAAAGGTCTCATTGAGATCGGCCATACGAACCACGCGCGAGCGCTCCAAGCCCTTTTCCTGCAGTAGCTGCTTCAGGTAGTTCGAAAGCGACGGGGCGGCAAAGTCGTGTTCTTTGATATAGCCATCGATGTTTGGCGCGTCGAGAAGCTCATTGAGTAACTCGTCAGTCAGCTTTTTATCGGGCATACGACTTCACCTCCCATACGGCGCAACGGTAGCGACATGCTAGGCCAACACCCAGCTTGCAGTGGCAGACTTATCAAACATGTTGGCAAAATACAGTGCCTTCTTGATATCGCCATCAAAGTAGATATTGCCCGCCACAGAGCCACCAGCGGCAAGGGTACCAGACTGTAGCTCATCGGAGCCCTCGCTGTAGTAACCCTGATTCTGCTGAGCGCCGTTGGCGTCCTCGCCCTTCCAGTCGTAGATGTTGTAATCTGCGCCCTCATCGCCATTGTTGACGTACGTGACGTGAATGCCCGTCATGGTCGAACCGTCATAATTTGTGAGGCCGGGCTGGACGGAATCGACAACGACGGAAAGACCGGCAGCCGTGGTCACCGTCGCACCAACCGCCAGGTCAGTCGTAGACTGCTCTTCCTTCTTCGCCTCTTCCTTCTTGTCGCCATCGCCAGCGTCCTCGGTGACGGTCGCCTTATCGCTACCACAACCGGTAAGAAGACCGGCAGTCCCCAAGGCGACGGTGGCGAATGCGCCCAGTGCAGCGCGACGGCTCAGCAGCACTTCGTTTTCAAGCTTTTTCATCATGCATCCTTCCTACGATCCGGCTACCGTGCCGGCACACAGCACATCGTAGGAAGGATTAAACTTGAATTCATTAGCTGAGAGCTAAGGCTGCGGTAAACGGCCAATGCAGTTATCCAAACGCCGAGCAAACGCACTTTGCGCAACCGTCTGTTGGCAGTGCATCAACCCACCGTGACGGATTCCCCGGTAAAGGTGCTCACAAGCAACAGAATAAAGAAGGCCAAATAGCTGATGCTCAGCAGGTAGGCGATGACCAAAAAGGCAATCCATCCTACATTGGTCTTACCGTCGGCGCGGCGCTGCTCACGACTGCGATAAAGCCAAATCGTCACGCCGATAGCAGTGATAAACAGTACGAGTGCCGCCGTAGCCAGCCCAGCAAGCACAAACATCACGCCAATGCCCACAGCGATGACCGGAAGCAGCAGCAAACCGCACCCGCATCCACCCGGACTATATACGGCAGACTGTCGGCGTCGCCTCATCGCCGCGCCACCCCCATCATCCTTGAGCCTGTCTCTTATACACATCTGACGCTGCCGACGAATAGCCTTGTG
>UQSC01000033.1 GCA_900543615.1 uncultured Collinsella sp. | reverse complement strand
GAGATCAGCCTCGGTCTCGTGGGCTCGGAGATGTGTATAAGAGACAGGGCTTGGACGAGCAATTTGCTGGCGTGGCAGACGCGTTCGACGCCGCCATGGACGCCATGGCCGAGCGCTTCCCCGAGCGCCGCGCCTCCGCGCCCGGCGATGCCGCCGACCGCGCCCGCATCACGCCCGAGACCGAGCTCGACGTGCCCGCCACCTCCGTCTACCAGGCCGGTGCCATTAAGCTGGAGGAGGAGCTCTCCCCCGCTGAGGCCTTCGAGACTGGCATGGGCGAGGCTGCCTACACCTACCTGGCCGACCACGCCACCAAGCGCGTCGTCATCGATGTGCCCGCATACAAGCACGCCACGGTTACCGTGCGTGTGAGCGGTGTCGATGCCGCCGCGGCCATCGCCGCCATCGACGTCGTCGTCCGTCCCCAGTCGACGCTCGACCTGCAGATCGCCCTGGACTCCCCCGTTGCCGGCGAGGGCGTCGTGGGATCCGTGCTGCGCGTGTGCGCCCACGAGTACGCCACCGTCAACGTGACCTGCACGCAGACGCTCGACGATAGCTGGATCGCGCTCGACGACACCGGCCTGTTCCTGGACGAGGGCGCGCGCGTCAACGTGCAGCACACCGTCCTGGGTGCCGGCGCCAGCGCCACCGGCCTTGCCGGCGACCTGCTGGGCGATACCGCCAAGGTCACCATCGATACTGACTACCTGGGCGCCCGAGAGCAGGTGCGCGACTTTAACTACGAGCTGCGCCACCGCGGTCGCAAGACCGAGTGCGAGATCGACGCCAACGGCGTGCTGACCGGCACGTCCAAGAAGGTCTACCGCGGCACCATCGACCTCGTGCACGGTTGCAAGGGTGCAACCGGCACCGAGCGCGAGACGGTGCTTTTGGCCAACAAGGGCGTCGACAACAAGACCGTCCCCGTCATCCTCTGCGACGAGGACGACGTCGCTGGCAACCACGGCGCCACCATCGGCCACGTCCGCGACGAGCAACTGTTCTACCTCGCCTGCCGCGGCCTTGACCAAAACGCCGCCGAGGACCTGTTCGTCCGCGCCAAGCTGGAGGACGCCGCACTTTCCGCCACCGACGAGCGCACCCGCGCCGCCGTCGTCCGCCTGGGCAACAACCTGATCGACAACTTTGAAGAGGAGCTCGCATGATCGACACCGAGCACGTTAAATGCGACACCTGTACCGCACCGGAGCCTATGGAGCTCGACGCCAGCGACGAGGCCTCGCGCGGCTGGCCTACCGTCGACATCGAGACTAATCCCTACAAGGCGCAGTTCCCGCTGTTCCAGCAGCACCCCGAGATCGCCTTCCTCGATAGTGCCGCTACCGCGCAGCGTCCTGCCTGTGTGCTCGACGCCGAGCGCGACTTCTACCAGCGCATGAACGCCAACCCTCTGCGCGGCCTGTACTCGCTGTCCGTCGAGGCCACCGAGGCCATCGCAAAGGTGCGTCAGCAGATCGCCGACGTCATCGGCGCCCCCCAGGCCAACGAGGTCGTCTTCACCCGCAACACGAGCGAGTCGCTCAACCTAGTCGCCAAGAGCTTTGCGCCCACGGTGCTCGAGCCCGGTGACGAGGTCGTCATCACCATCATGGAGCACCACTCCAACCTAATCCCGTGGCAGCAGGTCTGCCGCGAAACCGGCGCCAAGCTCGTCTACCTCTACCCCACTAAGACCGGCCAGCTCACCACCGAGGAGGTTCTTGCCAAGGTTGGTCCCAAGACCAAGATTCTGGCCGTGGGTCAGGTCTCCAACGTGTTGGGAGTCGAGAACCCAGTCAAGAACCTCGGCAAGCTCGTGCACAAGTATGGCGGCTACCTGGTCGTCGACGGTGCGCAGTCGCTGCCGCACATGCCGGTCGATGTGGCCGACCTGGGCGCCGACTTCTTTGCCTTTAGCGCACACAAGGCTATGGGCCCCATGGGCATCGGCGTGCTGTGGGGCAAGATGGACCTGCTCAACGCCATGCCGCCCATGCTCACCGGCGGCGAGATGATCGACTCTGTTACCGAGCAGGACGCCGTCTGGGCGCCCGTTCCCGAGAAATTCGAGGCCGGCACACAGGACGCCGCCGGCATCTTCGCCACGGGTGCGGCACTCGACTACCTGGTCAACACGGTGGGTTACGAGAACATCCAGGCACGCGAGCAGGCACTCGTCCACTACCTGATGGGCGAGCTCATGCAGCTCGACTTTGTCCAAATCATCGGCTCCATCTATTGGGACAACCACCACGGCGTTGTGAGCTTTAACGTCCGCGGCATCCACCCGCACGACGTCGCGAGCATCATGGACATGGACGGCGTCTGCATCCGCGCCGGTCACCACTGTGCACAGCCGCTGCTCACCTGGCTGGGCGTCGAGAACCTTGCCTGCTGCCGCGCCAGCGTGGCCTTCTACAACGACAAGGCCGACATTGACAAGTTCATCGCCGGCCTGCATCACGTTTGGAGCACGTTCAATGGGTAATCTGTACACCTCCACCACATTTATGGAGCACAACTCGCACCCCGACTATAAGTACGAGATGGACGCTCCCACGCACGAGCACGACGGCATCAACCCCAGCTGCGGTGACGAACTCACCTTGCAGCTGCGCGTCGAGAACGGCGTGATCGAGGAGGCCTCCTTTACCGGCCACGGCTGCGCCATCAGCCAGGCCAGTGCCGACATCATGGCCGATCTCATCACCGGCGAGACCGTCGAGGAAGCTCGCCGCCTGGCAGAGCTCTTCCTCGCCATGATCCGCGGCGAGAAGCTCTCCGAGGAGGACCTGGAAGACCTGGACGAAGCCGCCCAGCTCCAGGACATCTCGCACATGCCCGCCCGCGTCAAATGCGCCGAGCTCGCCTGGCGCGCCCTCGACGGCATGCTCGAGGGGTAAACTAACCAGTAGCGTATGCCCCGAATCCAAGGTTTTTGATTGCCGAGCCGCCCGATACGGGCGGCTCTGTTTTTCCTAATGAGCGCCGGACGCACGAAGTCCGCGCGTCCGGCGCTCCGTCTGTCATTTACCACACAGCAGACGCGAACACGGGCGTTTTCCACAGCACCAAAGGCCTGCGGCAGGGCCCCGGACCCGCCAAGCAATGCGCCAAGCCCCGTTCTGCTGAGCTCCGACTCGCTTCGCGCCTGCCGCAGAAGGGTCCCATAGGATGCTGCGTGCATTTTTGCGAGTATTCAGCACGCCAAGCTGTGTGCATACGCATCGGAAGCGTTAATCAACGTCTCCAGGCGCATAAATATTGTGTTTTAGACCAGACATCGCGGTCTGACGGGACGCAGGCACATACTCCGGGGGTGCAACGGCAGGGATCAATAGCTTAGGGGCCCGTGTGTTGCAAGATTGTGGCAGTGCCGACAGCACCACGATGCTGAAAACTCCGTTTTTTGCACGGCGCAGACGGGGGTAGGCACGGGCAAACCCGGACTGAGCTGTTATTTTATGCAAGATGACGATTGTTCTATGCATATTAAGAAGTGCAGTTACCGTACCAAGCTTTTGAACGCTGGTTGCGGCGTATGGACGACCCCAGCTGCGGTGAACAGGCGACCCTACATCACGTTTCCGCCAGCCCGCATCGCCGTTCGCGCGCGGGCGCGCACGATACGAGAGACGGTACTTTTGCCAATCCCGGTATACCGCTCAATCTGGCGCACCGTAAAACCGGCATCGTGCAATCCAAAAATAACGGTATCGCGCTGCGCAGGCGGTGCGTCTTTAACCCCATGGAGCGGAGCCCCGAGGCTCTTCGCCAACTTGTCGGCAAAGGCGTGGCGTTCCCACTCTGTCTCTTTCATATCGCGCAGCGCCGGTTCGCCGCCGTCGGGCGTCGAAAGCGAATAGGCAGCAAAGGCCTCGGCAGAACCAAAAAGCTCAAGCACGCAAGAAGGATCAGAAAATCCCCTCGCGACATCGGCCGCGTCACCGTCGTAAGCGCACAAATGCTCCGGAAAGCTGCTCCAGGAATAACGCTCAATGAGACTGATGCCCGCCTCCTGCGGATCGGCGTGAACGGAGCGAATAGCCTCCATCACCTGCCAGTCGGTATCGAGCGAGCGCCGGTCAAAACGGTTCTGGAACAGATGCCCTGTGCGCCCCGTGCGTTTATTGAACCGCCGCGCGTACGTCAAAAGCAGCCGGTGCATCGCCGCGCTCATCGCGTCCTCGTAATCTGCAAGCACCAGACGCACGTGATTGCCCATAAGGCACCAGGCGATAACCGTCACGCCCGCCTTGCGGCAGCACTCACGCATCAGCTCCAAGAACTCCCACCGGTCTTCATCGCCCTCAAAGATGAGCTGCTTGCCCGTACCGCGGGCACAGACATGGTAAAAGCCGGTAACCGTTCTCCAAACGCGCTGCATGGCGCTCCCTTCGCCGGGATCTGCTTGCCATCCAATACAGCACGATTGAAGCGTGCCATCAAAACATTCACGCAAAACAATTCGCTCGCGCGGCCAAAGGCAGTAAACAGGCGGCGAACGGCACCGTTGCAACAGGTCAACCCCTGCAACGCTTACAAAAGCTGACCAAAAGCTTGCCCAAGACGGACCCCCTCTACGGAAGTGCACGACCACAGAATATAGAGTTAAACCGTTTCAATTGAAAGTTCCGCGCATCTCGCTACGAAAACTGAGCCGTTCGCCGAATATTCCGTGCATTTCGCGGTATTATAGGGGCTGCATGTCATGTCCCTTTCGAAGGGTCGCCCGGCAATCGCCAGCCACGGCCCCCAGACGGGACGCCAACACGATAGAGAGGAGAGGCATGCAGTACTCACAGGAAGTGGAGAACATGTGCCCCGTTGCCAAGGGTGCATACCACGGCCCCGCACCCATCCCCGAGGAGGGCAAGTGGGTCCAGGCTAAGGAGATTTCCGACATCTCCGGTCTTACGCACGGTGTGGGTTGGTGCGCACCTCAGCAGGGCGCCTGCAAGCTCACGCTGAACGTCAAGGACGGCATCATCGAGGAGGCCCTCGTTGAGACCATCGGCTGCTCGGGTATGACCCACTCTGCCGCCATGGCTTCCGAGATCCTTCCCGGTAAGACCATCCTCGAGGCCCTCAACACCGACCTCGTCTGCGACGCCATCAACGTTGCTATGCGCGAGATCTTCCTGCAGATCGTTTACGGCCGCAGCCAGACCGCGTTCTCCGAGGGCGGCCTGCCCGTGGGCGCCTCCCTCGACGACCTCGGCAAGGGCCTTCGCTCTCAGGTCGGCACCATGTTCGGCACCAAGGCCAAGGGCGCTCGTTACCTCGAGCTCGCTCAGGGCTACGTCACCCGCATGGCTCTCAACGACAAGAACGAGATCATCGCATTCGAGTTCCTGAACCTCGGCAAGTTCACCGACGCCGTCAAGGCCGGCAAGACCCCCGAGGAGGCCATCGCTGGCGCTATGGGCCACTATGGTCAGTGGGAGAACGCTGCCAAGTACATCGACCCGCGCACCGACGAGGAGACTCACTCCGTCGCCAGCGTGTTCCCGGTTCACGAGTAGAAAGGGAGGGAAATAACTATGACTGTTACGTTCGAAGGTTACGAGCGCCGCGCTGACAAGATCAACAAGTGCCTCGCCGACAACGGCATCGCCTCCCTCGAGGAAGCTCTGCAGATCTGCACCGACAAGGGCTTCAACCCGCGTGAGATCGTCAACAACACCCAGTCCATCGCCTTCCAGAACGCCGAGTGGGCCTACACCCTCGGTTGCGCTCTCGCTGTCAAGCGTGGCGCCAAGTCCGCTTCTGAGGCTGCCGCCATCATCGGCGAGGGCATCCAGGCCTTCACCGTTCCCGGCTCCGTCGCCGAGGACCGCAAGGTCGGTCTGGGCCACGGCAACCTGGGCGCTATGCTGCTCTCCGACGACACCGAGTGCTTCGCCTTCCTGGCCGGTCACGAGTCCTTCGCTGCCGCTGAGGGTGCTATCGGCCTGGCTCTAAACGCCAACAAGGCTCGCAAGAAGCCGCTGCGCGTCATCCTCAACGGTCTGGGCAAGGACGCTGCTCAGATCATCGCCCGCATCAACGGCTTCACCTACGTGAAGACCCAGTTCGACTACTTCACGGGCGAGCTCAAGGTCGTCGAGACCATCCCCTACTCCGATGGTCCCCGCGCCGCCGTCAACTGCTACGGCGCCGACGACGTCCGCGAGGGCGTTGCCATCATGTGGCACGAGAACGTCGACATCTCGATCACCGGTAACTCCACCAACCCCACGCGCTTCCAGCACCCCGTCGCTGGCACCTACAAGAAGGAGCGCCTCGAGGCTGGCAAGAAGTACTTCTCCGTCGCTTCTGGTGGCGGCACTGGCCGTACCCTGCACCCGGACAACATGGGCGCCGGCCCTGCCTCTTACGGCATGACCGACACCATGGGCCGTATGCACTCCGACGCCCAGTTCGCCGGTTCTTCCTCCGTGCCTGCGCACGTTGACATGATGGGTCTCATCGGCATGGGCAACAACCCCATGGTCGGTGCCACCGTCGCCTGCGCTGTCGCCGTCGAGGAGGCCCTCAAGGCCTAATCGCGCCCGCGCGATGCTCATATAGTTGAGCTTTGGAGCCGCTACCCACCCAGGTAGCGGCTCTTTTTGTTTGCGCTGTCGCAGGGTAGCTAATGCCGATATATCAGTTGGGGCGAAATACAAGATGTGATGAGATGGAGCGTCAGAGCGTCCATGACGCCCACCTGCCATATTTGCCCTTTACCGATTTGCCGAGTCTTTGCGGCCCCATTGCCGATCACCCGTGCGACAATGCGCCGGACGAGAAAGGAATCCGATGGAATCGACTGATGTACTGGTAATTGGATCTGGCATTGCGGGCCTTTGCGCCGCCATCGAAGCGGCACGCACGGGTGCAACCGTCACTGTGGCAAGCGCCGGCAAGACTATGAGTGGATCGAGCTTCTTCCCCGGAACCTGGGGCCTAGGGCTTATCGGACCCGTTAACGAAGACGACGAGCAGGACCTCATCGACACCATCCTGGCCGTCGGCGGCGGCGTTGCCGACCCCGAACTCGTCCAAGCGTTCGTCCACGGCATTCCCCAAGCGATTGACTGGCTCGAGCAAGACCTGGGCGTTGAGCTCCAGCGTCCGCAAAGCGCCAAGAGTGCTCAACAAAAGCAATTTATCCCCTGCTTTGACCACAAGACGCGCATGTGGCGCGGCCTCACCCGCAAGCCCCTTGAGGACGCTCTGACGACCTGGATCGAGTCGCTCGGCATTCGCCTGCTCCCCCGCCATGAGCTTATCGACCTTGTTGAGGACACGAACGGCAGAATAACCGGAACCGTACTCTACGACCTTACCGAAAATCGAATCGTGCCCTTTGCTGCCAAGGCCACGGTCATCGCAGCCGGTGGCACAGGCGGCCTGTTCGAGCGCAGCCTTACGTCGGCTGATGTGCTCAGTTCCTCGCAGGCCATCGCGCTGGCGCACGGCGCAACACTTACTAATATAGAGTTCATGCAGATGATGCCCGGCTTCATCGAGCCCAGGCGTAACTTGGTCTTCAATGAGAAAACCTGGCGCTACGTGCACGTAGACCAGCCGGTAGATATTGCCGACGACAAGCTGGACGACCTGCTCGAGCAGCGCTCTGGATATGGTCCTTTCACCTCGCGCTTGGCCTCCCGCGCCATCGACCTCGTCATCGATCAGGCAGGTGCCGAAGGCCTGGCGCTCCACTACGACTTCCCCCGCGAGGATGTCCCAGAGTTTGTGCAGACCTTTGCCACCTGGCTGCAAGACGAGCACGGCATCGCGCCGACCGACGAGATGCGCGTTGCGATGTATGCCCACGCCGCTAACGGCGGCATCAAGATCGATAAGACCGCGCACACGGGCGTTGAGGGCCTCTACGCTTGCGGCGAGGCGACAGGCGGCATGCACGGCGCCGACCGCATTGGTGGCTTGTCAAGCGCCAACGGCATCGTATTCGGACGTATCGCGGGCGCATCGGCAGCCCTTGCAGCGCAGAAAGAGCCTGAGGCGGCCCTGAAGGCGGATATCACCCTCCCCCAGTACGGCATTGCCGCAACAGATGCCGAACGCCTGACACACAGCCTTAGGCACACGATGAGCACCTTTTGCATGATCAACAGGACCGAAACAGGCCTATCCGAGGCCCTGCAACAGCTTGAAAGCCTGCAAGACGAAGCCACGGCTCTAAATAAGCCACATGCCAACGACAGCGAAATCGCTGCCCTCGCCCGCCTGCAATCGCAGATTCAACTAGCACAGGAAATGGTCAAAGCCATGCGCAAGCGGACCGAAAGCCTGGGTTCGCACTATCGAGCGGACTAAGCCGAGCACCCCTCCAGAGCAGAACACAACTTCTCGATATTAATGGGTCCCGTGAACTCAAAGCGACACAGGGCCCATTCGTGTCCGCGCGGGCAAATATACTCATTCTGAATACGGAGTCGACATAGTCCACGTAGACAAACGAACAGAAAGGAAGAGGTATGGACAGCAGGGATATCGAGAAATGGCGTGTCGAACTTGACAGCTACGCCCATGTAGAAGACGGCGTTGAGTATTGGCTCGCACGCGATTTAATGGAACCCCTCGGATACACCCAATGGCGTAATTTTGAGACTGCAGTTAAGAGATCCATGGCATCGTGTGACACCAATAAAATGCCTGTTGCCGCCCATTTTGCTGAGGCCAGCAAAATGGTAGATGCCGGCATCGCCAAACGAGCCGTAAAAGACTACAAGCTGACGCGCTACGCATGCTATTTAATCGCCCAAAACGGAGACCCAAACAAGCCCGAAATCGCACTCGCACAGGCGTACTTCGCCGTGCAGACACGCCGTCAGGAGCTCATAGAGCAGCGCTTCGCAGAGATTCAGCGCTTGCAGGCGTGCCACTCGCTATCCGATTCAGAGAAACAGCTCTCGGGCATTGCGTTCAAACGAGGCGTGGACTCCAAAGGATTCGCGATCATCAAGTCGAAGGGCGATGAGGCGTTATTCGGCGGCAGAAGCACGGCGGACATGAAGCGGCAGCTTGGTGTGTCCAAGAGTGCTGCATTGGCGGACAAGCTAGCCGATGTTCTCATCAAAGCAAAGGACCTCACGAACTCGATGACGGCCTTCAACGCCGAGGAACACGACTTGTACGGTCTGGACCAGATCAAACAAGAACACGTCGAGAACAACACGAGCGTGCGTGGCAGCCTCATCGACCGCGGAATTGTTCCCGAGAACCTACCGCCTGCCGAGGATACAAAAAAGCTCGAGCGTCGCGTGAAGGCAGACGAGAAGAAACTCAAGGAGGGTACTGACGGTTTCACCGATCCCCAGGGTAGACTCAATCTGTGAAAGCGGCCGCGCCCTTTCGGGTTCGACCCCATGCGAGGTTAACAAAAAAACGACCAGCCTAAGCCAGTCGCTTTAACGATCTTTGGGTGGGCCGTCAGGGGGTCAGCCTGCTGCGCAGGCGGCCGCTGCGGCGCCAAGGCGCCTTGCGCGCTGCGCTGGTAAATGCGGCTTATAGGACAAAATGTGTGTCCCGATAGAACATCCGTTTCCATCCATTAATCCAGCCAGAACGGGTACGGGTCCCTGTGGTGGAGGTCCCCCCACACTGCCCTGTCGCCCCACTCCGGCCCTCCGTCCTCGCGCGACGGCGAGGCGGAGTAGACGCTGAACAGGAAGTCGATGTCCGCGTCGGTCGGCATCGCGGCGAGCTTCTCGCGCGCCGTCCTCGCGTCCCCCGAGTGCGCGTGGCACCACCAGAACACCGCCTTCACGCGCTTGACCGACGTCAGCCCCCGGTGGTTGCGCAGGACGGCCCTCAGCTGCGAGTTCACCCCTCCCTCGATCATGTTGTTGGTCGACGGCAGCGGGCCGGCCTTGGCCAGGGCGGGGTCGAGGTAGGTGAACAGCGTCCCCGCCGACACCAGCGACGACAGCGACGAGCGCGCCCGCCTCAGCCTCTCGTGGGTGTAGACCCTCCTGCCGTCCACCACGGTCCTGTCCTCCAGGAAGTCGGCCCAGAACCCGCACCAGTCGAGGTAGCGCTCGACCCAGATCTCGGCCTGGCGCAGCGCCTCGATGCCCATGAGGTCGCGCGCGATGAGGTAGAGCTCGCGCCCCGCCTGGAGCTTCGGCCGCGTCGTCGTGTAGCGCTTGACCTGCGAGAAGGCGTGGAAGGTGCACCTCTGGACCCTGGTGCGCGGCCAGGTCTCGCGCACGGCCTTGGCGAACCCGCTCCCGCCGTCGGTGACGACCACGTCGGGCGCCGGGATCGGCGCCATGAGGGCCGACCACGCCCTCGAGTTCTCCGACCTGGCCATGTACCAGGAGACCACCCTCTCGCCGCTGCAGCATATGAGCACGACGAGGTCGCGCGCGACCCAGATCCCGTCGACGTGGAGCACGCGGTGCAGCTCGCCGTCGGGGACGGGCATGGGCCAGACCTCCCAGAACTCGGCCGTCCTGCGCCTGAAGGACCGCCCGCCGCCCGGCATCGTGGCCTGCGAGTCCTTCGAGAGGAGCCACCCGAGGAACTCCTCGAGCCTTGTCGCCGTGTCGTCGTACCTCACCGTCGTCGACGCGCCGCAGGCCGTGCACCTCCACCGCTGGGACCCCGACGAGGTCCTGCCGTTGCGCTTGGTCCGACCGCCGCAGTAGGGGCAATAAACGGCCTTCATGGGCACCTCTTCCGAAAGGGTATTTAACGGTTCCGGAAAAGGTTATCTACCTGCGGGAACGATAGGCAACCGGACACACATTCTGTCCGAGCGGTTAAAAGCGGGCACGGAATTTAAACGGCTGAAAAAGGGGCATCGACCTGCGCCGATGCCCCTAAAGCAGACACACATTTTGTCCTATAAGCCGTAAATGCTTACGCATTTCCTCAGCTCCGCGCCCTTTCGGGTTCGACCCCATGAAAGGTCAACAAAAAAAGACGGCCAACCGAAGTTGACCGTCTTAACTTGCTTTGGTGGGCCGTCAGGGGGTCGAACCCTGGACCTTGGGATTAAGAGTCCCCTGCTCTACCAACTGAGCTAACGACCCGATATCAACACGAAGCAAGAACTGGGGTGGGTAAAGGGACTCGAACCCTCGACCTACGGGACCACAACCCGTCGCTCTAGCCAACTGAGCTACACCCACCGTGTCCTGTGCGCTTCGCGCTCGACTATTATTGCAAGGAACGCCACGTGATGCAAGCCCCAATTTTCAAGAATTTTGAAAAGAGTCTTTCGAGACCATTTCGAGCAAATCCCACCGGTTTCATAGGAGTAAACTTGCCCCACTGCAAATGCTCGAAAGGACCGTCATGAAAGAACTCTCCAACCGCACGGCAACGTTTACCGATTCGGTCATCCGCCGCATGACACGCATCTCCAATAAGTACGGCGCTGTCAATCTCTCGCAGGGCTTCCCTGACTTCGATCCCCCAGCGCAGCTGCTCGATAGCCTCAGCACCATCGCCACCGACCCCAAGCCGCTTTACCACCAGTACTCCATCACCTGGGGCTCCCAGGCCATGCGTGAGGCGCTTGCCGCCAAGCAGGAGCATTTTATGGGCATGTCGGTAAACCCCAACGAGAATATCGTAGTCACCTGCGGCTCCACCGAGGCCATGATGGCCGCCATGATGACGGTTACGAACCCCGGAGACAAGGTCGTCATCTTCTCGCCGTTCTACGAGAACTACGGCGCCGACACGATCCTTTCGGGTGCCGAGCCTATCTACGTGCCGCTCAACCCGCCCACATTCGACTTTGACCGCGAGACACTCGAGGCGGCCTTCCGCGACAACGACCCCAAGGCCATCGTCCTGTGCAACCCTTCCAACCCTTGCGGCAAGGTCTTTACGCGCGAGGAGCTCACCTTTATCGCCGACCTCTGCAAAAAGTACGACACCTACTGCATCACCGACGAGGTGTACGAGCACATCGCCTACGCGCCCCACGAGCACGTCTATATGGCCACGCTGCCCGGCATGTTCGAGCGAACCATCAGCTGCAGCTCGCTGTCCAAAACGTACTCCATCACCGGCTGGCGTCTGGGCTACACCATTGCCCCGGCCCAGATCACCGAGCGCATCAAGAAGGTCCACGACTTCCTCACCGTGGGTGCCGCCGCTCCCCTGCAGGAAGCTGTCGTCACCGCCCTCAACTTCGACGACAGCTATTACCAGGAGGTCCTCGACCTCTACACCGCCAAGCGCGACCTGTTCTGTCAGGGACTCGGCAGCATCGGCCTCACGCACAACGTGCCGCAGGGCGCCTACTACGTCATGATGGACATCTCTGAGTTTGGCTATGACAGCGACCTCGAATTCTGCGAGGACCTCGCGTCTAAGGTGGGCGTGGGCGCCGTGCCCGGCTCGAGCTTCTTCCGCGAGCCCGTCAACCATCTGATTCGTTTCCACTTTGCCAAGCGAGACGAGACGCTTAACGCGGCGCTGGAGAACCTCAAGTCGCTACGTGATAAAATCAAGCCGCGCGGGTAAGGACGGCCCGGCAACTAAAGCAACCAAAGAAGCCCCGCACCGCCCGCCGCGTTGCGAGGCTTCTTTCTATAGCGCTTTCTTAAATAGTTTAGAGCTCTATACTTTAGTCACGGAGCAACTCGTCCCAGAGAGAGGAATACTATGGCAGAGCAGCAGCTTATCGGAGCGCTCGAGGCCGGTGGCACCAAGATGGTCTGCGCCACGGGCTATGCGGACGGTACGGTCCTAGAGCGCGAGCAGATCGCGACCACGACCCCGCAGGAGACCGTTGAGGCCGTCAACGCATGGTTTGCCGACAAGGGCATCGCCGCGCTGGGCATCGGCGCCTTTGGCCCCACCGCAGTCAACCCTGCCTCGCCCCAATACGGCAAGATCCTGGAGACGCCCAAAACGGCATGGCGCTACTTTGACCTGCTGGGCACTATCCAAAACGAGCTCAATATCCCCTGCGGCTACGATACCGACGTCAACGTCGCCTGCCTGGGCGAGGTCACGTTTGGTTGCGCCAAGGGCCTCACCGACGTGGTCTACCTGACCATCGGCACCGGCGTGGGCGCCGGCGTGCTCTCGGGCGGTAAGCTCGTGCACGGCATGATGCATCCCGAGGCCGGCCACATCCTGGTCACGCGCGACCCGCGCGACACCATTGGCGAGCACAGCGCCTGCCCCTTCCACGACAACTGTCTCGAGGGCCTCATCGCCGGCCCCGGCGTTAAAAAGCGCTGGGATGGCAAGAGCGCCGGAGACATGGCCGATGACCCGGAGGCCATGGACCTGCTCGCAGGCTATCTGGCACAGGCGCTCATGACCTACACGCTGTGCTACGCGCCGCAAAAGATCATCATCGGCGGCGGCGTGGCCGACCACACCCCCATCGTGCCGCTCGCACGCAAGAAATGTGCCGAAATGCTCAACGGCTATATCGTCACGCCCGAGGTCAACGACATCGATACCTACATTGTCAACAACAGCCTCGAGGGCAAGCAGGGCATCATGGGTTGCCTTGCCCTGGGCGCACAGGCGCTTCAGTAACAGACGCACCCACGGGGCGTGGCGCGCCCAGCAAATCCGACCAATGGAACGACGCCACCACGCCTCATATAAGCCCTCAAATAAAAAAGGCCGCCTAGGACCAAACAATACGTCCTAGGCGGCCTTTTTGGCGTACATCAGCGACCGTAAGAGATATCGGAGCACAACGCCCATTGCCGCTCCACAGCAGTCGATCATCACATCGGTGATCATGCCGGCGCGTCCCGGCACAAAGAGCTGAATCGTCTCGTCGATCGAGGGAATCAGCAGCAGGAACACCGCCGTGGGCAGCAGCACGTCAAAGGTGTGCCGGCCCTCAAAATCAAAAGCGTGCGTTGCCAGGATGCCGAGCACCATATACTCGGTAAAATGCGCGCACTTGCGAACAACAAAGTTGGTCACCCATTCATATGGAAGTCCCACGCCGTGCAGGAAACCGCGGATAGCTTCCATGACCGTTAGGCTCAGCGAGCCCGACCCCGAGCCGGGAACCAGCGAATTGCCCCAGATCAAGAGCGCCATCAGGCAGGTCACGACCGCCCATTTTCGATTGATCTTAACCATGCAGAAGTTATGCCTCCGCGCGGAGCGGCGCGAAGCTGGCGGTACCGCCCTCGATAACGCTCAGATAGGCACGGCCCGTACGCTTGGCGGTAGAGGACTGCAGGCGCTCGATCTCTTCCTCGAGGATCTGATTGACGCGCTCGTGACGACGATTTTCCATAATGCCGGCGGCAATAGCCTCGGCCCGCTCGATGCTCTCGCGCGAGATACGGGCGGTATCCTCGGGGAACACAGCGCTGTGACGGCCGACATAGGCGGGAGCAGCAGGCTGAGGGGCAGCGACGGGAGTGGGGACTGCAACAGGAGCGGGCTCGTCAATCTCATCCAGAATCGCGGTGGCGGCGGCCCACATGTCCTCGTGGCCCGAGTAATCGGCCATGGGGACATCGACCTCGAGCGAGGCGTCCGGAAGGTCGCCGGTGTCGATGCGATCTTGGGCATCAATCGATGCGGTGATGGCCGCAGGCTCATCGAGGTCATCGAGATCGATGTCCGCGGCACCGGAGATGATAGGCATGCTGGCGAGGTTTGCGTTGTACGGCGCAGCCTCAGCCGCCTGCTGCTGAGCAGGAGCGCCCCAAAGCGAGCTCTCGGCGGCACGGCGGGCGGCAACGGCCTCCTCGTCCGCGGTAATGGCTTCATCAACGTACGAATAATCGGCAGAAGCGTTCGCGTCGCCCGAGGTAGCGTTGTAGGCGTTATTGGCTGCCGCGTTGGCAACGAGTGCCACGAAAGCCGCCGTGCTGCCCGCAGGGGCGGCCTGGGAGCCCGACACGGCGCGCGCCGCGGCGGCGATGTCGTCACGATTGAAGGAGCCGGTCTGCCCGCCGTTGGTAAGCTCGTCGATGGCGACTTGATAGACGTCGCGCGAGTGTGCAGGGTCGCAGCTCACCGGCGAATCGTCGTCGAGCATACTGTCGATCATGGACCAAGCCTCGGCCTCGTCCATAGCATCTGCGGCTCGAGCGATGGTAGGGACACCATCATCGGCATGACGGCGCTGGAACGCACCAGTCAGGCCGGAAAGGTATGCCGAGGTAGACTGCTCCGCCTGAGCCTGAGAAGCAGAAGCCGCAGCGTAAGGAGTCGCATCCTGCTGCTGAGCCGGAATCGAGGCGGTCTTGAACTCACTTTGATGTTGATTGAGATTGGCAGCACCGCCCATGGCATCGGGCTGGAACAGACGCTCTTCACGCTGCGCACGGTACTCGGAGATGCCCAGCGAGGCGGCATAGATACCCACGCCCGCCACCGCGCCCACGGCGAAGGGAACCGCACCCGCCACGACCGTCTCGTTCACCGACGAAAACGGCAGCGTCGCGGCATACATAACCACGGGGGCGGCCAGGCCGATCCCGCACGAAAGTCCGGCAAGGACTGCTCGTTGTGTTGCATCAGAAGAAGCCATGAGCTCTCCCCATCTTCCAGCACCCAAATCGCATCATTCAGTTGGCTGCGCGAGAGAAGATGAAGCGGGGCTATGCCCCAAAGCAACGGTATATGGTTCGTTTCATCTGCGTTTTCCGTCGCGAAGCTTAAAAGCTATTATGCGAAACCGCCCTGTCGATTGCAAGCGACGATGTCGGATTGAAACGGGAAACCTGCTGCTTGCCAGTCTTATGGTCGATAACTGGCGCCGAGTGGCGATATAAAAAGGGCCGAGGCGCAAGCCCCGACCCTTCATCGCGCCGGCAATAACGCCGCGTGCGGTTGACGACTTAGAACGTCTGCTCGTAGTCGCTATGCTTTTTGGCCGAACGCACCAGGAACTCCTGGTTGGTGTTGGTGTCCTTGAGGCCCTTGATAAACGATGCGGCCGCGCGCTCGGTATTGTTCATGCCGGCGAGGATGCGACGCAGACCAAAGACAAACGGGCGCATCTGCTCGTCGACCAGCAGGTCCTCGTTGCGCGTACCCGAGGCAACAGGGTCGATGGCCGGGAAAATGCGGCGATCGGCCAGGTCGCGGTCGAGCTTGAGCTCCATGTTGCCGGTACCCTTGAACTCCTCAAAGATGACCTCGTCCATCTTGGAACCGGTATCGATGAGTGCGGAGGCCAGGATGGTGAGCGAGCCACCGTTCTCGATATTGCGGGCTGCACCCAGAAAACGCTTGGGCGGATACAGTGCCGCCGAATCAACGCCGCCCGAAAGGATGCGGCCTGAGGCGGGCGCCGCCAAGTTGTAGGCGCGGGCAAGACGCGTGATGGAGTCGAGCACAACTACAACATCGCCGCCCAGTTCCACGATGCGCTTGGCGCGCTCGATGACGAGCTCTGCCACGCGAGTGTGGTTGTCGGCGGGCATATCGAAGGTCGACGCCACAACCTCGCCCTTGATGGAACGCTGCATATCGGTGACCTCTTCGGGGCGCTCGTCGACGAGCAGGCAGATGAGGTGCACCTCGGGGTTGTTAATCGAGATAGACTGGCAGATTTTCTTGAGGATCGTCGTCTTGCCGGCCTTAGGCGGGGACACAATCAGGCCACGCTGACCCTTGCCGATCGGCGACACGATGTCGATGGCACGACCGGTAATGGAATCCTTGCCATGCTCCATGCGCAGCGGCTCGTTGGGATAGACCGGGGTGAGGTCGCCGAACTTGGGGCGATTGCGAATCTGCTCAGGATCCATGCCGTTGACGGTCGTGATCTTGGCGAGGCCGGCGCGCTTGTCGCCGCCGCGCGAAGGACGCAGCGAGCCCTCGATGACATCGCCCGTGCGCAGACGCGCGGAACGGATGAGGTATGCGGGCACGAAGGCGTCGTCGTTGGACTTCATGTAGCCATGGGCGTGGATGATGCCGGAGCTGTCTGGGCGAATCTGCAGAATGCCCTTGATATCGCGGAAACCCTCGGCCTTTGCGGCGGTAGTGTAGATCTCCTCGACGAGCTCGGCCTTCTTCTTGCCGGTCGTCTCGATCTCGAACTCCTTGGCCTTCTCGCGCAGCTCGGCGACCTTCATGGCCGCGAGCTCCTCGCGCGAAAGCGTGGGCTCAGTCGGAGCGGCATTGCGCTCCTTATTGCGCTGCTTGCGGTCGCGCTGACGGTTGCGGCGATCGTTGTTACGCTCGTCCTTGCGCTCGTTGCGGTCATTACGCTCGTCGTTGCGCTTGTGCCTGTCTCTTATACACATCTGACGCTGCCGACGAATAGCCTTGTGT
>UQSC01000032.1 GCA_900543615.1 uncultured Collinsella sp. | reverse complement strand
CGGCGAGGCAGCACTTACGAGCCGTACCTATTCGCCGGCGGTTCCGGCGATGGAGTTGCATGCCGAGGGTGCGGCGTCGATGGATTTCTACCGTCTCGCGCATTAACCGTGCGTGGAACACGATTGGACTTGCTGGGCGGAATGTGTCGCAGTTGCCGCAGCGAACTACCGTTTATCGCGTATAGCTACCGTTTGCGGAGTAAGTAACACCTATTAATAAACCGTGTAAAATCTCAGGTAAGCACGGAGTTTTCCAGGGAGACGCTGTCCTTTGTTGTGTGCAAGGGGCGGCGTCTCTTTGGCGCTTTGCGGCCGTTGTGCAACAGTGCGGCGGCGCGTGCCATGTATTGAAAAGCCAATGTCGAGATGGGTCGTGATAAGAATGGGCAAGTACGTAATCGTGGTTGAGTCTGGGTCGGATGTGACGCCGGAGCTCTGCGAGCGCTACGGTATCGTGCGCGTGCCTATGCATGTCACGATTGGTGACGAGACCGTCGAGGACGGCTCGATCGATCCGCTCGAGATTTATTCGCGCTGCAACGAGTTTGGCGTAATGCCCAAGACCAGTGGCTGTGCGCCTGCGGATTTTGCTCACGTGTACGACCGCATTCACGCTGAGCAGCCTGACGCGACCATTTTGCATCTCGCGTATTCCGAGGCCACGACCTGCTCGCATCAGTCCTCCAAGATTGCGGCTAAGGGCCGCGACTACGTGTTCTCCATGGACACGCGTTTTGTCTCGGTGGGTCAGTCGCTCGTTGTCGTCGAGACCGCCAAATACATCGAGGCTCACCCCGATGCCACCGTCGACGAGATCTTTGCATTTACGAATTCCGTCATGGACCGTGTGCTGCTGGGCTTTGTTCCTACCGACCTAGCCTTCCTTAAGGCGGGAGGTCGTCTGTCCAACGTGGCATTCCTTGGCGCCCACCTGCTCAAGATTAAGCCCTGCATTGAGGTAACGGGCGGTAAGTTCGTGGCAACCAAGAAGTTCCGCGGCTCTATGCTCAAGTGCGCCCGCGCCTTTATCGACCACATGGTTGCGAAGGGCGAGATTGACTACTCGCACATTGGCCTGGCGTATTCGGTAGGCCTTTCCGAGGAGCTTCGGGACGACATGGAAGTCTATGCGCACGACTTGGGCTTTAAGGATATTACCTGGACTCAGGTCGGCGGAGTCATCTCGAGCCATTGCGGCCCGACCGCCTTCGGTGCGGTGCTCACGCTCAAGGCGTAAAGCCTGGCGTCTATCGATTTCTATTGCCTCGGCGGCGGGCGGGTTGCGATAACCTTCCCGCCGCTCTTGCGTAGGGCCAAATAGGACAACCCAATTGACCGCTAAACCGTTTCGCCATCATGCGTATGGGCTAGAATGATTCTGGCATTTATGTAGCTAAAACCAATGAGAGGCAAGGTAGCGGGAATGGCTGAGATGACGCTCGAGGGTGTGGACGCTCGTCCCGAGGACTCTGCGTTTGCCCTGGGCCGCGTACATTCGATTGAGACGATGGGAACGGTCGATGGACCCGGCATCCGCTTTGTGGTGTTTGTTCAGGGCTGCCCCATGCGCTGTGCGTATTGCCACAACCCCGATACCTGGTCGGTTAACGGCGGCACCATGGTGACCGTCGAGCACCTGATGGACGAGTTCCAGAGCAATCATGAGTTTTACCGCAGCGGCGGTATTACGGTGTCCGGCGGCGAGCCGCTCCTGCAGCCCGCGTTTTTAGCCGACCTGTTCCGCACCATGCACAATAACCCCGATGGTCGCGTGCATACCTGCTTGGATAGCTGCGGCTATGCGTTCGATCCCACGCATCCCGAGAAGTTCGATGCCGTTCTCAACGAGACCGACATGGTGCTGCTCGACATTAAGCATGCCGATCCCGTCGAGCATAAAAAGCTGACCGGTTGCGATCCCGCACGCATCCTGGCGTTTGGTGATGAGCTTGCCCGTCGCAAGATTAAGGTCGTTATCCGCCACGTGGTGGTGCCCGGCATTACCGATACGGTTGAGGAGTGCGAGGCACTCGGTCGTCTGATTGCCCCGTGGCATAACGTGGTGGGCCTGGAAATGCTGCCGTATCACACGATGGGTGTCGTCAAGTACGAGCAATTGGGCATTCCCTATAAGCTCGAGGGCGTTCCACAGATGGATACCACGCGCATGCCCGAACTGCGCAACGCCGTCATGATGGGCATGAAAAAGCGCCGCGCGGAACTCAAAAACGCCGTCGGCTAGCGATCCATTTTCGCCCCTACTCATTGGGGACAGACTTAAATGAGTGCCCCTGGGCACCAAGTTGATTGCCAAAGAGCCCCGTCAAGTTGCGGTGGAATAGTTCTTGTTTTTCGGCTTATGCCGCCCAAACAGGAACTATTTCACCGCAACTGCGTTTTGGGCGGAGATGCGCAACAGAATCATGCCATTTGGATAAATACGCTTGTGGTTTCTTTAAAGACACCTTAAACGCCGCTGAGTATCTTTGGAAAGAAATGCCTGCTCGGTATTATGCTGCTCGTATATAAACGGTAGCAGTCAGGAGACCACGTGCGAAACAACGCATCGCGGGACGAGTATGTGCCGCAGCATAGCAGCAGATATGAGACGAAGGGCACGTCTTCGCGTGGCCTTGTTGACGCTCGCATCCGCGTGACGAAGATTGCCGCCATTGGGATGCTAACGTTGGCGGTTATTATCCTCGGAATTACCGCCAAAACCTACGCGTCGGAGCGAATGGCACACTCAGATGCGTCAACGGTACAGATGCAAAACAAAAAGGTCTCTGAATCTAAAGCCACCGCAAGCCAAACCCTGTCGACAGCGAGCCTCAAGACGAGACTTTCGAAGGCGGACTTTAACGATATTCCCTCAGGCGATACCGTGCAGACCTTCTCACTGGTTGATGACCAGATCCCCGCCCTGGAGGATGAGAGCCTCGCCGCGCTCCAAGATGCCCTGAGTCAGGCGCAGGAGCCGGGCGATGTGGGCGTGGTGTTTTACAATCTGACGAGCGGCAAGGGCGTGACGTATGACGCGGACGCCGAGGTGTACGGTGCAAGCAGTTATAAGGCACTCTATGCGTTGTACATCTGCGAATCCCTGGTCGAGACGGGCCAGGTCTCACTCGATGATTCCCTTGGCACCTATGGTGGCTACAACATAGGCTGGCAGACGGTGCGCGACCTGATCGAGGCCGCGGTCGTTAATTCGGACAACGATTCGTTTATTGCGTTACGCGCGGCGTTTGACCGTGTCGGTTACGAGGATTGGATTGTCAGTCTTGGCGTCGATTACGATACCGCACTCGATCCGATGAGTGATTTTCCCACCTATTGCCCGCGAACCTCGGCCAAGTTGTGGCGCGAGATGAGCGAGTATCTGAGCTGTGGCAGTGAGACCTCCCAGTGGTTATCTGAACTGCTGTTATCAACATCGCGCTCATTTATCCGTGATGGCATTGCGGACGACCAAGCCTTGGTGCGCAACAAGGCAGGCTGGATTAGCGAGGATGGTTGCTATTCGACATGCGATGCGGGCCTTATCGACATCGATGGCCGTACCTATGTCATGAGCATCATGACGTCGATGCCGTGGAGCGACCAATCGAGTGAGGCCGTGGCCGCGATTGCAAAGGCGCTCTATGATGTGCGGTCCTCGTTGGCCTAGCGACTTCGTAAAAAGTGAAAGAGCCAAAATGCTGGTACCATACCGTGGATAAGCAATTTGCACGGATTTGGGGGATGGCATGGCAACCATCGCGATCATAGGCGCACTCGAAAAAGAGGTTGCGCAGATTAAAGAAGAGCTGAGTGGCGCACATGAGGCGCAGGAGGCGGGCTTGACCGTTGTGAGCGGCGAGCTTGACGGTCTGACGGTGGTCGCCACGACCGCTGGCATGGGTACCGTGAACGCCGCTGCCGCAACGCAGCATCTCATCAGCAAATACGCCCCGCAGGCCGTTGTGTTTTCGGGTATCGCGGGAGGCCTAAACCCTAAACTGCATATTAACGACGTGGTTATAGGCAAGTGCCTGCGCTATCTGGATACCGATACGGCACTCATCGCCGAGTCCGCGCCGGGGCTCGAGGAGTTTGTCTCGACGCCGGCGTTGGCTGATGTTGCCGCCGCCGTGCTTGCCGAGCATGGATTTGTGGATGCCTCGGCGGATGAGACTTCTGCGAAGAAGGACCCCAAGCAGTTCCTGTGTGGCACTATCGCCACGGGTGACCGCTTTGTTACGGGTGACGCCATGCGTAACGCTGCGATTGAGGCCACGCATGCCGATTGCGTCGAGATGGAGGGCGCGGCAATTGCGCACATCGCGGCCAAGAATGGTGTCGATTGCCTGGTGCTGCGCGCTATCAGCGATAATTGTGACGAGGCATATGACGCGTTTTGCGAGCGCGAGTTCGATCTGGATGAGTACGCCCGTACCGCGAGCGGCATCACGCTTGACATCGTTCGTCGTATCGCCGCCGCGCAATAGCACGCCCGTTTTGTAAGAACCTACGACCAAGGAGTGTCCATGGCCGATTCCATTAACTACCAGCTTGCCAAGTTCGTTGCCAGCTATGGCAAGGTTTCGCAGATTCCCGAGTCCACCTGCCCCGAGGTGAGCTTCGTCGGCCGCTCCAACGTGGGCAAGTCGTCGATCATGAACAAGCTTTTTGGCCGCAAAAACCTGGTCAAGGTTTCGAGCACGCCGGGCAAGACGAGCAACATCAACTTCTTTGAGGCTGACGACGTGCACTTCGTCGACCTGCCGGGCTATGGTTTCGCCCGTCGTTCCAAGGCCGAGCGCGACCGTTGGGCCGAGCTCATCGGCGACTTCTTCGACTCCGAGCGCAGCTTTAACCTGGTTGTATCGCTGGTGGACATTCGCCACGACCCGAGCAAGCTCGACCATGACATGATCGACTACCTGCAGGGCAACGAGTTCAACTTTATCGTCTGCCTCACCAAGGCTGACAAGCTCAGCCGCACCCAGCAGGCTCGCCAGGCAGCAGCTATCAAAAAGCAGCTCAACGTCCCGGCCGAGAACGTGATCATCACAAGCTCCCAGACCGGTACCGGCATCGACGAGCTCAAGCGCCGCATCGCCGAGGCCTGCCTCTAATAAGGGCTCTTGGCAGGCAATAGTTTGCATCTATCTATATCACCCCAGTGATAGTTATTGCTACACTATCACTGGGGTGATATTTTTGTTTGGAGGTCGATATGGAGCTTTGGCACGGGTCGGAGGTTGTTGTCGAACGTCCGTCGTTGAATAAATGCAGACAATTCAATGACTATGGGCGCGGGTTTTATTGCACGCCACATGAGGAAATGGCGATGGAATGGGCATGCCGGACCGAGTCTGATGGCGTTGCCAATCGATATGAGCTTGATTTAGATGGCCTTTCGGTCTTGGATTTGGAGTCTGGGGAGTTTTCAATCCTCAATTGGCTTGCAATTCTGGCGAACAATAGGGAGTTCAATGTTTCGACACCGCTAGCGCGCGAAGGACTTCGTTATCTGCTGGATAACTGCCTGATTGATATTTCTCCCTATGACGTTATTCGAGGCTATCGTGCAGACGATTCCTATTTCTCGTTTGCAAGACAGTTTGTCAACGGCATGATTTCGCTCAGGCAATTGCAGCGCATTATGTTTTTGGGGGATTTGGGCATTCAATATGCGCTTATGAGTGAGCGTGCGTTCTCGGCGATTAGGTTCCGCGATTGGAAGCAGGCTTCGGGGCCTGAGTATTATCCCAAGCGTTTTGAGCGAGAGCAGAATGCTCGACGCAAATATTTGGATACGGTCAATGGGTTCGATTCCGAAGGTATCGACATTAGGGATTTAATGGCAGGGAGGGTTGATTTAAATGATCCAAGAGTTAACAGATCGTGGGCCGAGTAGGACATATCCCGTCTACTACCTCGAGGATGCAATGAACAACCTCGGCGACTGCTTTGACTATGCCGTTAACGATTATGGAGCAGAAGGATCGGAAGTTGCGGAACTCTTTTGCCTGAGCGGCGTAGCTCGCGAGTTCGAACGCGGCAACGCATGGGTAGTGTCGGGAAAATCGGGCGTTGAGCTGTTCGCGCTTATCGCTGAAAGGTCGGGCTATCAATCAAGGCCGATGCCAAATCGAACCTACCGATTCGAAAAGACACCGGAATATTGGACAGGCTGGATATTGGCATATCTGCAGTGGCGATTAGGAGAGTCTTTCGAAGATTTGCTGCATGTCGTTCCATTTGATGTGCTACGCAGTCTGTACTACCCCTGGCACGAAGCCTCGGAGGAACGCGTGGCGAGTCTTGTTTGTGATATGGCGAAGAAAGTGTCCAGGCAAACAAAACTTGCGTTGGCAAGAAAGAAGCTTAAGAAAACCCAACAAGACCTAGCATACGAATCGGGTGTGTCACTCCGCTCAATTCAAATGTACGAGCAGCGCCAGCGAAACATCAATGAAGCTTCGGTAACAAGCGTAAGAGCCATAGCAAAAGCCCTCCACTGCAACATCGAAGACCTCCTAGAGCCAGTCTTCGAATACAAAGAAACCAGCGCCGCTTAAAGGGGATTCTGGCCACTGATTGCTCAACTTGTGGTTCACCAAGGGCAATTTGAGCAGCGAAGCCGGCTGTCTCGTTGGAGCGTGCAGGCCTTGTTGATAATTAAATCCGCTTTCATATTGAAATGCCCCGCCAAGCTAAAGTGCTCGGCGGGGCAATTTTCGATTGACGATGCTGCCAGGGGTTGAGTTTTAATATGTCGCGAGTAAGAGGCGTCTGAATTTAGTAATCAAAGAAAATTATTCAATTCGAGCGCTTAGCCAGTACTCTCCATTCGAAGCTACGATTGCGTACGTAATTCCATTTTTGACAGTTGGCGTATCTACGCAGGCAGCACCAACTTCCTTGGCGTCTGAAAACGAAAGTGTTGGATCGATTGCTTGTATAGTTGCCAATGCTGTTGCCGCGGCATAGTCGGAGTTTTCGAAGTACATGACTATGTTTTTGAAGCAGTTTTCGGATCCAAGATAGCTGAGTAGCACCGGGTTACTCGAGTCCGAAAAGAAGCCTCCAATACCGGCAATCTTTGAACCGTTTTTGATCTGAAGTTCGAGCCCCATGCCGCTATCGTCTAGTTCGTAATCCGCATTCATGCTGCTGCAATTGGGGATATCGGAGAATTCCTCGTTAAGTCGATCAATAAAGCCTTTTGGGGAAATTGAAAACTTTCCGTCGCCAAGAAAAGATGTGATTTCCTTCTCGTTGCGAGTGTCAACGACCTCTCCGCATTTTTCGCATTCTCGTATTTCCTTTGAGGTGGCGTCCACGTAGTCAACTTCGGTAGTCCACGAGCCCGGTTGATGCCCAAGGGGTTCCCCCTCGGTTTTACCGCAGCGTTGACAGGTCTTCGGAACCGTGCACGTTGCTTCTTCCCATTCGTGTCCAAGCGGTTCCCCCTCGGTTTTGCCGCAACTTTTACATGTGCGAGGGCTTGTACAGGTTGCATTGGCCCATAGCTTGTGAGTGCAAAACAACTGAGGAAACATCATGGGCAAACTGAAGATGATGACAACTGCCACGGCAGCTGCGATTGCCGCTCGTTTTTTATTGCCTAATTTATGAATGGCCCGCGTTAGAAGTGAGTCGTTTTCTTCATTTTTGCGTGCGCCGTCATCTTCGTTTGATGGCGGAATTTCAGAGGAGGGGGTGTCGCTAGCACCATCAGAAAACTGCTCGGCTTTGAAATCTGGCTTCCGCTCGTCGGACTCGCTGAGCGCCTTTTCCTCGTCGGGCTCCTTCATCTCGTCATTCATGTTTATCGAGGCTCCTTCCTAGCTGTGAATCTGCGATGGGCATTTTTGATAAGCGGAATGGCTGGTGACATAAATATATCCCAGTTTGGGATATATCAAAATGGAATATAGCGTAAACGGCATGAACGTTGATGCTAACAGGACATGCGGAAAATGCCTTTCCCAGATTCGTCGGGAGCAAGGTATCACTCAGGTTGAACTCGCAAAGAAACTGGGGGTACCTCAGTCGTTCATCTCAAAGGTCGAGACCGGGGAACGCAGCCTTAGGGTTTATGAGCAGTTTGTCTATGCGGATGCACTCGGAATTACTGTTGAGAAGCTAGTACGTAAACTTGGGGCTGTTTTGAGTAGCGAAGATAATTAGATGACGCCACGCATCGATCATCAATTAGAAATTAAAACAGAGCTATAGGGCGAATGAGATGCTGGGAAGTGCGCCTTTATCAAATAGAAGCTAAAAAATCAGCCCGGCGACTTTCCAGAGCGTAGGTCCCTGTGGCCGCCGCCAGTGAAGTTAACGTAGGGGAGGCCAGGGGCTTTGCCCCCAATCTTTCCACAT
This sequence comes from uncultured Collinsella sp., assembly GCA_900543615.1. GTDB lineage: Bacteria > Actinomycetota > Coriobacteriia > Coriobacteriales > Coriobacteriaceae > Collinsella. The sequence goes on along the minus strand of UQSC01000032.1, from coordinate 8,916 downwards.
CGTGAAGGCTTCTTGTCCGTTACTCCGAAGGAACGCAATATTAAATCAGTGAATGCGATTATCCTGTCGAGGCTGCGCAGGCCCCCTTGGGGCTTCCCCTGAAAACAATCCGCAGATCGAATTGCCCCGTCGCGCGAGGCGCACGACGGGGCAATTCATGATCGAGGACGTTTTCAGGGGAAGCCCCAAGGGGGCCGGTGAGAGCAATGTGGCAGGGCGCTACAGGTATTCGATCTGGGCGCCCTCGGTGTCGCACGTCAGAATGTGCGTGTCGCACTTGGGGAACTGCTCGCGCAGCTTGACCTGTAGGAACTTTGCCACGATGGTGTCGTCAGTCACGGCCATGAGAGTCGAGCCGGAGCCACTGATCCAGATGGTCTTAGCGCCGCCGTTAAGGCAGGTGTCGCGCACTGCGTTGTAGTCGGGGATGAGGCGGCGGCGATAGGGCTCCTGGATGCGGTCGTCGTTGGCGGCGGCAATCAGGTCAAGGTCGCCGGTCTCCAGGCCGCGCGTCATGCCCGCGATGCGGCCCATCTGCCACACGGCGGTGGAGAGCGGAATCTCCTGTGGCACGACCTTGCGCGCCTCACTCGTGTGCACCTCGTAAGGTGGAATCACGGTAATAAAACGCAAGCGATCGCTCACCTCGTAGCGCAGACACTGGGGGAGCGAATCGGTCGGCGTAAAGGAGCAGACGGCGCCGCCCAGGATAGCGGGGGCGACGTTATCGGGATGGCCCTCGACCTCGGTGGCGATGCGGACGAGTTCGGCGCGGTCGACGGTGTGGCCTGTCAGCGCGGCGGCCGCCATGATGCCGGCGACGACGCAGGTGGAGCTGGAACCCAGGCCGCGGGCGACGGGCACGTCGGTTTGAATGTCGATGGCAACGGGGAAAGCCGGCTCGCCCCACGCGGCCAGAGCATCGACAAAGCTCACATAGACCAGGTTATTCTCGTTTTGGAACTCCTCGGGGCAGCCCGTGATGGTGAGCTTGTCGGCGCGCTCGAAGGTGAAGTGCGAGTAGAGGCTGACGGCCATGCCGAGGGTGTCGTAGCCGATGCCTAGGTTGGCGCTGGTTGCTGGGACGGTGATTTTGATCATGTGGGTCCTCCTGGGCGGGTCTGGCCGTTTAGTTCGCTGCTCGGGCAGTCCTGGCTCGCTCGGAAAGCACATTAAGTGCTTTCCGGCTCGTGCGGAACTCGCGACGAACTAAACGGCCAGACCCGCTCGCATGCTCGTCATCATCCCGAAAGCTAAATAAAAAGAAGGTGCGCCGGCTTTCGCCGGCGCTTAATAAGGGGTTTAGTTGGTAGCCATCTTTTTTGCAGCCTGCTCTACGTAATTGGCCATGTCGGCTACGTCGCAGACGTCTTCGAAGCGGACGGGCTTGGATTCGAGTTCGGCGAGCTGGGTCGGGGCGACCGTGTTGGTGGCCTGCTCGAGCACACGCATAGCCTCAAAATCATCCTCGGGAACGTCGAGGCCCAGGGCGTCGCAGCAGGCGCGCGGGAACTTGTAGGGGCTGGCGGTCGAAAGCAGCACGCGGGCCTTGGCACCCTCGGCGGGAACGACCTGCTCAAAGACGTGATAGCCGCAGGCGGTGTGCGGGTCGATCACGTAGCCGTTCGCATCCCAGCAACTCTTGATGGCAGCGCGGACCTCGTCCTCGCTGGCCCAACCGCAGCCAAAGACGCTCTGAATCTTTGCCAGCAGGTCGGCGGGAACCTCGTAGCGACCAGTCTGTGCCAGCTGCTCCATAAGGCCGGCAACAAGCTCGCAGTCGCCATCGGACAGGAAGTACAGCATGCGCTCCAGATTGGAGCTAATAAGGATGTCCATCGACGGCGAGATGGTCGTGAAGAACGGGCGGTTACGGTCGTAAACGCCGGTGGTCAGGAAGTCGGCAAGCACGTTGTTCTTGTCGCTCGCCACGACGAGCTTGGCGACGGGCAGACCCATGCGCTTGGCGTAGTAGCCGGCCAGGATATCGCCAAAATTGCCGGTCGGTACGCAGAACTCCACGGCGTCGTCGGCCTCGATGGCGCCGGCGCGCAGCAGCTGCGCATAGGCGGCAAAGTAGTAGACGACCTGCGGTACCAGGCGGCCGACGTTGATGGAGTTGGCGCTCGAAAGCACCGTGCCGGCGGCCTCCAGACGCTCGGCAAGCTCCTTATCGGCAAAGATGCGCTTGACGGCGCTCTGGGCGTCGTCAAAGTTGCCGCGGATACCGCAGACGGCGACGTTGTCGCCCTCCTGCGTGGACATCTGCAGGTTCTGGACGCGGCTGACCTTGCCCTCGGGATAAAAGACGGTGATGCCCGTGCCCGGAGCGTCGGCAAAACCGGCGAGCGCGGCCTTGCCGGTGTCGCCCGACGTGGCGGTGACGATCATTATGCGCTCGGCGCCGCCGTCCTTGGCGGAAGTGCGGGCCATGAGGCGGGGGAGCATCTGCAGGGCGACGTCCTTGAAGGCACTCGTGGGACCGCCAAAGAGCTCCATCACATAGGTCTGGGGGGCGTCAGCGCCCGGCGCGGCGTCGAGTTTGACGAGCGGCGTAACCTCTTCACTCGCGAACGTGCCGCGGTATGCCTCGTCGACACACGCCGAAATTTCTTCGGCCGTGTAATCATTCAGTAACATTCCCAACACATCTTGAGCGATTTCAAAGTACGATTTATCTGCAAGCGAGCTGATATCGACCTGCTGGGTGCCGAGCTCGTCCGAGACAAACAAACCCCCGTCGGGAGCGATGCCGGTACGGATTGCCACCTTACTTGAGCACGATAAAGTGCGTCCTCGTGTACTATGATAAGTTCCCATATAACACTGCTCCTCGGATGCCTTGGTCCCAATCGGTGAAACCATGGTATCAGAGCGCGCAAAACAGGTTTGCAGAGGCTTTTAGAAAGGTAACCTCAAGCCCATGATTAAGATTGCCAAGTTTGGCGGCTCGTCGGTCGCCGACGCCGAACACTTCAAGAAGATCAAGGCCATCGTCGATGCCGACCCGGCTCGCCGTTTTGTGGTGGTTTCCGCCTGCGGTCGCCGCTTTAAGGGCGACACCAAGGTGACCGACCTGCTCTACTTGGTTAACGCGCACGTTAAATATCACGTGTCGTGTGAGGAGCTGCTCGAGGACATTGGCCAGCGCTATTTTGATATCGCTGACGAGCTGGAGCTCACCTATCCCATCCGCGAGGAGTTCGCAGCCTTTGCCGAGCGCGCCCGCTCGGGCGGCTACTCCACCGAGGAGCTTGTGAGCCGCGGCGAGTATTTCACCGCTCGCCTGATGGCCGAGTACCTGGGCCTGCCGTTCCTGGATGCCGCGACGGTTGTGGCGTTTCATCACGACGGTACGCTCAGCATGAACCGCACCTCCGAGCTGGTGCAGGAGTACGGCCAGCAGGGCGGCTTTGTTATGCCCGGTTTCTACGGCGCGACGCGTGAGGGCCAGATCAAGCTGCTCGACCGTGGCGGCGGCGATATTTCCGGCTCGATTCTGGCCAAGTGCCTGGGCGCCGATCTGTACGAGAACTGGACCGACGTCTCGGGCTTCTATTCTGCCGATCCGCGTATTGTTCCCGAGGCTCAGCCCATTGCGCGCGTTACCTACGAGGAGCTGCGCGAGCTTTCGTACATGGGCGCAAGCGTCCTGCACGAGGAGGCCGTGTTCCCCGTGCGCGAGGCCGGCATTCCGCTGGTCATCAAGAACACCAATGCGCCGCAGGACCCCGGCACCATCATTAGCGAGACGGCTGATGAGGGCGAGGCAGAGCCCATCATTACCGGCGTGACTGGCAAGCGCGGTTTTGTCGCCATCAACGTCGCCCGCGACCGCACCAAGCCCCGTGTTGGCTTTATGCGCCGTGCGCTTTCGGTGTTCGAGCGTTATGACGTCTCCGTCGAGCATATGCCCACCGGTGTCGACCGCTTTGGCGCCGTGGTGCAGGAGAAGGATGTACACGATTCGCTGTACTCGCTCGTGGGCGACATTCAGCAGGAGGTCGAGCCGCTCGAGATCGAGGTTGTCGAGGGCCTGGCGCTCATCGCGACCGTCGGCCGTAACCTGCGTGGCCGCGCAGGTATCTCGGGCCATCTGTTTGGTATGCTTGGCCAGGCCGGCGTGAGCGTGCGCATGATTTCGCAGAGCTGCGACGAGATCAACATCATTATCGGTGTCGAGGAGAAGGACTTCGACCTGGCGATTCAGACCATCTACCGTGCTTTCTCCGACGAGAACGGCATTGTGAAGGTCTCCGACTTGGAGGCTCCCGCGCCGGTCGATCCCGCTCTGGCTGCGCTCCACAAGTAGCTGCTATCTCGCTAGATTTTTGGGACTCGCCTCAAAAATCTACGGCGGGGCGTTTCGTTTCGGTTTCGTTTCGACGGGGCGGGTTTCGTGCCTGCCCCGTTCTTGTATACACTGGCAACAATAATCGGCCTGCTCAGCGTGCGGGCAAAAGCCACAACCTTTAAAGGGGGAAGCATGAAACAGCACACGGTTGCTATTTTGGGCGCGACGGGAGCCGTGGGCACCCAGATGCTCGAGTGCCTTAACGAGCAGGAGTTCCCGGTCGGTAAGCTCAAGCTGCTGGCGAGTGCACGCTCCGCGGGCAAGACCGTTGAGTTCCGCGGCGAGCAGATTGTGATTGAAGAGGCTTGCCCCGAGGCCTTTGAGGGCTGCGACATCGTACTCGGCGCTGCCGGCGACGACATCGCGAAGGAGCTACTGCCCGAGGCCGTCAAGCGCGGCGCCGTCGTGGTCGACAACAGCCATGCCTTCCGTATGGATCCCGAGGTGCCGCTGGTCGTGCCCGAGATCAATGCCGACGACATCAAGTGGCATCACGGCCTTATCGCCAACCCCAACTGCGCGACCATCATCGGCCTGGTTCCCACCTGGCCGCTGCACCAGCTTGCCGGCGTAAAGCGCATGATCGTTTCGACGTATCAGGCGGCTTCGGGTGCCGGCGCTCCTGGCATGGCCGAGCTCGAGGCTCAGCTTGCCGCCCTGGGCCGTGGCGAGGAGATTCCCGAGCCGCGCGCATTTGCCGCCCAGCTGGCGAGCAACCTGATTCCGCAGATCGGCGGCGTCAAGGAGGAGGGCTTTACCTCCGAGGAGATGAAGTTGCAAAACGAGGGCCGCAAGATTATGCACCTGCCCGAGCTGCGCGTGAACTGCACCTGCGTGCGCGTGCCTGTGCTGCGCTCGCACTCCGAGAGCATTACGCTCGAGTTCGAGCGTGACATTACGGTTGACGAGGCCCGTGTTGCGCTGGCTGCCGCTCCGGGCGTGAAGCTGGTTGACGACATGAGCGCCGAGGATGCGCACGACCGCTTCCCCATGCCGATGGATACGTCCGACCAGGACCTGATTTGGGTCGGCCGCGTGCGTCGCGACATCTCGAACCCCGAGGCCGCGCGCGGTATCACCTTCTGGTGCTGCGGCGACCAAATCCGTAAGGGCGCGGCAACCAACGCCGTCCAGATCGCTAAGCTGCTCTGCGAGTAGTGTGGCCTGTCCGGCGGGGGCCGGGCTTAGTTTTCAGAACGTCCTCGACCATGTGTGGCGCCTTGTCCTGCTCCTTCGGAGCTGCGGACAAGGCGCCACACTGGTCTGCGGAGTGTTCTGAAAACTAAGCCCGGCCCCCGCCTGCGGTGACGCTGTTGCGAGCGGTCTGCGATGGGGCCGTTGTTGGTTGGGGCCGCTGGGCTGATGGGAGCACGTGGCTGTTGTGGGCCCTGGTCCCGGCGGCGGCCTCGGCGCTTTGCGTCTGCCGCCTTGGGGGACTGTGGGGCGCGGCCGGCAGCTGCGGCGCGTTCGCGCCTGCTGCCTGAGGTGACTTTGGGGTTGGTGCGAATCGGGGTCTAATACTTTCCCGAGAAGTGAACGACCTTATTTTGACCCCCGAAGCATTGGCATATTTTGACCGCTATTTCCTGCGGTTTTGCAGCGCGAATCCTGCGGTTTTGCGGTCTAAAGGCGTGGATGCTCCGGGGCTTCGTTTTTACTCGTTCACTTCTCGGGAAAGTATTAGAGCTCAGCTGATAGAGGTACCGCTCTGGCGGCGAAGCCCTGCGTCTTTTTCGCTTGATTGGGGAAAGCGGCCTCGCTTAAGCAATTGCGAGCCCGCCCAGACGTATCTGCGGGTTGTCTGCACAATTCGCGGTATTATGTTTGCGAAGTTTTGAAAGGAGCCGCCGGTGGTCACGACGACGTTTGCTTCGCCTTTGGGCGAAATATTGCTTGCCGCTGATGGCCGCGGTCTGACGGGGCTTTGGTTTGAGGGGCAGGAGCACTTTGGCTCCACGCTTCTCAAAGAAGATCCCGAACATGTTGAAGGCGCCGATGCGGTTTCCGGTACTGGTGGCATGTCGTCGGTAAGTCCCGCAAATGGTGCGGCTACTTCGGTGCTTGAGCGTTCTTGGGCTTGGTTGAATGCTTATTTTGCGGGGCAGGAGCCTCGGTTTACGCCGCCGTTGCATATGATTGGTACGGCGTTTCAGCGCGAGGTTTGGTTTGAGCTGCTTTCAATTCCGCGTGGCGAGGTCGCTACGTATGGTGAGATCGCTCAGCGTGTTGCGGCTCGACATCGTGTACCGGGAAACGAAGCACCCGTTGTGTCTCCCCGTGCCGTGGGGGCCGCGGTCGCGCGTAATCCCATTTCGATCATTGTGCCGTGCCATCGTGTGGTTGCCGCCGACGGTTCGCTCAACGGATACGCCGGCGGCCTCGACCGTAAGGAGTGGCTGCTTCGGCTTGAGGGCGCGTACGAGGAATAACGTTCGAGCACTTTGCATAGCCAAGACGCCCTGAAAGAACGAGTCGCCGTCCTTTCGCGGCCGGCATGCGTCCAAGCGCTCGGCATCTGAGCCTTAAGTTTGGTTAAGCCATATCCTGCGTATTTGAAAACGCGCAGGTTGAGCAGCTAAGGCTGCGCTAAGACGGCTGGCGGTGCGCTATCATCGGCGGTATCGAAACCTGTATAGCCGTGCGCCAAAGGAACAACCATGAAGCTGATGCTTGCCGAGGACGAACCCGGCCTCTCCCGCGCCCTTACCGCGATTCTTCAACATAGCGACTACGAGGTCGATACCGCACTCGACGGTCTGACGGCGCTCGAATATCTACTTGCCAATGACTATGACGCCGCAATCCTGGACATCATGATGCCCGGCATGGACGGCATCGAGGTGCTCAAGCGCACGCGTGAGGCCGGCAAACGCCTGCCCATCATCATGCTTACGGCCAAAAGCGAGGTGTCCGATAAGGTTGAGGGCCTGGACGCCGGCGCCAATGACTATCTGACCAAGCCGTTTGCCGCCAAGGAGCTGCTCGCGCGCATTCGCGCCATGACGCGCGCCGCGACTGCGCTCGACGCCACGACGCTCAGTGTGGGCAACGTGCGCCTCGATACGGCGGCTTGCACGCTTGTGGGTCCCTTGGGCGAGGAACACCTAGCCAATCGCGAGTTTCAGCTTATGGAACTCTTTATGCGCAACGCCGGCACGCGTATGCCTACCGAGCGTTTGATGCTCGAGGTGTGGGGCGAAGATGCGCCCGAGGGGGCCAACGTGGTGTGGGTCTACATCTCATACCTGCGCAAAAAGCTGACGGCGCTTGGTGCCGACGTGGCCATTCGCGCATCGCGCAATCAGGGATATTCGCTTGAGGTTGTCGAAGGGGACGAGCGGGCGTGAGCGTACGCGCGTGGTGTAAGCGCATGACGGAGCGGTTTCACGCCGCCTCGAGCAGTACGGGGCGGGCAAATGCTGCTGACGCATTGGGCCGCCGCCTGCGCCGCAAGTTCATCTTGGTTGCCATGGGTGCCGTGACCGCCGTGCTTACGCTCATTATTGCCGGCATCAACATCGTCAATTATTCGCATGTCTGTAAAATGGCCGACGCTCGCCTGGACTATATCCTGGCGGGCAAGGACGGTATCGATTGGGGGAACGAGCCTAAAGCCGATTCCGGCCAGGATGCGGTTGCCGGCAAGGTTGCTACTGGTAACCGGGCGGCTGTTCGCGACGGGCGTTTTGAAGGCATGACGGCGGAGTCTCCCTTTGACACGCGCTACTTTACGGTGACGATTGCCGCCGGACAGGTTGCCGATGTCAATACGGCCCGCATTGCCGCGGTGGGTGCCAAGCGCGCTGCCAGTATTGCCGCAAAGTTGCATTCCAAGGGTTGGGTCTCGGGTTTTTCTGGCAATTATCGCTATACGACTGACGTTCAAGACGGTGAGACCACCTATGTGTTCGTGGACTGCTCGCGCGAGCTTGCAAGCTTTCATTCGTTTTTGAGCGCGAGCGTGGCAATCAGTTGCATTGGCTGGTTGGCAGTGCTGGCAATTGTGGCGGGCGCCTCGGGTGCGGTGATTCGGCCGATGGTCGAGAGCTACAGCAAGCAAAAGCGCTTTATTACCGATGCAAGCCACGAGATCAAGACGCCGCTAGCTGTGATCGACGCCGCCAACGAGGTGCAGGAAATCGAGAGCGGCGAGAGCGAGTGGACGCAGAGCATTCACGAGCAGGTCGCGCGGCTGACGGCGCTGACGGAGCGTCTGGTGTTCCTGGCGCGTATGGACGAGGGTTCGGCCGGCTTTACCATGACATCGATCGATCTTTCGGAGGCCGTGGACAAGGCGGCGGCGCCGTTTGAGTCGGTGGCGGTTTCGCGCGGCAAGCGTCTGTCGACGTCGATTGCGAGTGGCGTGCGGGCCCATGCCGATGCTACGGCGGTGGCGCAGGTGGTTGAGTTGCTGCTGGACAACGCCACACGCTACGCAAGCGAGGGCAGCGTGATTGAGCTAAGCCTGCGCGCAGCCTCGCGCGGTGCGGGCAAAGGCTCGGCCGAGCTTGTCGCTGTCTCTTATACACATCTGACGCTGCCGACGAATAGCCTTGTGTAGA
>UQSC01000031.1 GCA_900543615.1 uncultured Collinsella sp. | reverse complement strand
CGAGATCAGCCTCGGTCTCGTGGGCTCGGAGATGTGTATAAGAGACAGGTATCCACCAGATGTACACCGCCATCGACCTGGGTCAGCTTGCCCAGTACGGTGTGACCTATTGGCTGCCCATCGCCAGTGCCGCCAACATCGCCCAGGGTGGCGCCGCGCTCGCCGTTGCCTTTAAGACCCGTGATGCCAAGATCAAGGGCCTGGCGCTTCCTTCGGCCCTGTCCGCCTTCATGGGTATTACCGAGCCTGCCATCTTTGGTGTGAACCTGCGCTTCTTTAAGCCCTTCATCGCCGGCTGCATCGGCGGCGGTTGCGGTGCCCTGGTCTGCGCACTCACCTCGCTTGCTGCTTCCGGCACCGGCGTTACCGGCATCTTCGGTATCCTGCTGTGCCTGGCCCAGCCCGTGCAGTACGCGATCATGTTTGCGGTCGCCGCGCTGGTTTCCTTTGCCGTCTCGTTTGTCCTGTACAAGGACGAGCCCAAGGCTTCCGAGCAGGCCTAAGAGCTTTTGATTGAGGGGCGCCCGCGGGTTGTATGCTCGCGGGCGTTTCCCGTATCTGGTGTCGATCTCTGGCGCCTTGTTACTTTCGATCCGTTAGGACTTTGATATGTCTAATGCACTTGGCCGCGACCTTGCAAAGCTGGTTGCCGCTGTTGACACCGCCGCCTCTGAGTGCGGTCATGGCGCATATGGCCAGCGCTTCCATATTATGCCGCCGGCGGGCTGGCTCAACGACCCCAATGGTCTTTGCCAAGCGGGCGGCGTGTTCCATGCCTATTTTCAGTATGCGCCGTTTGATGTCGAGGGTGGCGTCAAGATGTGGGGCCATGCCACAAGCCGCGATTTTATGACGTGGGACTACGCTGGCGCCCCGCTGCTGCCCGACGAGCCGTTCGATTGCCATGGCGTTTATTCGGGCTCCGCGCTTGCCGAGGACGGCCGCATTCGCGTACTGTACACAGGCAACGTTAAACTCTCCGATGCAGACGGCACGTACGACTACGTCAATACCGGCCGCCGCGCCGATACTGTTTATGTCGAGAGCGTTGATGGCCTTGCCGGTCGGGAGTTCAGCCAAAAGCGTGTGGTGCTGGCGTCCGAGGATTATCCCGAGGATTTGACCTGCCATGTGCGCGATCCCAAGGTGTGGCGCGATGATAATGGGCGTTACCACATGGTGCTGGGCGCGCGTCGTCGCGTGGATGGGCCGCATGTCGATAGTCGATTTTGCGCCATGCACGGCGAGGGTGCCGGGCGCGATGTGGGCGAGATCCTGGTGTATGGCTCGGCCGATATGCTGAGTTGGGAGCTCGAGAGTCGCGTGTCTACCCCCGAGCGCTTTGGCTTTATGTGGGAGTGCCCGGGGTATCTGGAGCTTGAGGCGGATGGCGGCGTGCCGGCAAGGTTTCTGTCTTTCTCTCCCCAGGGGCTCGAGGGCGACCGTTGGGACCGCGGCAATGTGTATGCAGCGGGCTACATGCCCGTTACGGGTAACATTACGGGTGGCAAGGACGCTTATGAGCTGGGCGAGTTCCGCCTGTGGGACGCCGGCTTTGACTTCTATGCTCCGCAGGAGTTCACGGCCGAGGATGGTCGCCACATTCTGATTGGCTGGATGGGCATGCCCGATGAGCCGACCTATGACAATGCGCCCACCGTGGCGTGCGGCTGGCAGCACTGCATGACAGTTCCGCGTGAGCTTACAGCCGGTGCCGGCGGCGTGGTGCTGCAACAGCCGGTGCGCGAGATCGAGCACCATTATGCCTCGGTGCGTATGGGGGAGGGTTCGTTGGAGGTTGCCGGCGACACCTGCTTTGACGTTGTTGTTGACGGTGTCGTCGGAGCGTTTGCCGCGACCGTTGATGGTGAGCTGAAGCTGGCGTTTGTGCCCGCCGAGGGCGAGCTGCCCGCGCGCTTTGAGATGCGATTTACCGATGAGGGTCGCGCTTCTGCCGCCTGCGGTCGCACCGTGCGTTGGGAGCCCGTCGACGAGGTTCGCAACGTGCGCATTGTTGGCGATGTCTCGTCGGTCGAGGTGTTTGTGAACGATGGCGCACTCGTGTTCTCGACGCGCATCTATCCCGAGGCCTATGGCGTGACCGTTGACGCCCCGGGTGCGAGCGTGACCTATCATACGCTCATCATCTAGGCGATTCGTCGCATATCGGCGCTATACTGCAGCCGTTACCCACGATGCGGGGAACACTCGTATCGTGGGTTTTTGCTTATGAAGGGACGGTGCCGTGTGGATGTGCAACAGCTAGAAGAGGCTTGGGCTTTGAGAGCCGGCGCGCGTGAGGCGCGGTTGCTTGCGGCCCTGCATGTGCCGGCGGCGCTGTCTCTGTTGGGGATTGTGCGTCCCGGTGACCGCCTGGTGGCCTTTGCGGACGACTTTGCCGATGCGTTTGCGAGCGGATTTGACGGCTGCGACGTGGCTATGGTGGATGAGCCGTTGGCCGCAGCGTTTGCCGCCGCGTCCGAGGACTTTGATGTTTCGTTTGACGCTGAGGGCTCGCACCTGTGGTGGTTTGTGAACTCAATCGGTGGCTTTGGCCTGCGTGTGCCCGATCTGCGTGCGCTGGGCCGCGCGGCTCGTGAGGCCCGCGCGCTGCTGGTTGTGGACAACACCGTGGCTGACGTCTTTGGCTGCGATCCGCTGCGGCTGGGTGCTGCGCTGTCGCTCGAGGCGCTCGACCGCGTGTGTGCCGGTAAGGCTCCGCGTAAGCTCGTAGCCGCCTCGGTCGCGCGCTCGCAGCTCAAGCGCCATCGCGTGGATGCCGCCGCCGAGTGCGCACATGCCATGCTTGAGGGCTGCGGCTTGGCCAAGCTTGATTTGCCTGCCGACGAGGCCGGTGTGCTGGAGCGCGGGCTGGACTCGCTCGATGCCCGCATGCAGGCTCACTTCGACCGCGCCCGTGCGCTGGCCGAGTACTTGGCTGCGAACGAGATGGTGCGCAACGTGCACTATCCCGGGCTGACCTCACATCCCGACCATGCCATCGCGACCGGCATCCTGGAGCACGGTTTTGGCCCGGAAGTAGAGTTTGACCTGATGGACTGCACCGTAGGCGAATTCTTCAGCATACTGCCGGACGAATTCCGCACATCACCCGCCGGCGGCGCAACGACGCGCCTTTCGGCTCCACGTGGCAAGCAGGGGAGCACCATCCGCCTCTTCGCCGGCACCGACGACCCCTTGATCGTGGCCGCCACCCTAGACAACGCCCTCCGCAACTAGCTAAATCATCCTCGACTTCATAAGTTGCGGTGAAATAGGGATTGATTTACGGCTTTAACCGCATAAACAGTCCCTATTTCACCGCAACTTATGAGAAGGGGTTGTGTGGCTATAAGGCCCCGTCCCAAATGGGCTACTTTTTGATGCTGGCGATGAGGGCGTCGGCTTTGGTGGCGATGACGTTGTTGATGTCGGCCTGCAGCTCCTCGTAGACCGCTATGGCTCGCTCGCCGGCGGGGGTGAGGGTGGATCCGCGGGCGCCGTCGCGCTCGATGAGCTTGCAGCCCAGCTGGCCTTCGGCTTCGTTCACAATGCGCCATGCCTTGGAATACGCCATGCCCATGCTCTTGGCGGCGCGGTTGAGCGAGTGCTCGCGGGAAATACCTTGCAGCAGCAAGACGCAGCCGTGGCCGAACACGCCCGGCAGATCCTTATCGCACGCTTGAATGACCAACTTTGCCGTCGTCTTGTACTCCATGTGCTCCACGTCTCCCCGCTAAAGTGTTTGCTGGGCAAACGCAAAGCCTGCGTCAAACCCTCGTGTGCTCTTCTTAAATCATGCATTGTAGCAGTCAAAGTGCGTTAAGATACTTCCCCAGTATTGGGCGCCCAAGGTTGGGCTGGGTCCTACGAGGCCTGCAGCCGACCGGTCGCATGGAAAAAGGAGAAACATGGCTACGTTCTTTCCCGGTGAGTCCCACACGTTTTCGGAGTATCTGCTGGTCCCTGGCTACTCGTCCTCGCAGTGCATCCCCAACAACGTCTCTCTTAAGACGCCGCTGACCCGCTTCAAGCGCGGTGAGAAGCCGGCAATCACCCTGAACATCCCCATGGTTTCCGCCATCATGCAGTCCGTCTCGGGCGTCGACATGGGTGTCGCGCTCGCTACCGAGGGTGGCCTGTCCTTCATTTACGGTTCCCAGAGCGCCGAGTCCGAGGCCGCTATGGTCAAGGCCGTCAAGGATCACAAGGCCGGCTTCGTTCAGTCCGATTCCACGCTGACCCCCGACATGACCATGGAGCAGGTCATCGAGCTCAAGGAGAAGACCGGTCACTCCACCATGCCGGTTACCGACGACGGCACTCCCAAGGGTAAGCTCCTGGGCATCGTCACCAGCCGTGACTATCGCCCCAGCCGCGATGACCACCAGACGAAGGTCTCCGAGTTCATGACCCCGCGTGAGCAGCTCATCGTGGGCGACAAGAACATCAGCCTCAAGGTTGCCAACGACGTCATCTGGGACAACAAGCTCAACGCCCTGCCCATCGTCGACGACTACGATCACCTGATGGGCATCGTCTTCCGCAAGGACTACGACAGCCACAAGACCAACCCCAACGAGCTGCTCGATAACGACAAGCGCTACATGGTCGGCGCCGGTATCAACACCCGCGACTATGCCGAGCGCGTGCCGCTGCTTATCGAGGCCGGCGCCGATGTCCTGTGCATCGACTCTTCTGAGGGCTTCAGCGAGTGGCAGAAGCGCACCATCGAGTGGATCCGCGCCAACTATGGCGAGGACGTCAAGGTCGGTGCCGGTAACGTCGTCGACGCCGAGGGCTTCCGCTTTTTGGCGGACTGCGGTGCCGACTTCATCAAGGTCGGTATCGGCGGTGGCTCCATCTGCATCACCCGTGAGACCAAGGGCATCGGCCGTGGCCAGGCCACCGCGCTGATCGACGTCTGCCGCGCTCGCGACGAGTACTACGAGGAGACCGGTGTCTACGTGCCCGTGTGCTCCGACGGCGGCATCGTCTACGACTACCACATGACGCTCGCCCTTGCCATGGGTGCCGACTTTATGATGCTGGGCCGCTACTTCGCCCGCTTTGACGAGAGCCCGACCGAGCGCGTCAACGTCAACGGTCAGTACATGAAGGAGTACTGGGGCGAGGGTTCTGCGCGTGCTCGCAACTGGCAGCGCTACGACCTGGGCGGCGCCGCGAAGCTTAGCTTCGTCGAGGGCGTCGACTCCTACGTTCCCTACGCCGGTTCCCTCAAGGACGGCGTGGGCGGCACGCTCTACAAGGTCAAGTCAACGATGTGCAACTGCGGCGCCCTCTCGATCCCCGAGCTCCAGGAAAAGGCACGCCTGACCCTGGTAAGCTCCACCTCCATCGTCGAAGGCGGCGCCCACGATGTTGTGGTCAAGGATTCGCAGCAGTCTGTGTCTTATCGATAGGATAAGAGCTGAACATAAAGGTTGAGTATCAACCACGTTATTTAGATAAAGCGAGATGCCTGCAAGTCGCAGGCATCTCGCTTGTCGTATTTGCTATCATCATGCGAGTTAACGATGTGGCGGGGCGTTCTTACCTTTGCTCGCTGCAAGTTCCGCACGCAAAGAAGAGCACTAAATGTGCTCTTCGTCTTGCGCAGGACTGTCCGCAGCAGCGAGTAAAGGTAAGAGCGCCCCGCCCCAACCGAGATAACAAAGGAGCTGATATGTGCGATTGCACAGATCATAAGGACGAGATTCCTGCTTACGACGCGCAGGCCATTGAGTCCAAGTGGATGAAGGCCTGGGAGGACTCTAACCTCTTTGCCGTCGACACCGACGACAGTAAGCCCAAGAAGTACGTGCTCGAGATGTTCCCGTATCCGTCGGGCGACCTGCACATGGGCCACGCGCGCAACTACACCATCGGCGATGCCATGGCCCGTCAGGCCCGCATGCGCGGCTTTGACGTGCTGCATCCCATCGGCTTTGACGCCTTTGGCCTGCCTGCCGAGAACGCCGCCATCAAGCACAACACGCAGGCTGCTGCCTGGACGTATAAGAACATGGACCAGGCGCTCACCACGATGAAGCGCATGGGCTTCTCCTACGATCTGGATCGCATGGTCAAGACCTGCAGCCCCGACTACTACCGTTGGGGTCAGTGGATCTTTGAGAAGCTGTGGGAAAAGGGCCTGGTCTACCGCAAGAAGAACCCGGTCAACTGGTGTCCCACCTGCAAGACCGTTCTGGCCAACGAGCAGGTCACCGAGGGCAAGTGCTGGCGCTGCGGCACCGAGCCCGAGAAGCGCGATCTTGAGCAATGGTACTTCAAGATCACCGAGTACTCCCAGGAGCTGCTCGACGATCTGGAGAAGCTCCCCGGCTGGCCCGAGCGCGTCAAGCAGATGCAGGCCAACTGGATCGGTCGCTCCGAGGGCGCCGAGGTCGACTTTACCCTGTGCGACCAGGATGGCGAGCCCATCGAGGGCGATGAGGGCAAGATCACCGTCTTCACCACGCGTGCCGATACCCTTTTTGGCGTGTCCTTCTTTGTCCTGGCCCCCGAGTACGCTCGTCTGCATGAGCTCGTCGAGGGCTCAGAGTACGAGGAGGCCGTCACCAAGATCGTCGAGGACTCCAAGCACATCTCCGCCGTCGAGCGTGCCCAGGGCACCCTCGAGAAGCACGGTGCCTTTACCGGCCGCTACGTGGTGAACCCCGTCAACGGCGAGAAGGTCCCCGTGTGGGTTGCCGATTATGTCGTTGCCGACTACGGCACCGGCGCCGTCATGGCCGTTCCCTGCGGCGACCAGCGCGACTTTGAGTTTGCCCGCAAGTATGACCTGCCTATTGTGCCGATCATCCTGGACGATGACGACCGCGCTGCCGTCGAGGCTAGTGGCGAGACCATCGATACCTTCCATGCCGAGACCGTCGACTGGGATTGCGCCCACGCTGCCGAGGGCACGCTTGTCCAGTCCGGCAAGTACACCGGCATGCGCGGCGGCAAGCACTCCGAGGGCGAGGCTGCCATCGTGGCCGACCTCGAGGCCATGGGCTGCGGTCGTCGCAAGGTCGAGTTCCGTCTGCGCGACTGGCTCATCAGCCGTCAGCGCTACTGGGGCAACCCCATCCCGGCCATCCACTGCGAGCACTGCGGCATCGTGCCCGTGCCCGAGGACCAGCTGCCGGTGACGCTGCCCGAGAACCTGGACCTGGGTGCCGGCGAGACCCTCGCCGAGTGCAAGGAGTTCTACGAGACCACCTGCCCGGTCTGCGGCCGCCCGGCCAAGCGCGAGACCGATACCATGGACACCTTCACCTGCTCCAGCTGGTATTACCTGCGCTATACCGACCCGCACAACACCGAGCTGCCCTTCTCCCGCGAGGCTGCCGACCGTTGGATGCCCGTCGATAACTACATTGGCGGCATCGAGCACGCCATTTTGCACCTGCTCTACAGCCGCTTCTTTACCAAGGCCCTACGCGACCTGGGTCTGCTGAGTGTTGACGAGCCCTTCACCAACCTGTTGTGCCAGGGCATGGTCAAGGACGAGAATGGCGACACCATGTCCAAGTCTAAGGGCAACGTCGTGCCCCCGAGCTCGGTCATCGAGCCCTACGGCGCCGACACCATGCGTCTGGCGATCCTGTTTATCGCCCCGCCCGAGAAGGACTTCGACTGGGATCCCAAGGCCGTCGAGGGCGCTAACCGCTTCATTAAGCGCGCCTGGCGTATCGTCTGGCAGCTCGTCCAGTCCGGCGACGCCAACGTGGCCTTTGACAAGTCCGCGCTCGACGAGGTCGCGATGAAGCTCTATCGCGAGCGTCATCGCACCATTGCCAAGTGCACCGAGGACTTTGACCGCGGTCAGTTCAACACTGCGATCTCTGCCGTCATGGAGCTCGTCAACGCCGCGAGTGCCTACCTCAACGCCACCGAGGGCGATTCCCGTGACAAGGCGCTGTGCTACGGTGTGGCCAAGGATATCGTGAGCGTCCTTGCTCCCATCTGCCCGTTCTGGGCCGACGAGCTGTGGCACGAGGCGCTCGGCTGTGAGGGCAATGCCTACACCGCCGCCTGGCCCGAGTTCGACCTGGCCGAGTCCATCGAGGACACGGTGCAGATCGTCGTACAGGTGCTCGGCAAGGTCCGTGGCCGCATTGACGTCGCCCGCGACGCCTCCAACGAGGAGATGCAGGCTGCCGCTGAGGAAGCCGTTGCCAAGTGGCTTGAGGGCAAGACGGTCGTCAAGGCCATCTGCGTGCCCGGCAAGCTGGTTAACCTGGTGGTCAAGTAAGCGCCGCGCGCATAGCTGACATGAAAAAGCGAGGGACGATTCCGCAGGGAGTCGCCCCTCGCTTTGGTTATGGATACTTGCGACAACACCCAATTATCCATTTCTTGTGGAGAACCTGTGCTCACGCTGACCTGCGGGTTTGTGTTGTGGTTGCACGTTTGTGCAGGTATTGGTATAGTTTGCTTGCAAATGAAGTTGTAATTGAAAGAAGTGGGGTTTCGGCCCCGCTTCTTTTTTGTATGGATGGAGGTGCCGCAATGGTCAAGACCAAGACCGAGCAGGCGATCATCGACGCGCTCGAGGCCGTTGCTCCCCAGCACGATATCGACATCGTCGACGTTGAGCTCGTGGGTGCCACCAAGGCCCCCTGCGTGCGTGTGCGTATCGAGGGTGCCGAGGGTCAGAGCCTGTCGCTCAATGACGTCACGGCCAACACCAAATGGGTCGGCGATGTGATTGAGGAGCTCGACCCCATCTCTTCGAGCTATACGCTCGAGGTGTCGAGCCCGGGTATGGCGCGCCCGTTGCGCCGCCCGCGTGACTTTGCCCGCTTTGTGGGCGAGAACTGCGAGCTCACCTCCACCGCCACCGAGGGCCGTCGCAAGTACGCCGGCAAGATTGCCGCCGCCACCGAGACGAACGTGACCCTCGAGCTCGAGGACGGCGAGTCCGTTACCCTCGATTTCTCTGATGTTAAGAAGTGCAAGTTGAAGCCCACCTATGACTTCAAGCCCGCGAAGGAAGGAAAGTAAGATGGCAGCATCCGACATGATGTCCGCCCTGATGGAGCTTTGCCAGGAGAAGCACATCGACCAGCTCTACCTGATCGACCGCCTGGAGCAGTCGCTCGCCAAGAGCTATGCCGAGATCCTGCATCTTGAGTGGGGCGCTAAGGTGACTATCGACCGCACCACCGGTAAGATCTACGTCTACCGTCTGGAGCCGATCGACGATTCCATGGACGAGGAGGGCAACTTCACCGAGTTCGAGGAGATCGACGTCACTCCCAAGAACACGAGCCGCATCGCTGCCCAGCACGCTAAGGCCGAGATCAACGCCATCGTGCGCAACTCTGCCCGCGAGCAGATCTACGAGGAGTTCTCCGGCCGCATCGGTGACCTCATCAGCGGTACCGTGCTGCAGTCCACGCCCGACTTCACGATCGTCAAGATTCGCGAGGGCGTCGAGGCCGAGCTGCCGCACTTCGACCAGCGCCGTTACGAGAACGAGCGCAACGAGCGTCCGATGGGCGAGCGCTACCTGCACAACCAGCACATCAAGGCCGTGATCATCGACGTTCGCGACCCCAACTCCAACCTTCAGCCGGTTCGTGGCGAGCACAGCCGTCCGCCGATTGTCATCTCTCGTACCCACCCCGAGCTCATGCGTCGTCTGTTTGAGCAGGAGGTGCCCGAGATCTATGAGGGCACCGTCCAGATTAAGTCGATTGCCCGCGAGCCCGGCCAGCGCTCCAAGGTCGCCGTCCATTCGCTCGACGATCGCCTGGATCCCGTGGGCGCCTGCGTCGGCCCCAAGGGCAGCCGTGTTCGCGCCGTCGTGGGCGAGCTCCGTGGTGAGCGCGTCGACGTCATCCTGTGGGATGCCGATCCGGCCGTCTACGTTGCCAACGCCCTGTCGCCTGCCAAGGTCACCCGCGTCCTTATCGACGAGGAGAAGGCCTATGCCGGCGTCATCGTGCCCGATGACCAGCTTTCGCTCGCCATCGGCAAGGAGGGCCAGAACGCCCGCCTCGCCGCGCGCCTGACCGGCTGGCACATCGATATTAAGTCCGAGACCCTTGCCGCCGACATCCTCAAGAACGTTCCCGTTCACGAGGAGCCCGCCGCCGACCTGATCGGTGACGAGGAGGACGAGGACGTCCGTCGCTGCGAGTTCGTGTCCGAGGACGGCATCCAGTGCCGCAACCAGGCCCGTCCCGGCTCCCGTTTCTGCGGTGTCCATGACACCGACGCCTTCGATGATGCGGAGGACCTGATCTAGCGCGCGGTCGCGCCGGGCAGGTCCCAGCGCATACCCCACGCTCGTTCAGTCTCTAGGCACCCAAGGTGCCAGAAAGGGTAGGTGAAGTCATATGGCAAAAGTCCGTGTGTCCACCCTGGCCAAAGAGTTCGGCATGACCTCCAAGGAACTGATGGGTCATCTCGCCGAAATGAAGATTCCCGCTAAGTCCGCTTCCTCCGCCCTGGAGGACGCCTACGTCGCTATGGTCCGCAAGCAGCTCGCCTCGGTGATCGAGGCCCGCGCCCAGGAAGTCGAGGCCGCTAAACAGGCCGAGGAGCAGGCCGCTGCCGCCGAGGAGGCAGCACGCGCTGCCGAGGCAGAGCGCGAGCGCATCGCCGCCGAGAAGGCACGCGAGGAGGAGCGCCGCCAGTTCGCCGCCGCCCAGGCTGCCGAGGAGGCCGCCCGCGCCGAGGCCGAGGCTAAGAAGAAGGCTGAGCAGGAGCGCCTTGCCCGCGAGAAGGAGGAGGCTGCCCGCGAGGCCCAGCGCCGCGCCGTTCCCGCTTCCGACTCCGGTTCGCGCTTCCGTTCGCTGCTCGACCAGATTGCCGCACAGGAGACCGTGCTCAAGGAGAAGAAGGACGCCGAGGAGAAGGCCAAGGCCGAGCGCGCCGCCGAGCGCGGCAACCGTCGTGGCGGCAACAACGACCGTCGCGGTGGCCGTCGTAACGATCGCAACGCCTCCGACAGCAACTCCGAGCGCAACGTCTCCGAGAGCCGTCCGCACAGCCATCGCACCAACGCCAGCAACAACGTCGCTGCTGGCATGGACTTCCCCAACCCCGACAAGCAGGGCAAGGGCAAGAAGCGCAAGGGCGGCCACAACAACGAAGAGGACCACTACAGCCGCATGGCTCGCGAGGCCGAGGAGTACAGCCGCGAGAAGGTGCTCGAGGAGGCTCGTGCCGCCGTCGAGGAGGCCTCTCGCGAGTCCACTGGTCGCCGCAAAAAGCGCAAGGAGAAGCGCGAGCGCGAGGCCGCAAAGGCTCAGGAAGAGCGCAAGATTGAGGAGGCGCTGGCCCAGGGCGTGAACCCCGAGGACCTCGACGCCATCAAGGTCTCCCAGGGCGTTACCGTCCAGGAGCTCGCCGAGGCGCTCGACGTTCCGGCCAACGACATCATCAAGCGCCTGTTCCTGCTGGGCACGCCGCTTACCATGACGCAGTCCATGTCCGATGACCTCGTCGAGCTCGTTGCCGACGACCTGGGTCGCCAGATCAAGATCATCACCCCCGAGGAGGAGAACACCTTCTCGTTCTACGACGACCCCGCCGATCTTAAACCGCGTGCCCCGGTCGTCACCGTCATGGGTCACGTCGACCACGGCAAGACGAGCCTGCTCGACGCCATCCGTCACACCGGCGTCGCTGCCGGCGAGGCGGGCGGCATTACCCAGGCCATCGGCGCTTCGCAGGTCATGATCAACGACCGCAAGATCACCTTCATCGATACCCCCGGTCACGCCACCTTTACGGCCATGCGTGCCCGCGGCGCCAAGGTGACCGATATCGTCATCCTGATCGTAGCTGCCGACGACGGCGTCATGCCCCAGACCATCGAGTCGATCAACCACGCCAAGGCCGCCGGCGTTCCCATCGTCGTCGCCGTCAACAAGATCGATAAGCCGGGCGCCAACCCCGACCGCGTGCGCCAGGAGCTCACCGAGTACGGCGTCATCCCCGAGGAGTGGGGCGGACAGAACATGTTCGTCAACATCTCGGCCAAGCAGAAGACCGGTATCGACGACCTGCTCGAGACCGTGCTGCTCCAGGCCGACGTGCTCGAGCTCAAGGCCAACCCCGATACGTTCGCATCGGGTAACGTCCTCGAGGCTAAGCTCGACAAGGGCCGCGGCTCGGTTGCCACCGTGCTCGTGACCCGCGGCACCCTGCGCGTGGGCGACACGCTAGTCGCCGGCCTCACCTATGGCCGCGTCCGTGCCATGCTCGACCCCAAGGGCAACGCCGTCACCGAGGCCGGTCCCTCCGACGCCGTCGAGATCTTGGGCCTGCAGTCCGTCCCCAACGCCGGCGATGAGTTCCGCGTGTTCGAGGACGAGCGTGAGGCGCGTGCGCTGGCCGACGAGCGTTCGCTCAAGGCCCGTATCGAGGAGCAGAGCCGTGTGAAGCACGTGACGCTCGAGAACCTCTTCGAGACCATCGCCGACGCCGAGGTCAAGGAGCTCAACCTGATCATAAAGGCCGACGTCCAGGGCTCCATCGAGGCCCTTCAGGACTCCCTCGACAAGATGGATCAATCCGAGGTGCGCATCAACACGATCCACTCCGCCGTTGGTGCCATCAACGAGACCGACGTGGTCCTGGCCGACGCTTCCAACGCCATCATCATCGGCTTTGGCGTTCGTCCCGACGGCAAGGCCCGCTCCGCCGCCGAGCGCGAGGGCGTTGAGATCCGTTGCTACGACGTCATCTACAAGTGCCTCGAGGACCTCGACGCTGCCCGTATCGGCATGCTCAAGCCCACCGAGGTTGAGGTCTCCACGGGCACTGCGACCGTTCTGGACACCTTCAAGGTGCCCAAAGTCGGCATCGCCGCCGGTGTCCGCGTCGAAGAGGGCGAGATCGCCGCGACCGATTCCGTACGCCTGGTGCGCGACGGCATCGTGGTCTTCAACGGTAAAATCGCCTCGATGCGCCACTACAAGGACGAGGCCAAGAGCCTCAAGAGCGGCTCCGAGGGCGGTATTGGCCTGGAGAACTTCCAGGACATCAAGCCTGGCGACACCATTGAGGGCTACCGCATTGACCAGGTTGCCCGTACCGAGTAGGGGGTAGCGCTATGAAGCAAACGCAGGCAACCCGCCGTCTGGGCGAGCAGCTTCGCGAGAAGCTCGGTTATATCCTGCTCTTTGAGGTTTCCGATCCGCGTCTCGACCTGGTCACCCTGACCGCGGTCGAGGTCGCGGTGGACCGCTCGTTCGCGCGCGTGTACGTGTCGTGCGACGCGAGCCGCTACGACGAGGTCATGGAGGCGCTCGCCAGCGCCAAGGGCCGCATCCGTAGCCTGTTGGCCCGCTCGCTCGATTGGCGCGTCACGCCCGAGCTCGATTTCCGCATCGATCGCTCGACCGATGAGGCCGAGCGCATCACGCGTGCGCTGGAAAACGTTCCCGCCACGCTTGCGATCGAAAAGGACGAGGACGGCTATCCCATAGCGGATGCCGCCCAGGAGGCAGCTTTAGATGAGTAATTCCGCCGACCTCGCATCGTGCGAGTCTGCAGATATTCAGCGACGCATCCTCGAGCTCATCGAGGGTGCGTCCTCCATTGCGATTTCGGGACATACGTCTCCCGATGGTGACGCCCTGGGCTCCGTGCTGGGTCTGGGCTTATCGCTTATGAAGTTTTTCCCCAACAAGGACATTGCCTTGCTGCTGGCAGACGATGACCCGGTTCCGCGCATCTACCGCTTTATGGAAGGCTCCGATCGCCTGGTGCCGGCATCTGCGTATACCGGCAATCCGGACCTGTTCATCTCGGTGGACGTGCCGGTCGTCGAGCGTCTGAACAACTCAGCTGAGGTGCTCCGCCGCTCGTCTCATGTGGTGTGCTTCGATCACCATCCGGCGCGTGAGGAATTTGCCGAGCTGAGCCTGAGGTGCGTCGGCGCCGCGGCCTGCGCCATGATCATCGACCGCTTTTTAGACAATTGCGGCATTGTGGCTCGCAACGGTGTCGCGACCTGCCTGCTGTGCGGCCTGGTGACCGATACCGGTCGTTTTCAGTACCAAAACGCCGATGCTGCTGCGTTCCATGCCGCCTCGCGCCTGGTCGCGCACGGTGCCGATCCGGCGCGCGTCGCGCTCGAGGTCTACCAGAGCATGCGCGTAGAGTTCTTGCATCTCAAGTCCATCGTTATGGGTCGTATCAAGACCGTGGCGCACGGTCGTGTGGCATATAGTTATGCGTACCAGAGCGACCTCGAGGCCTGCGGCGTCACTTCGGATGAGTGCGACGGTCTGGTCGATGTGGTGCGTTCGGTGATGGGCGTTGAGGTCTGCCTGTTCCTAAAGGGCATCGAGGGCGATACCAAGGTGCGCGGTAACCTGCGCTCCAAGGGTGACCTCGATGTGTCCGAGATCGCTGCCAACTTTGGCGGTGGCGGGCATCATGCCGCCGCCGGCTTTTCCAACAACGGAACGATTCGCGAGACGCTCGCCGTGGCACTTCCCATGCTGGCCGAGCTGGTGGGGGAGGATCCCGCTTCGGTGACCGTCGAGCTCTAACATTTTGGATGGTACATGGCTCGTCGTACGCCTTCTCAATTGAATATGCTGCTCGCCGTCGATAAGCCGGTGGGCTGTACGTCCCACGACGTGGTATCGCAGTGCCGACGCGCCCTCCATGAGCGACGCGTCGGCCATGCCGGTACGCTCGACCCCATGGCCTCGGGTGTCATGGTGGTGGGCGTCGGCCAGGCGACCCGTCTGCTGGGCATGCTAACCCTCGATACCAAAAGCTATGTCGCCGACATTTCGTTTGGCGTCGAGACCAATACCGATGACGCGGAGGGCGAGGCCGTCCGCACGGTACCCGTTGCCCCCGAGCTGCACGATCTCGCTTACGCTCGTGAGCAGCTGGCCGCTATGCTTGGCCCGCAGTTGCAGGTGCCGCCAGCTTTTTCGGCCATCTCGGTCAATGGCGTTCGTGCCTATAAGAGTGCTCGCGAGGGCAATGCGGTAGACTTGCCTCCGCGCCCCGTCGAGGTCTATGCCGCCGACCTGATCGCCGTGAGCGGCGAGGGCGAAACGTGCGTCTGGACCGTGGCCTTTTCGGTAAGCAAAGGCACCTACATTCGTGCGCTTGCTCGCGATCTGGGTCGCGCCTGCGATAGTGCTGCGCATATTTCCGCGCTGCGCCGTACGGCCTCCGGCGTGGTTTCCATTGGCGCCTGTCATGCGGTTGAGGAACTCTCTGCCGAGTCCGCTGTCGGCTTCGCTCTGGATCCCATCGCCGCCCTTGGTGCCACGCGTGTCGATTTGCCGGGTAATCTTGCAGACGACCTGCTTTGTGGTCGCCGCCTTCCCGTTGAACGCGCGCTTGCGGATTTCGATATGGCGAAGGCGCCGTTCGCGCTCGTGCTCGATGGGGGATTGAAGGCGCTTGCTCGTATCGAGGGCGGCCGCTTTGTGATGGAGCACGTCTTTCCGCAGGCGATCGGCGGTGTTCGATGATGCTGGCGCCTCACGAGCTCGCGCGTATCTTTTTCGCGGGTGAGTTGGATGAGGCCCCTATCGTTTCTGCCGATGCATTTGATGGGTGCGAGTTCTTGGGTGCCGCTTCAATCGCCATTGGCGTGTTTGATGGCGTACATCGTGGGCACCAAGAGCTGATCGATGCGGTTATTCGCGATGCGCATGATCACGGCAGCAAAGCGGTCGTGATTACTTTCGATCCTGACCCGGACGTCGTGGTGAGTCCTTCGCCCGCTCAAAAATTGATGACGACGGCTGACCGCCTGCATGCCCTGGCCCAAACCGGGGTCGATGCGGTGGTGGCCGTTCCCTTTACGTCTGCCGTGGCGGCACTCGACCATGTCGGGTTTCTGGCGCTTTTGTCGCGCGTTGTCGACATTCGCCCCATTCGTGTCGGCAGCGACTTTAGGCTCGGCCGCGGCGGCGCTTCGGGCGTTGCCGAGATGCGCGCCTGGGGCACTGAGCGTGGGGTTGACGTTTACGGTCACGACCTGCTCTGCGTTAACGGGCAGACCGTCTGCGCCACGCGCGTCCGCCATGAGCTGGGTCAGGGTCATGTGGAGCTGGCTGCCGAGCTTCTCGGCCGTCCCTATATGCTGCGCGGCGTTGTGGCGGCTGGCCGTCACGAGGGCTCCGACATGGGCTTTCCCACGGCAAACATCCAGGTGCCCGACGGCATCCAAGTGCCTGCCGATGGCGTCTATGAGGGTCTGGTGCTGGTCGACGATACCGTATGGCCCGCTGCCGTTAATGTCGGCCTGCCGCCGACCTATGCCGATGATGCCGCCTCGGCGCATCTCGAGGCCAACTTGATCGGCTATGCGGGCGACCTGTATGGCGCCTCGGTGTCGCTGGCGTTTATGCGCTGGCTGCGTCCGTCTCGCGTGTTCGATTCCCTGGACGAGTTGATCGCGACCGTCGAGGGTAATATCGACGATATTCTTCATAACTTGGGTGAGCAGGGGGTGAGTATCCGTGATTAGCGATGAGGAAAAAGATCAGGTACGCGCGGCGTCGGACCTGGTTGCCATCGTGCAGGAAACGGTTGAGCTCAAGCCCCGCGGCCATGAGTTTTGGGGATGCTGCCCCTTTCATGGAGAAAAGACCCCCTCGTTTCACATTATCCCTGCTACGCAGGTGTGGCACTGCTTTGGTTGCGGTGAGGGCGGCGACGTCTTTACCTATATCATGAAGCGCGAGAACCTGAGTTTTCCCGAGTCGATCCGCTATTTGGCTGATCGTGCGGGCATTGAGCTGCACGATACCGGTGCGCAGCGCGATCGCGGCACCAAGCGTGCCCGCATCTATGACCTGTGCGCCGAGACGGCTCAGTTCTACCACACCATGCTTATGCGCGGTAAGGACAGCCGTCCGCGCGAGTACTTTGCCAGCCGCGGCATGGGCGGAGATGTCTGTCGCCGCTACTGCCTGGGCTTTGCGCCGGGTCGCAACGCGCTGGTTTCGCATCTGTCTCAAGCGGGCTTTACCCCGCAGGAGATGATCGACGCCAACGTGGCCGTGAGCCGCGGGCGCGGACAGCTTGCCGACCGTTTTTACGACCGTGTGATGTTTCCCATCTTTGATGAGCAGGGTCACAATATCGCCTTTGGCGGGCGCATCATGGGCGATGGTCAGCCAAAGTACCTCAACACGGCCGAGACGAGTGTGTTTCATAAAAAACGAAACCTCTATGGCTTTAACTGGGCCAAGGAGTTTATCGTCGCGCAGGATACCGCCATCGTGGTGGAGGGCTATACCGACTGCATCGCCTGCTGGGAGGCGGGGATCAAAAACGTCGTCGCCACGCTGGGCACAGCGCTGACGGAACATCACGTTAAGACGCTCACCCGCTTTGCCAAGCGCATTGTATATATGTTCGATGGCGACGCCGCCGGTCAAAAGCTGTCTCTTATACACATCTCCGAGCCCACGAGACCGAGGCTGATCTCG
>UQSC01000030.1 GCA_900543615.1 uncultured Collinsella sp. | reverse complement strand
ACGGAAAGCACATTAAGTGCTTTCCTTTGCGTGCGGAACTCGCGACAAACTTAACCCCCGCCCTCAGCCCCGGAGACCCTCCCTGCCGTCACATTATTCAACCAGTTTTGCGGGCGTGCGCCGCTGCGCGGCTAGCCCGCGTGCTCCTCGGCGGGGTTGGTCTGATGGTTCTTGTTGAAGCTCTGCCTTTTGCTGAAAGAAAAACGGGAGATGCGATCTGCATCCCCCGTTTTTGTTGCGGTTACTCCAGGTCAATAAATTTGGTGCTCAGGATCTTGCCGTCCTTGACGAGCATTCTGGCCATGGTGGGGCCTCGGCTGCCTCTGGGGTAGCTGGCACTGCCGGGGTTGAGGACCAGGCAGTGGCCTACTTGGGCTTCTTTGGTTACGTGGGTGTGGCCGTTGATGGCTACGTCTACGGATCCCACCGGAAGGTCCTCGCGGTAGTGGGCTACGGCAAATTTGAGGCCTTCGTAGGTGAAGAGGGCCAGACGGTCTACATCCGGGCCGTAATCGCGGTAGTAGTCGTTGTTTCCTAGGACCGCTCGCACGGGGGCGATGGTGCATAGATGCTCGTAATCCATCTCGGACGTTAGGTCTCCGGCGTGAATGATCAGATCTGCGCCCTTGAGCTCGTCCAGAAGCGCGGGCGAAAGATAGCCGTGGGTGTCCGAGATGATGTCGATGCGCTTGGCGCTTGCACTGTTCATGGGATCCCTTCTGCAAAACCGATTCGACGTATATACAAAAAGCCCCACGGCTCCGCAGACAATTGGTCTACAGGGCTGCGGGGCCAGTGTACTAGAGGCTCAAGGCCTTCTTGAGCGGCACGACGCGGCGGCGCGAGACCGGCACCCGTTCGTCGACGCCCGTAATGCCCAGTTGGATAGCGCCCGAGGGCACCGTCTCGACATCCGTGACGCACGCCAAGTTGACGATATAGCGGCGATGAACGCGAAAGAAGCCAAAGTCGCAAAGCTTGGCCTCGAACTGCGCCAGCGAAGTCGTCGATAGAAAACGATCATCGACGGTATAGATACAGGAGTAATCGTCCTTGGCCATGATGAAGCGAATGTCATCCACGGGGATGAGGACCTTACGGCCGCCCTTTTCCACCGGAATGCGCTCGATGGTGGCTTTGCTGTCCGTGACGGGCTTGGCGTGCTGCATGACCTTCTCGATCGCGCGATCCAGGCGTGCCTCCTCGACCGGCTTCATGAGGTAATCGACGGCATCTACGTCGAACGCCTCGACGGCATGATCACTATACGCGGTCACAAACACAATCGCCGGCGGATTCTTAAGCTTATGCAGTGCCTCGGCAAGCTGCAGACCAGAAGCGCCGGGCATCGAGATATCGAGAAATACGACATCGACGCGGCTTTCCATCAACATCTCAATGGCGGAGCGGACGCTCGACGCCTCAGTGATCGTGCCGATCTTGCCCGTCTGCTCGAGCAAGAAGCGAAGTTCCGAACGGGCCGGGGCCTCGTCATCCACAATCATCGCACGCAGCATAGGGATTAAACCTTTCGTCAACAAACTACGCTGGGCATCCGCCGCTTGGCGTTGAGCCCATAGCCTTTTATTTTACTCTTGAATATCAAAGATGCTCTCTGACAAATCAAGATGCAGGAGCACTTTGGTGCCCTTGCCCGGCGCCGATTCGACGCGCGTATAAGAGTGCGGTCCATAAAAGCGATGGATGCGCTCAGAAATATTGTGCATGGCCACGCCGGCGCCGCCGCCTTGCGGGGAACTGGCATCGGGGCGGGCGGAGCGCTCATCAAACAGCCTGGCGGCGGTGCCCTCGTCCATGCCCACGCCATTGTCGGCCACAGCAATCAGGATTGCGTCGTCGCCGTCTTGATGGACGGTCACATCGATCCGCAGGGCATCGCCATCGCCCATGCCATGCCGCACGGCGTTCTCGACGATGGGCTGGATTACAAAGGCCGGGACCAACGTGTCCTCGACATCCTCGGAGACATCGAAGGTCGCCAGTACGCGGTCTTCGCCAAAACGCGCCTTCTCAAACGTCAGGTAGCGCTTGGTCTGGGCAACCTCACGCGAGACCGGGATAAGCGACCCCGAGTTGTCGAGCGTGGCGCGATAGAACGAGGAGAACTCGCGCAGCAGCTCGCGGGCACGCAGCGGATCGGTGCGTGTAAACGACGCGATGGTGTTGAGCGTGTTAAACAGAAAGTGCGGATTGATCTGCGCTTGCAGGGCACGAACCTCGGCACGGGCCGTGAGCTCCTTTTGCACCTCGAGCTCGTGGATGGCGAGCTGCGTGGACAGGATCTCGGCAAAGCCCGAGGCGAGTGCATACTGGGTACGGTCGACGGCGCGCGGGGTCTTGTAGTAGAACTTGAGCGTACCGACGGTGCGGTCGCCCACCTTGATGGGCGCGATGATACCGGCGGGAACCTGGTTGTGCGAGCCATCCGAACCCACCACGTCCACCACGCGGTTGAACGACTGCACGATGCCGTGCTCAATGACGTAGCGCGTTGCAAGCGTGTGGATGGGCGAATCGGGCAGCAGCTTTTCCTCGAACTCGCCCGCGCAGGCCAGCACGTTGCCCTCATCGGTGATGGCAACGGTCATGGCACGTGTCTCGGGCAGGATACGCCGGCACACCAAAAGCGCCGATTCCTGCGTCAGACCGCCCTTAATGTCCTCGAGCATGGCCGAGGCAACCGAAAGCGTCTCCTCGGTATACTGGGAGCGTACCGAATCGGGATTGAGCGTCAAATAGATAAAGATGCACAGGAAGATGCACAGCAGCGCACAGGCGACCACCGTGGCAATCGGCTCAATGCCAGTCGCCAGGGCAAAGATAAAGTACGCCAACACGCAAACGGCGCAGACAACGGCGATGATGCGAAAGATTGAAATTGAATTATCGCGCTGGGCGCGGCGGTCGATCATTCAGCCCCCTCCAGGATGCTAATCAGTTGTGCGTCGCGCCAAAGTTCGTCCATGATCTTGGGCCAGAAACTCTGAAAACGCAGGTAGCTTGCGGCGTTTTGGCGGGCATAGGTCTTGGCCTCGTCAATACCATGACGCCAGATGCGCAGATACCCCTCGTGCTCGCGGGTAAACATGCTGCGAACCATGGCGGTCTTGCGCACGCGGTCGTCGAGCTCGCGCGAAATCCACGGACCCGGATAGGGCATGAGTGATGCGGCCGTAACCGGAATGAGTTCCTTTTGGTGCGCAGCGAACGTCAGCTTGGCCCGCTCGTAGTACCAACGGTACACGTCCTGCATAAAACGCGGCGAGCGCTTCTCGGACTCGGGCGGCAGGTGGCGCACGGTCCACTCGTTGTCGAACCACACGTCGTAGCCAAACATGCGCATGTTAAACAGGTAGTCCAAATCCTCGCCGCGGGTGATAAACGGGTCGAAGGCCACGCGCGTAAAGGCGCGGGCGTGGAGGGCCATCAGGCCGCCGCACACGTAATTGGAGCGCGAGATGCGGGTGCCCGAGAGCGCCTTTTTCATCCAGCGATTGAACTCGATACGCTTGGTCCACCAGCGATGGCAAATGCCCGCTTTGTCCGTGGGAGCCAGCGGCGACCCGTCGCGATCGTAAAAGTATCCGCTCTTGACTAAAATCGGCAGGCCCTGACGCGTCTGTTGGCCCAGCGCATAGGTCGCACGCTTCATAAAGTCGGCATCGATAACAGTCTCGTCGTCATCCAAAAACACAACCGCGTCGTGCCCCAACACCGCCGCGCAGGCAAGACCCATGTTGCGGATGGCGCCGTAGCCGCGCAGGCTCACGCACTCGCCCGAGCCTTTGGGCGCAATCTGCGCCACGCGGTCGGCAACACGCGAAGCCTGAGTATTGGTAACGATGGTGACCTTAAGCGTGGGATGCGCATTGACGATTTCGTGCACGCGGCGGGATACGTCGGCCGTGGCAGAAACCGGACAGACCACCAAGAGAATGATGCGCGGAATGTCGTGCACCTGTTCGAGCGAAGTCAGGCAGCGATCGAGTTCCGGGTTGGCGGCATTGAGCGACGTCGAGTGATCGTAGGTGCCGGGAGCGTTTGCTTGGGTATCATCGCCCGCCCAATATGATGGGATCACAACCGTGGCGTTCATACCTTTACCCTCCTTGCAACACAAAAACGGGGCGCCGCCAAACACAGGCGACGCCCCGCGACCTAGCTGGTTCCATCATACCCACTTGGGCTAAACATTGTTCGGAAGTCAGAATGATTTATGCGGCTACTTCCAAAAGAGTGCTGCAGATAGGCACAATTGCCGTACTGAGCCCGGTTGCCTTACGCCGCCGCCTGAGCCGTGCGGGACAGACGGACCAGCAGCGCAAAGCCAAGCACCAGCAGCACGCCGATGGAAAGGACACCCAGCGACGGGTTGCCGGTCAGCGAGGTGACGACCGACACCAGGAAGGTGCCCATCACGCTTGCGTAGCGGCCAAAGATATCAAAGAAGCCGTAGTACTCGTTGGACTTTTCCTTGGGGATGATGCGGCCAAAATAGCTGCGGCTGAGCGCCTGAACGCCACCCTGGAACAAGCCGACCAAAATGGCGAGCACCCAGAACTCAAAGGCAGTCTTTAAGAAAAACGCGGCAAAGAGCACGATGCCCATGTAGGCGGCGACGGCCACCATGATCATGTTGAGCGTGCCCACGCGACCGGCGAGCTTGCCATAGATAATGGCGGACGGGAAAGCAACGAACTGCGTAACGAGCAGTGCCAGCACCAGCTGGGTCGAATCGATGCCCAAAGCCGAGCCGTAGCTGGTTGCCATGGAGATGACTGTATGGACGCCATCGATGTAGAAGAAGAACGCGATCATGTAGACCAGCACGGGCTTGTTGTGGGCGATCTCGCGCATGGTGTGTCCGACCTCGGAGAACACGCCGCCCACGATGTGGCCGATGGTGTCCTGGGGACCGCGTTCGCGACCGTACTTTTGCTTATAGGTGCGAATGAGCGGCAAGGTAAAGATAAGCCACCAGGCGCCAGTGATGACAAACGACAGACGCGTTGCCAGCATGGTGGGGACGCCAAGAGCGGGGCCACCCATGATAAGCGCCAGGCAGATGATGAACGGCACGGTAGAACCGATGTAGCCCCAGGCATAGCCCGAGCTGGACACGGCGTCCATGCGCTCGTCGGTGGTAATGTCGGGCAGCATGGCGTCGTAGAACGTCATAGAAGAGTTAAGGCCGATGGTGCACAGCACGTACACAGTCAAAAATGCCATGGCGGACATGGGGATAGCCTGCGCCAGGCAAAGAACCAGGCCCGTGAGGAAGAAGCCCAAGAAGAACTTGATCTTGTTGCCGGCGTAATCGGCAAGCGCGCCCAGAATGGGCATGAGCATGGCAATGACCAGCGAGGCAATCGTCTGCGCGTTGCCCCAGGCGACCACCAGGTCTGCCGAGGAAGCACCGGTATTGATGGCGTTAAAGTAGATGGGCACCACCGAGGTATTGAGCAGCACGAGGGCCGAGTTGCCCACATCGTACATAACCCAGTTACGCTCGAGCTTGGTGTATTTCATGGACAGGGCCCCTTCGTATTTCGCCCGATATGCAGTTAGTTCATCGTACCCCAATTGTCCAGAGGCGCCGGTAAGGATTCGGCAAAGGGGCACGCACGAGCCCTACTCCTCGCGGTCGAACTCTTCGTCGGCGCCGAGCACGCGACCGCTGTAATTGACGTGGTTGGTCACGGCCTCCATATCGCCGGTCTCGATGAATCGGGCGACCGTGCACTCGTAATCGAGCAGCGCGCGGTCAAAGACCTCGGGGAAACTCTCGGTCGAGACTTCATCGGTAAAGGGGTTCTTCCATGCCAAGTGGCCCAGGTTGCCGGTACGCTCGGGCAACTCGGTCGTCACGCGGTGCGCAAGGCCGTCGAGCAGCGAATAATCGTGCACCAAGCCCTCGAGCAGGGCAATCGCGCGCGTCTTGGCCGAACCGGCCGGCTCGATAGTGCGGTAGAGCATCTGCATGTCCGAGACGGCGCCGCCGTACTCCCCCACCGGGATATCGATGCCGTACACGCGTCCGGCAACATAGCTCATCAGCACGCCGGCAACGCGATTGATGCGGTCGGTAGTGACGATCTCGCCCGCCGGCGGATAATCCTCGACCGTTGCCCCATCGCGCTTGAGCTGCAGCATCAGCACGTCCAGGTCGCTTTCGAGCACGGCATGAACTTGACTGCCCGAAGCCTCGAGCTCGGGATCGGACTCGACAATGCCAAACTGCTGCTCGTAGACAAAGGGGTGGGCATTGCGATCGAGCACATAGTGCGACAGCAGGCCCAGCGCAAAGGCACGACCCAGATTGGCATCGCGCGGCTGCAGGTGCGACACGCCGTCGCGCAGGCACGAGAACTGGCGCGACATGCGCGAGCGATGCATGACCTGAGCAAGCGACATACAGTCGGAAATGCGCGGCGTGAGCATGTGGAAGAAAAACGGGTCGGGACCTTGGTTTCCCAGGATAAAGGCGATGCGCTCCTCGTCGGACGTAATAACGCCCTGCGGAAGACGGTCGATGCTTTCCTCGCCAAACAGATGATGCGTAATGAGCGCGGGCATAATAATCCTTTCGATTTCATTCGATGCAATCCATTATGCCCACCGCACAGTCATGCCAAACCTGCAACGGCAAACGATGGCGCACCGACCCTTACGCAAGCCCCAAGTGCGATTTGACCTCGGCAGCGCGACGGCGGGACACGGGCACCGTCGAGGTTACGCGATCGAGCCTGAGCTCCATCAGGCCCGTGGAGCCGATCTCGACATTATGTACGTCTTCCAAATTAACCAGATAGCTGCGATGGACGCGGATAAAGCCCTCGGAGGCCAGGCGACGCTCGAGCGAGGAAATCGACTCATTGATCAGATACGTCCCCTCGGCGCAGACGGCGTTGCAAAAATCGGCGCGCGCCTCAAAGTAGCAGACATCCGCCACGGGAATGAACACCTTTTTGCCCCCGCGATCCACCGTCAGGCGCAAAGGCTGGCGCGGAGCATGGACGACACGGCGAGCGCCCAGGGCAGTCTCGATCTTGTCGAGCGCCTTTGACAGGCGGGCATCCTCGACCGGCTTGACGATGTAATCGACAGCATCGAGGTTATAGGCATCGGCCGCATACTCGGCAAATGCCGTCACAAACACCACGACCGGCGGCCTCTTTAAGTTTTGCAGGGTCTCGGCAAGCTCAATTCCCGAGCGCCCGGGCATCGTGATGTCTAAAAACAGCACGTCGGGCTTGTTCGACAGAATCAGCTCCACGGCTTCGGTGACATTGCCCGCCTCGGCAATCTGACCCACACGCGTATCCTTTTCCAACAGATAGCGTAGCTCAGCCCTAATTGGGGGCTCGTCATCAACCACCAGTATGTTCCAGCCTTCGGACATATGCGCTTCCCCTCTTTTTCTCTCAATCCAACCGCGTGCTACACCGTCAACGGCGCCGGCTCATGTGGCTCGCCGTTCAACTCAACGATGACCTGCGTTCCCACGCCCTCCTGGGACTTCACGCGCATGCCAGAATCTTCTCCGTAAAAGAAATGGATGCGCTGAAGCACGTTGAAGAGCGCCAGGCCGCAACCTCGCTTGATGGAGCCGTCGGCGGTAATGCTCTCGGGCTCCTCTAGGCGATGTTGCTCAAACAGATGCGCGCAGACTTCTTCGCTCATACCGATGCCGTCGTCCTCGACGATGATCTCCAAACCGTCATCGGTCTCGAAAGCCCTAACATGAATAGAAAGCGGCTCGGTCTCGCGCTGCGCATGCTTGATGCAGTTTTCGAGCAGCGGCTGCAAGATAAACGGCGGTACCAGGCTGTCGCGCACCTCAAAGTCGATGTCGACCGAAACGCGCAAACGGCCGTCGCCATACCGGGCCTGCATAAGATTGATATAACGAGTGCCCTGTTCCACCTCGTGCTCGAGCGTGGTGAGCGTATCGGAATCAGAAAGCGTCTGACGATAGTAGTTGGAAAAGTCGATCAGCAGCGATCGCGCCTTGTCGGGCTCGGTTCGAACGAGCGACACGATCGTGCTAATGGTATTGAATAGAAAATGCGGGTCGACCTGCGACTGCAGGGCGCGAAGCTCAACGCGGGCTGTGAGCTCGTCCTGGCGCTCGAGCTCAAAGCTGGCGAGCTGCGTGGAAATTAGGTCGGCAAAACCCGAGGCCAACGCCGTCTGGCGCATATCGATGCTGCTCAGGCGAGGGTAATACAGCTCGAGTGTGCCCACGCAATGCCCGCGCACGGTAAGCGGCGCGACGATGCCGGCGCGCAGGCGGGGAAAATAGCCGCCCGTCTCATTGGAGGTGTCACGCGAAAACACGCTCTGCTCGCCCGTCTCAATCACACTGAGCGTGGTCTTGAGCACGACCGGGGTGCCGGCGGGGCACTTTGCCGAGTCCTCGCCCCAGCTTGCCAACACCTGTTTGCCATCGGTAAAGCAGATGGCAGAGGCGATGGTCTCGGACAGGATGATTTTAGAGGCACCCAGGGCCGCTTCGGGCGTAAGGCCGCGCGACGTGTAGGCGAATATTTTTGATGCGATGGCGAGCGTACGGTCGGTTGCGCTCGATGTGAGGTCGTCGGGGACCACAAAGACATACGAGAAAAAGAAGCACAGCATGACCAGGCCGGCAATAACGACAACGCCCGGAACGGGATTGGGATTATCGGTTAAATCCCAGATAAGCAGCAGGATAAGCGCCGGAACGACAACACCGAGCAGGATGGCCTGGACCACGTGCTGTGCCGTGCGAAAGACCTTGGTAGAGTTGTAGCTCTTGCCCAGAATCAGCCTGTTTAAATCCACCGTCATCCCCTTTTGTCCGTAGCACCCATAGCAATAAAGAGGGCCGCAAGCGACCCTCTCCATTGCATTATGCAATCAAAAACTGTGTTTTACATCCAGCCATCGACAAACGGTATCTTAGGCGCTGTATTTGTTGGCCTCGCCAAAGGTGCCAGCCTCGACGATCCAGCCGTCCTTCATGATGACGTCCATGTTGTCGGTGTTGAGCACGTGGATATCGGCAGCGACGTCACCGTTGACGACCAGCAGGTCGGCGCACTTGCCGGCCTCGATAGAACCGGTCTCGTCCTCGATGTGGCACATCTTGGCACCGTTGAGGGTGGCGCAGGTGATGGTCTCGACCGGGGTGAAGCCGATCTTGTCGACGAACTCGTACATCTCCTCGATGGAGCAGGTGCCGTACGGGGTGACGAAGGAGAAGGAGTCGGAGCCGATCGTCATGACGACGCCGCGCTTCTTGGCCTCGCGCAGGCAGTCGTAGTTGCGCTGCAGCTCCTTCTCGACCAGGGTGCCCTCGTACTTGTCGTGCAGCTCGGGGACGTAGACGGGCGGATAGGTGGCGTACCAGGTGGGCAGGAAGGCGATCGTCGGGGTGAAGAAGGTGCCCTGCTCGGCCATGAGGTCCATGGTGCGCTCATCGATATCGAAACCGTGAATCAGTTGCTCGCAGCCAAAGCGAACGGAATCGTAGGCAGCGGCGTGGTTGTTGTAGCAGTGGCTCCACACGGGGATGCCGACCATCTTTGCCTCTTCGACCACGGCCTGGATCTCCTCGGAGCAATAGTGCTGGTCGCGACCGGAGTCCCAGCGCCAGATGCCGCCACCGGTAGCCCAGATCTTGATGGCATCGGGGTTCTCGCGCAGGCGACGACGGACGGCCTTGCGCAGATCCCAAGGACCGTCGACCTGGTCGCCCCAGGGATGGGATTCCTTGTTGAGCTCCTGGGTGCAGTGGTGGGAGTCACCGTGGCCGGCAACGCGGCAGAAGCCCAGGCCGGTGGCCAGAACGCGCGGGCCCTTAAAGACGCCCTTGTCGATGCAGTCACGGATCTGGATACCAAAGCGGCCAATCTCGCAGACGGTGGTGAGGCCGTGGGTGAGGCAGTCGTAGGCCTGCTTGACGGCGACGGCCTGCTTCTCGAGGAGCGGCTGCATGACCCAATCGGTGTCATCGTCGGTCAGGTTGCCCGAGAAGTGCAGGTGAGTGTCGATCAGGCCGGGAAGGACGGTCTTGCCGGCGGCGTCGATGACCTCAACGCCCTCGGGAAGGTCCTGCATGGCGCCGGCGTACTCGATCTTGCCGTTGTCGTCGACGAGAACGAGGGAGTTCTCGATCGGCTCAGCACCGGTACCGTCGATGAGCTTGCCGCCAACGATTGCATACTTAGTGGACATGGTTCCTCCTTATGGATCCATATATGTGGGCGAGGCCGTGTTGGGTTAAGGCCTCACAAAGCTACCCAAGTGGTGCCGGGTTCGGTGCGCGGGAGAGAGGATTCCGCGCACCCAATCCGCCCCGGCTAGGCGTTACTTTTTGCGGGAATTGGTGAAAGCCATGAGGGCTAGGCCAATAGCCAACCAGCCGATCACGATGCTCCACTCCACCATGTTGAGGGAGGCGGGAGAGAACGGAATCACGAGCAGGCCGATGATGATGGCGCAGGCAGCGATAGCGAGGCCGATGCCAAACTTGCCGCCGGGCACCTCGTAGGGACGAGGCAGGTCGGGCTCGGTGAAGCGCATGCGCAGGCAGGCGAGGGCGACCATACCGCAGGAGAAGATGAAGGCGAGAGCCGACACGTTGGTCAAAGGAATGAGCATGTTCTTGCCCAGGAACGGACCGATGACGGTGATGACGCCCAGAACGACGCAGGCGAGCTTGGGAGCGCCGGACTTGGGGTCGACCTCGGCGAACTTCTCGGGCAGCTGGCCCTTGCGGCCCATGGCGAGCATGATGCGGCTCGTGGCGCCGTAGAAGGAGTTCATCGGGCCCATGGGTCCAAGCGTGGCGATGACGAGCATGGCCAGGTACAGAAGCATGTTGATGCCCTTGAGGCAGGCAAGCGCGGGAACCGGGCTCTTAACAAACTCATGCCAGTCGAGAATGGTGCCGAACGAGTAGATGCAGACCATGTAGAAGCCGCCGGCGGCCAGCAGAGCCAGGGAGATGATCTTGCCGAACTTGTTCCAGTTGAGGCCCTCGGCTGCTTCCTCAGCCTGCTGAGGAATGGTGTCGAAACCGGCGTAGAAGAACGGGGTCAGAACCAGGACCGACACGATGCCGGCGAACAGGCTGGCGCCCTCGGTAGCGGCCTTACCGCCGCCAGCGCCGGTGACCTGGGAGAACACGGGCATGGCGTTGTCCGGCGAGCCGGTGAACAGCGAGACGCCCATGGCGAGCAGCATGCCGCAGAGCAGAGCCTTGGTCAGGAAGGCCTGGAGCTTGGCGGCCGAGCTGGCACCGCGGAAGTTGAGGAAGATGACGTAGGCTGCAAAGCCGAGCGCGATCAGCGTCGGGAACAGGTAAACGTCGGCGCCCAGGATGGTGTAGAGCTTAACGGCGCGCAGCCACTCAAGACCGGGCAGGCTGCCGAACATCTCGGACACGAGGGTCGAAATGGCGATGGCCTCCCACGGGCACAGGATGCCGTTGCCCAGGGCCAAAAGCCAACCGGTGATGTAGCTCAGCGTACGGCCAAAGCTACGATCGACATACTCGACGATGCCGCCCGAGATGGGGATAGCAGCCGTGAGCTCACCGAAAACAGCTCCGACGGGCACGAGGAAGATTGCACCCAAGAGGAATGCGATCATAGCGGGAACGGGACCGCCGCCCACGACCATCCAGTCGCCGACCTGCAGAACCCAACCGGTACCGATGATGGCACCGAAACCGATGGTGAAGAAGTTCCAGAGCGAAAGCGTTTTCTTCATGCCGCCGTTATCCTCGACTGCAACTTCTGCGTTCTTGTCCGCCATTGTTCCCCTCCTTTCCTTTTTGACGCCCCTTGACGTCACCCCTTGCGCGGTCTGTTTTGCCGCGCTCTTTTATTTCGTGGCTTTAAGATACGGCCTTGGCGCAGCACGGCCGCCCATGGCTCGACCGAAGGCCGAACTCGCATATGAGCGGCGTCGTTTTTGGGACGAACGGCACGGTTTGCCGCTCATTGTTGCCGCCCGTCCGACGGGCGTACGCTCATCGGACGCATATAGAGATGTTTTTGAGGCCGTGTGTTTTGCGCCTTTCGTACCGTTTACCGAGCTTTTGACGCGCAGACCCATTTGTTGCACATCTTTTTTGTAGGATGGACAGGTTATACATGAGACAAGGCGGTACGAATGGCATACGGATACAACGACGGTGATCAACGGCGACAAAGCGTTCGCCTTGCTGGCCGTACCACGCCTACGCCCAGAAGTGCCACGAGCAGCAATCCGCAACGCCTCCAAGAGCAACCCAGGCCTTCGTCTCGGCAGCAGGCAAGCAGAACACGGCAGAGTGGCCGTCCGAGCACGGGCACAAGCGCGCAGCAAGATAGCCGCTTGGGCGCGCGCACTCGACAGCGTCAGGCTGAGGTTCCGCAACTGCGCCGCAACGGCGCACGTCAGCCCGGCATCCATATCAACCGCTTCTTTTCGCATCCCCAAGGCGGACGCGACGGCAAGCCTTACCGCTCGACACCGCACGTGAATGCTCCCGCCCTGCCGGCTCGTCGACTTCGCCTCGCACTGTGCTCTATCCTCACCTGTCTGGTCTTTGTGCTTATGAGCTCCTGTATGTCCCACGGCTCGGCCGGTCTCGAACCCACCGCCGAGGACAAGCTGCTCAAGGCCCCCGTCGCGCCCGGTTATTCTTTCGCCTTTTCGACCCCGCGCTCGCAATGGCAAGCCGGCACGATGCCCCATATCTATCAAATCGACCCCGCGTGGTCGGAGCTGCCTTACGCCGGCGGCACCATCCGCCAAAATGCCTGCGGGCCTACGTGCCTCACCATGGTCTATATCTTTAAGACGGGACGCACCGATATGACCCCCGTCGATATGTGCGCGCTTTCCGAGGTGGGCAATTACGCCCCCACCGGTGCAACCGAATGGTCGTTTATGACGAGCGGCGCGTGGCAGTTGGGACTTAACGGAACGGAGCTCCATAACGATCGCGACTCGATGACTCAGGCGCTGCGTTCGGGAGCGCCCGTCATCGCCGCCGTTCGGCCGGGCACCTTTACCAACGTGGGCCACTACATTGTGCTTTACGGTATTGACGACGCCGACCAGATTGGCGTCTACGACCCCAACTCGGCCATCCGCAGCGCCCGCCGCTGGGGCGTCGTAGAGGTCCTTAACGAAGTCGAAGCCATGTGGGCCTACTACTAGTCATTGGGGACAGACTTAAATGAGTGGTCGTTGGGGACAGCCTTTAGGGACTGTCCCAAGCTGCCGGCAGGAAAGGAACGTCCCCAAGTGCCGGGTTGAAACAAAAGCCCCGCAGTCGGAGCGGACTGCGGGGCTCATGAAGAGAGGCTAGTTTGTGGGCGCCTTGCCTGGCGCCCACGAGAGAGGCAATGGAGTAGAGGCTACTCGTGGATGCGGGTGCCGGAGAGGCCGGCCATGGTCTCGGCGGCCTTGTCCAGGGCGCCGATGATGCAGGTGCGGCCCTTGCGGGAACGGGCGAACTTGATGGCAGCGCGGACCTTGGGCTCCATGGAACCCTTGCCGAACTGACCCTCGTCGGCCAGGCGCTCGGCCTCGTCGGCGGTGAGGTCCTCGAGCTCCTCCTGGTTGGGCTTGCCAAAGTTGATGGCGACATGCTCAACGGCGGTCAGCAGGAACAGAACGTCGGCGTCGCAGTCCTCGGCCAGCAGCTCGCCGCCCAGGTCCTTGTCGATGACGGCGGGAACGCCCTTGTAGCAGCCCTTGTTCTCGTAGTCGCGGACGACGGGGATGCCGCCGCCACCGCAGGCGATGACGATGAACTCGTTGTCGAGCAGGTTGAGGATGGAGTCGGCCTCGACGATCTTCTTGGGATCGGGGGAAGCGACGACGCGACGCCAGCCGCGACCGGAATCCTCGACGAAGACCTTGGAGGGATCCTCGGCCATGAACTCCTTGGCCTGCTCCTCGGTGTAGAAGGGGCCGATCGGCTTGGTCGGGTTCTTGAACGCGGGGTCGTCCGGGTCGCACTCGATCTGGGTGACGACGGTGGCGGCGTGCCAACGCTTATAGCGCTTGTGCATCTCGCGGCCAATGCCCTGCTGCAGGTGATAGCCAATGTAGCCCTGGGACATGGCGCCGCACTCGGGCAGCGGCATCTCGGGGGTGCCGATGGCGTCGTGGGCAGCGGCGAAGGCGTTCTGGATCATGCCGACCTGCGGACCGTTGCCGTGGGTGATGATGATCTCGTTGCCCTGCTCGATCAGGCCGAGGAGAGCGTGAGCGGTGTTGCTCACGGCCTCGATCTGCTCAACGGGGTTGTTGCCGAGGGCGTTGCCGCCAAGGGCGACGACGATACGATCGGGCTTGCCAAGAGGCTTAGACATTGCTGGAATCCTTTCTGTAAAAGGCCTACAACCCATTAATAACCCGCGCCCGTGCGATACGCGAGTTTATTAAGGTTTATATTCTCTTTATCGCTCATTTTATTCATTTTGAAAATAGTTGAACGGTGAACGGTCGCTTTTACCCGCTCAGCGTAAAGAAACCCAGCTCAAGCATATCTACGTCATTTACGTGCAACTTTATTTTAATAGAGCAGGGATTAGACCAGATTATGCAAACTATATCTTTGCTAAACATAAAACAGACAGCGCAAAATCTTACTCGCACTATACGAGATTCTATGCACTTATTGGACGAGTATGCAGCCCTGCAATAACATGGCGTTTTTCATCCAACTTAAGGAATAGACGAGTGCCTTTGCCGCGCGTCGGCCGGCAGCCGGCGAGCCGTCTCGTCGATTGCCGCTTCCAGAAAATCAAAAACTGATATTGCGCGCGCAATTGCGGCATGGTACTTTAGCGAAGAACAGCGCGGGCTGGGGCGACAGAGATCTGTCGTGAAGTTTGGGTTCGGCGACCCCGCCGCTGTCTTCTCCTTATCCGCCAGCGAACCCCTTGAGCGACGGATTGAGGAGGTCCTTACTATGACAAAAATGCTCAAGATCACGCTGAATGGCGAGACGTTTCTCGCCGATATGCTCTGGGACAAGGCTCCCGAGACATGCAAGCTGTTCGAATCGTCCTGTCCGGTCGAGTCACGTATCTTTTCGGCCAAGATCTGCGATGCCGAGGTAACCTATCCCGTATCGGGCCCCATTGCCAATTATGAGCACATCGAGAACCCCGTTTTTCACGAGCCGGCGGGCGCCGTGAGCTGGTATGGCGGATGGTCGTCAATCTGCATCTTCTTTGACGTGTGCGAGCCCTTTGGCACCTGCAACATGTTCGCCCGCATCTGCGAAGCCGACCGCGAGCGCTTTGCCGCCGCCTGCCGCAATGTCTGGGACAACCAGGGCATGTGCATCAAAAACGAAATCGTCGAGATCGAAGCGGAGGCCTAAAGATGATGGATATCAACACCCTGCTCGCACTCGACCTTGCCGAGTACACCACTGCACTTGAGGCCCTCGCCGACCAAATGATGCTCGAGGAACCGCGCGATATCGACTACATGCGCCGCCGCAAGCTTGACACAGGCCGCGAATTCGCCGTCTGGAACTTCACCGTCGGCTACTGCATGAACGCGGCCGACGCCCTCTCCC
This sequence comes from uncultured Collinsella sp., assembly GCA_900543615.1. GTDB lineage: Bacteria > Actinomycetota > Coriobacteriia > Coriobacteriales > Coriobacteriaceae > Collinsella. The sequence continues at coordinate 2,249 of UQSC01000030.1, read as the reverse complement.
TCCTGCGAGCCCAGGCCAACGAAAACGCCAACGACGGCACCGCCGACCTCGCAACGATCAACAACAGCGCCGCGCGCCTGTGCGACTGGTTCTCGGGCGCCTTCGACGTCACCGGCAAAATGGATGACACCACGGCAATCCTCGCCCACAGCCGCGACCTCTACGCCCAGGTAGAGACTCACGAACAGTTTGCAGCCCTCACCCGCGCCACCGAGCGCTATCTGGTCCAGCTCCAATTTTGGGTCGACCGCCAGATTCCCTGGCCGGCCATTAGCGACCTCGTCCACGGCTACCGCCTACGCACGGAGTCCGGCGAGACAAGGTAACCAAGCAAGCAGCACCGACAACACCCCACCATCGGGATCCAAAGTAAGAATCAGAGGGCTGGAGACGCACCCAACAGCGTCCCCAGCCCCTTCGCAAAGTAGAGCACTGTTTCAGTGGCTTTGAGGCCTATTCGAACCTTTGCTATCTCCCAATTTTTGTATATTTACGACAATATTATCTGCCAATTTTTGTATGATTTTAGGCGATTCTATCTGTCAATTTTTGTCATTTGGGGGTTTAATGCTACGCCGTAAGGTCACTGATAGGCTTTTGAGCTGGAAGAATAACTCCAATAAGGCATTACTCGTTACTGGTGCGCGTCAGATTGGCAAGAGCTATGCGATTCGCGCGTTTGGAAAAAGCAACTACGCTTCGTATTTTGAGGTCAATTTACTACTCGATGTCGAAGCAAGGAATGCACTTGTTGGCGCAAAGAACTCCGTTGACTTTATCAACCGCGTAGCCCTTCTTGCGGATGCGCCGCTTGTTGAGGGCGATACGCTTGTCTTTGTCGATGAGATTCAGGAGTATCCGCAGATCGTTACACTCATGAAGGCGTTGGTCGAGGATGGGCGCTTTAGCTATGTCTTCTCGGGGTCTATGCTTGGGACTGAGTTTAAGGGGATCTCTTCTTTTCCGGTGGGGTATGTAGAGCACATTGTTATGCGCCCGATGGATTTTGAAGAGTTTTGTTGGGCAAACAGCGTAAGCGAGAATGTGCTTGCAGGCATTCGCAGCTGCCTTGTCGAGAAACATCCTGTCGAAAACTATATTCATGAGGCGATGCTCAAGAACTATAGAGCCTATATCGTTTGCGGCGGCATGCCGGAGGTCGTTCAGAATTATATTGATTCGGGTTATTCGCTCGTGAGCACACGTGAGCTTCAAACTCAGCTGGTCGATCAGTACAAAAGCGATATCTCAAAATATGCATCGACTCGAGCGTTTAACGTTCGGTCGATTTTTGAGCAAATTCCCGTTCAGCTTGAGGCGGAGTCTCATCGCTTTGTTGTTTCGTCTCTGGGTGAGGGAGCTCGCCTTAAAAAATATGAGCAGGATTTCCTGTGGCTTGTTAACGCAGGTGTTGGATTGATGGTCGCCAGGGTGACGGAGCCACGGAGTCCTCTCAAGAGGACGGAGAAAACGACAGCCTTCAAACTATACGAGTCTGATACAGGCATGCTCGCATCGCGATACCCCGGCAGCACCGCACGCGCTGTCTATCTTGATATGAAAACTCCCAACCTTGGTGGTCTCTATGAGAACGTGGTCGCGCAGGAACTCGTTGCCCTCGGGGCGGATGCATGGTACTACCAAACGCGTGAGGTCGGTGAAGTTGACTTTGTGATCGAAGGCGTCCACGGTCATGTTGTCCCAATCGAGGTCAAATCGGGCAAGAAAGTTCGAGCGCACGCGGCCCTCGATCGTCTGATGAGTGTGGGCGAGTACAAAATTCCCGAAGCCGTTGTACTAAGCCACGAGAATCTCAGCAAAGAGGGCAAGGTTCTGTACGTTCCAATCTACATGACGTTTTGTCTCGATGAGTTTATGGAAAAGGATGACCCCAATAACGATTTCTCGTTCGCACCCATATCTCTCTAGCCATTTGAATCCGCAATCCAGCCCCGTCCACACATCAATGCATTTCCCAAGGTGCTGCGCGTTTCGCGCCAAAGGCGCGAAAAAGCAAAGGGATAAGGCGTTGCAACAGCCACGCCCCCATCCATCCCCAAAGTAACGCGCCTTTCGCGGTAAAGCCGCGAAACAGCGAAGGGGACGGAATACCCGACCAACTACGTCCTTCATCCGCCCACACAATCCGAGGACGTAGTCGTAGCAGGATCTGAGGGCTGACCTTCGCGGACACTCCGCACTGATATCTTCTGAATTGAAGACGTCGATGATGCACCCGTATACCATTG
>UQSC01000029.1 GCA_900543615.1 uncultured Collinsella sp. | reverse complement strand
TCTACACAAGGCTATTCGTCGGCAGCGTCAGATGTGTATAAGAGACAGCTATCTGATCGTAAGGAGAAAAACATGAGCAAGACCGTCGTGTCTTCCGATAACGCACCCGCAGCCATCGGCCCGTATTCCCCCGGTATCCAGGCCGGCAACATGGTGTTCCTGTCCGGCCAGCTGGGCATCGACCCCGCAACTGGCAAGATGCCCGAGGGCGTCGAGGCCCAGGCTAAGCAGTCCCTTGCTAACGTTGAGGCCCTGCTGACCGCTGCCGGCGCCACCTTTGCCGATGTCGTCAAGACCACGGTCTACCTGGCCGACATCGCCGACTTCGCTGCCGTGAACGAGATCTACGCTTCCAAGTTCGAGGCTCCGTTCCCCGCGCGCAGCGCTTTCCAGGTTGCCGCTCTTCCGGCCGGCGGTCTGGTCGAGATCGAGGTCGTCGCCGCTCTCTAAGGCGTTGGCAACAACAAAACATGACATGCAAAAAGACCCTGCAGTGCGTGTGAACTGCAGGGTCTTTTGTCAAGCGATGCGACAAAAATGATTCGTTTTCCTCTGTCCCCAAGGAGTCAGCGGGTTAGCCTTCCTTGCGGACTTTTTGCAGATAGCGGTAGACGCTGGGCTCCGAGATGCCCAGCGCGGTGGCGGCGCAGGCTACGGCGCCCTTGAGCATGAACACTCCGTTGCCGTTGAGGTGGCGAATGACGTCCACGCGGTCGCTCTGACCAAGCGACGCTACATCCAGCCCGCGCGCGCTCAGCAACTCGGCAATGCTGCGGTCGATGAGCTCCTGTGTAGACTCCGAAAGGCTTTCGACCTCGATAGGGGCGGGCTCCGTGCGCGTCGGCGCCGCGTCGAAGCACGCCATGAGCTGCTGCGCCATGGCGTTGATGGAGCGCACGGTCGAGAGGTCGGTGTTGACGCAGAGCATACCGACGATCTCATCATTCTCGCGGATAAAGTACGTCGCTGACTCCAACGTCTTGCCGCCGGCACCGCGCCCCTCGTAGCCCGTAATAAACGGCAGGTCGCGATACTTGGCGTCGTGCATGATCTTGAGTGCCAGATCGGTAGCGGGACCGCCGACCTTGCGGCCGCTCACGATACCGTTGCGGATATCGACGATGGCGTGGTCGGGATCCGAGAAATCGTGCAGGACGATCTCGCTGTTCTTACCGAGTACCTGCTCCAGGAAATCGACCATCGGCAAAAAGCGACGTACGGTCTCGTTCACGGGTAACTCCTTTGGGTGAAATCCAATGCCCTGAGGGCGTTCATAACAATTTTTTATCATGGTAACACGCTGCTCATCATCTCGTATATCCGCAGGTACATTGCGTAATACAGACGAACGGTAGGAATTTGGCGGTAAACGGTCGACCAAAAGAATAGTTAGATGTTATTTTGACAAGACACTTTCCTGACCTGCGGAAATGCATTATCTCAGCTGAAGAATAGTCTGATAACAAAAAATTATTATTGAGAATGAGAATCATCTTTAATACGATAAGCAACGAAGGCACAACCTCAACCCCGCACTGCGTCACAATAGAGCGTTAGATGCGAAAACAACTACTTCGAGGATTGGTGGTCAAATGACCCAGGAGACGGTTACGAACGGCACTGAAGCCCTGTTCACTCGCGAAGGCATGCCGCCCGTTAAGGAAATGATCCCGTGTGCCCTTCAGCACGTACTGGCATCGTTTGCCGGCATTATTACCCCGGCGGTCATCATGGCCGGCGTCTACGGCTTTAATAGCCAGCAGAGCACCGACATCATTCAGGTTGCGCTCATTCTTTCGGCAATCGACACGGCCCTTCAGGCCTTCGCTCCCTTCCGTCGCATCGGCGGCGGCCTGCCCATCGTCATGGGCGTTTCGTTCGCGTTCCTGCCGGCCCTGCAGGCCATGGGCGCCTCGGGCTTTAGCTTTGGCGCGCTGTTGGGCGGCGAGATCGTCGGCGGCGCCGTTGCGGTCCTCTTTGGTCTGGCCTACAGCAAGATCAAGTGGCTGTTCCCGCCCGTCGTGACCGGTACGGTCATCTTCTCCATTGGCGTCTCTCTCTATCCCACGGCCGTCAAGTACATGGCCGGTGGCATGGGCACGCCGCTGTGGGGCACCCCGCAGGCCTGGTGTGTCGCTCTTATCACCTTCGCCGTGGTCTTTGCGCTCGCCAACTTTGGCAAGGGCACGCTCAAGCTGGGCTCCGTGTTCTTTGGCATGATCGTTGGCATGATCGTCTCCATCCCCTTTGGCATGATCGACTTCTCCAGCGTCGCCACCGCTCAGGTCTTCGCCCTTCCCAAGCTCATGCCCTACGCGCTCGAGTTTGATCCCGAGGTCTGCATTACCCTCGCTGTCGTGTTCCCCATGGTTGCCATCCAGGTTATCGGCGACGTCTCCGCTGCTTGCCTTGGTTCCATCGACCGTATGCCCACCGAGCGCGAGCTCTCCGGCGCTATCGTGTCTCAGGGCCTCACCTCTATGGTCGGCGGCCTGCTGGGCGGTCTTCCCACCAGCGCCCTTGGCCAGAACGTGGGCATCATCTGCTCCAACAAGGTCGTCAACAAGTGGGTCTTTGTGATCATCGCGGCCGTCTTTGCCATCGCCGGTCTGTTCCCGCAGCTCTCTGCCATCCTTTCCGCTATCCCGCAGCCCGTCATCGGCGGCGCGACCGTCGGCGTCTTTGGCACCATCACCATGAACGGCGTGCGCATGTTCACCCGCGAGGGCCTCACGCAGCGCACTACCACCATCGTCGGCACCTCCGTCGTCTTTGGCCTGGGTATCTGGATGGCCAGCGGTTGCCTTGCCGGCGAGGGTATGCCTACCTGGGTGTCCACCGTCATCGGCTCCAACGCCGTGACTCCCACCGCCATCATGGCCATCGTGCTCAACCTGATCCTTCCGCAGACGCCGGTCGTGGCTCAGCACATCGATGCCGCCAAGGATGCCGCTGTGAATCTGGTCCTGCCCGAGAGCAAGAAGTAACCAATTCGGTGCTATTCGCCGGCGGACGCATCGCCTCGTCCGCCGGCGCCATGCGGCGCCAAGCCGCACTTCAAAGGGCTTGTCCCTTTGGTGAAGCGTTGACGGGAGAGGGCCCGTTTCCGGTGTAGGCCGGCGCTTCGCACTCCGCCATGTCAGAGGTGTCAAACCCCGCCTCTGATGTTGAAGGGAGCATTTATGCTTCTGGTCGCTAACGGTTCCGTCTTTACCCGCAACGCTCAGACTCCGTTCATTCCCAACGGTGCGGTCGCCATTGACGGAGATACGATTGTCGAAGTGGGCCCCGAGCGCGAGCTCAAGGCCAAGTACCCGGATGCCGAGTACGTCGACGCCCAGGGCAACCTCATCATGCCCGGACTTATCAACTGCCACACCCACATCTACTCGGGTCTGGCCCGCGGCCTTGCCATTAAGGGCTGCAACCCCACCAACTTCCTGGAGAATCTTGAGCAGCAGTGGTGGAAGATTGACGACAACCTGACGCTCGACGGCACCAAGGCCAGCGCCTATGCCACGATTCTGGATTCCATCCGCGATGGCGTTACCACGATCTTCGATCACCACGCGAGCTTCTGCGAGATTCCGGGCAGCCTCTTTACCATTAAGGATGCCGCTCAGGAGCTTGGCATGCGTTCGTGCCTGTGCTACGAGGTCTCCGACCGCCGCGGTCAGGAAAAATGTGACCAGGCCATTGCCGAGAACGCCGAGTTTGCCCAGTGGGCCGCCAAGGAGCGTCGCGATAACGACAACCACATGATTGCCGCCATGTTTGGTGGTCACGCCACCTTTACGCTTTCGGACGAGACCATGGACAAGATGGCCGAGGCTAACAACGGCCTGACCGGTTTCCACATCCACGTGTGCGAGGGCATGAATGACGTGTGGGACTCCCGCCTCAACCGCGGCGGCATCAGCCCCGTCGAGCGCCTGCTGCAGCACAACCTGCTCGGTCCCGACACCATGCTCGGCCACTGCATCCATGTGACGCCCGCCGAGATGGATATCGTCAAGGAGTCCGGCACCTGGCTCGTCAACAACCCCGAATCCAATATGGGAAACGCCGTGGGCTGCGCCCCCGTGCTCGAGTTCTTCCGCCGCGGCATCCCCGTGTGCATGGGCACCGACGCCTACACCCACGATATGCTCGAGAGCCTCAAGGTTTTCCTGATCATTCAGCGCCACAACGCCGCTATGCCCAACGTGGGCTGGTGCGAGGCCATGACGATGCTGTTCGAGAACAACGCCAAGATGGCCAGCAAGTACTTCGATCGCAAGCTCGGCGTGCTCGAGGCCGGCGCTGCCGCCGACGTCATCGTTATGGACTACAAGCCCTTTACGCCGCTGAGCGAGGAGAACATCGACGGCCATATGCTCTTTGGCATGATGGGAAAAAACTGCCGCACCACCATCATCAACGGCCGCGTCCTGTACAAGGATCGCGAGTTCGTCGGTATCGATGAGGACAAGATCAACGCGTGGACCATGGCTGAGTCCAAGAAGCTCTGGAGCACGCTCAACGATCGCACCTACTAATTCACAAGTAGATTCACGCGCGTCGGATGTTTCGCCGCATCTGACGCGCGTATAGGCGACCTCCGCGGGGTCGCCGGCGCTGTGCTAGCGCTACACCGTATTTGCGCCCGCCGCGCGGTCTCGCCGGGCGTTACAGAGAGGAGCTCATTATGAGCGACATCATGAGGCCGATCCCGTTTTCGCAGCTGATGAACTGGATCATCGAGGAGCACAAGACTCAGGGCGCCATCTTTGGCGTGCGCAAGATGGTCACGGCCAACCAGGAGGGCGCGCTTCCCATTTTTGACGAGCGCATCGAGACTCCGTTTGGCCCGGCCGCCGGCCCCAATACACAGCTTGCCCAGAACATCGTGGCGTCCTATGTGGCCGGTTCCCGCTTCTTTGAGCTCAAGACCGTTCAGGTTATGGACGGCGAGGAGCTCTCCAAGTGTGTGAACAAGCCCTGCATCGTGGCGCAGGACGAGTGCTACAACTGCGAGTGGTCGACCGAGCTCGAGGTTCCGCAGGCTTTTGCCGAGTACGTGAAGGCATGGTTTGCCTGCCACCTGATCGCTCGCGAGTACGGCCTGGGCAGCCCGGACGGCTTTGTCTTTAACATGTCCGTGGGCTATGACCTGGAGGGCATTAAGAGCCCCAAGGTCGATGCGTACATTGAGGGCATGAAGGACGCCAGCGGCTCTGACGTCTGGAACGAGTGCCGTGCCTGGGCGCTCGCCAACCTGGACAAGTTTGAGCATGTCGACGCCGCGTTTGTCGAGTCCATCCCGGCACGCGTGTCCAACTCCATCACCGAGTCTACCCTGCACGGCTGCCCGCCGGCGGAGATCGAGCGCATCGCGACCTATCTGATCACCGAGAAGGGCCTCAACACCTACATCAAGTGCAACCCCACGCTGCTGGGCTATGAGTTTGCCCGCCAGCGTCTGAACGAGCTGGGCTTTGACTACATCGTCTTCGATGACACGCACTTCCGCGAGGACCTGCAGTGGGCCGATGCCGTGCCCATGTTCGAGCGCCTGATTGCCCTGTGCGCCGAGCGCGGCCTGGAGTTTGGCGTCAAGCTGACCAACACGTTCCCCGTCGACGTGACGAGAAACGAGCTGCCCTCCACCGAGATGTACATGTCCGGCCGTTCGCTGTTCTCGCTGACCATCGAGGCTGCTCGCCGCATTACCGAGCAGTTCGATGGCAAACTGCGCATCAGCTACTCCGGTGGCGCCACGGTCTACAACATCCGCGCCCTGTATGACGCCGGCATTTGGCCCGTCACCCTGGCGACCGACGTGCTCAAGCCCGGTGGCTACGAGCGCTTTAGCCAGATGGCCGGCGAGTTTACCGACCTGGACGGCAAGCCGTTCGCGGGTGTCTCTCTCGACGCCGTGACCGCGATCCAGGCCGATTCGCTCACCAACTCGCTCTACAAGAAGCCGCTGCGCCCGCTGCCCGATCGCAAGGTCGCCGGCAAGAGCCCGCTTTCCGACTGCTTTACCACGCCGTGCCGCACGAGCTGCCCCATCCAGCAGGATATTCCCGCCTACCTGGCGGCCGTTGACGAGGGCCGCTTCGAGGACGCACTCAACATCATCTTCGAGCGCAACGCCCTGCCGTTCATTACCGGCACCATCTGCCCGCATCCCTGCGGCCGTGCCTGCGAGCGCGCGTTCTACGAGCCCGAGGGCGCCCAGATCCGCGCCAGCAAGCTCAAGGCCGCCCGCGAGGCCATGACCGCCGTGCTGCCCAAGCTGCGCGCCCAGGCCATCGCCAACGACGGCGAGCGCAACGTTGCCGTTATCGGCGGCGGCCCTGCCGGTCTGGCGACGGCGTTCTTCCTGACGCGCGCCGGCGTGCCCGTCACCATCTTTGAGGCCCGCGATTCGCTCGGCGGCGTGGTCCGTCACGTGATCCCCGAGTTCCGTATCGCCAGCGACGATATCTCGCACGATGCCGAGCTCTGCCTGGCCTTTGGCGCCAAGGTTCAGCTCAACGCCCGCGTGGAGTCCATCGACGAGCTCAAGGCCCAGGGCTTTACCGACGTGGTCGTGGCCACCGGCGCCTGGATGCCCGGCTCTGCAGGCTTGGGCGAGGGTGCCGAGCTCGACGTGCTGGAGTTCCTCGAGGCCGCCAAGAAGGGCGAGAAGCTCGAGCTGGGCGAGGACGTCGTGGTCATTGGCGCCGGCAACACCGCCATGGACGCGGCCCGCGTGGCCAAGCGCCTGGCTGGCGTGAAGAACGTGCGCCTGGTGTATCGCCGCACCAAGAAGCAGATGCCCGCCGACGAGGAAGAGCTTGATCTTGCTCTTGCCGACGGCGTTGAGTTCTGCGAGCTGCTGGCGCCCAAGGCACTTAACGGCGCCGTGCTGACCTGCGACGTTATGGAGCTTGGCGAGCCGGATGCAAGCGGCCGTCGCAGCCCTGTCGCCACGGGTGAGACCGTCGAGCTTCCTGCCACCACGGTGATCTGCGCCGTTGGCGAGGGCATCGACGCCAGCCTGTACGATGCCGCGGGCGTTGAGCACGACCGTCGCGGCCGCCTTGCCGCCACCTCCACCGGCGTCGAGGGCGTCTGGGCTGCGGGCGACTGCCGTCGCGGTCCTGCCACCGTGGTCGAGGCTATTGCCGACGCCGCCGAGGTCGCCCGTGCCATCGCCGGCGTGGACTTTAACAAGTACGCCGATTGCAACGAGCAGGCTGGCCGCGAGGGCACCTGCTACGAGCGCAAGGGGTCGCTGTGCCGCGACAAGCGCAACTGCACCAAGACCCGCTGCCTGGGCTGCGGCTCGGTATGCGAGGTCTGCTGCGACGTGTGCCCCAACCGCGCCAACGTGGCAATTAAGGTGCCGGGCCTGGCCAAGCATCAGGTCGTCCACGTCGATGGCATGTGCAACGAGTGCGGCAACTGCGCCGTGTTCTGCCCCTACCAGGAGGGCCGTCCCTACAAGGACAAGCTCACCCTGTTCTGGAGCGATCAGGACATGGAGAACTCCGAGAACGAGGGCTTCCTGGCCGTGGACGAGGACCACTTTAAGGTCCGCGTCGCCGGCACGGTCCGCACCGTCTCGGTCGATGCCGTCAACACCGGTCTGCCCGAGGCCGTCCGCCTGACCATCAGGGCCGTGCGCGACAACTATTCGTACCTTCTTAAGAAATAGGCGAGTCTCTTATGGCCAAATCCATTCAACATCACGTGGCCTACGTTGCCTGCGGAAGCGGCTGTGCTTCCGCAGGCGGCGACGCCCGCTGCAGCGAAGGCTGCATTGGCTGTGGCGCCTGCGTTACGGCCTGCCCCCACGGTGCCATCGCGCTGGTCGACGGCGTCGCCCGTGTGGACCGCTCCAAGTGCACGGGCTGTGGCCTGTGCGGCATGGCGTGCCCGCAGCGCGTGATTGCCTTCGTTCCCGGCTACCAGAACATCCTGGTGCGCTGCAACAACACCGATAAGGGCGCCATTGCGCGCAAGATCTGCGACACCAGCTGCATCGGTTGCGGCATGTGCGCCAAAAAGTGCCCTGCCGGCGCTATCCGCATCGAGGACAACTGCGCCCATATCGACGGCACAGACTGCCTGTCGTGCGGCATGTGCGCCGTCGTCTGCCCGCATGGCGCCATCCACGACCGCACCGGTATCGCCGCCGGCGTGTAGAAGGGAATCACCATGGCACAGGAATTCACTTTTACCGTTAACGGTGTCGAGCACACGACGACGGAGAATAAACCACTGCTGCGCTATCTGCGCGACGACCTGCACATTCACTCCGCCAAGGACGGCTGCTCCGAGGGCGCCTGCGGCACCTGCACCATCCATGTGGACGGTGCGGCCGTCAAGGCGTGCGTGCTGACCACCGCCCTTGCCGCCGGCCGCGACATCGTGACTGTCGAGGGCCTGCCCGAGAACGTGCGCGAGGCGTTTGTGTACGCCTTTGGCGCCGTGGGCGCCGTGCAGTGCGGCTTTTGTATCCCCGGTATGGTCATGGCGGGTGCAGCGCTCATCGCCGAGGATCCCGAGCCTACCGAGGAGCAGATCAAGTACGCCATCCGCGGCAATGTTTGCCGCTGCACCGGCTACAAAAAGATTATCGAGGGCATCTCGCTGGCAGCTGCGGTGCTCCGTGGCGAAAAGCAGATCGACGAGGATCTGGAGCGCGGCGACGACTACGGCGTGGGCAAGCGCGCCTTCCGTATTGACGTGCGCAAGAAGGTGCTCGGCGAGGGCAAGTATCCCGACGACATCGACGAGCTCGATCAGCCGGGTCTGACCTACGCCAGCGCTGTGCGCTCCAAGTATCCGCGCGCCCGCGTGCTCTCCATCGATACCTCCAAGGCCGAGGTCCTACCCGGTGTGGTTGGCATCCTGCGCGCCGAGGACGTGCCGGTCAACCAGGTCGGCCACCTTATCCAGGACTGGGACGTCATGATCGCCCAGGGCGACATCACCCGCTGCGTGGGCGATGCCATCGTGCTGGTGGTTGCCGAGGACGAGGCGACGCTCGAGAAGGCCAAGAAGCTCGTAAAGATTGATTACGAGCCGCTGGAGCCCGTGCGCAACATCGCCGAGGCCAGGTCTGCCGACGCCCCGCGCCTGCACGACAGCTTCTTTGCCTTTGGCAACACGGTGGAGCTCAAGGACAACGTGTGCCAGAGCCGCCATGTGACGCGCGGCGACGCCGCCAAGGCGCTGGCGGAGAGCGCATTCACCGTGACGCAACGCTTTACTACGCCCTTTACCGAGCATGCCTTCTTGGAGCCCGAGTGCGCCGTTGCCTTCCCGTACAAGAATGGCGTCAAGGTGCAGTCGACCGACCAGGGCGCCTACGACACGCGCAAAGAGTGTGCCCACATGTTTGGCTGGGATAGCGAACCCGAGCGTGTGGTCGTCGAGACTATGCTCGTGGGCGGCGGTTTTGGCGGCAAGGAGGACGTGTCCATCCAGCACCTGGCTGCGCTCGCCGCATATAAGTTCCAGCGTCCTGTGAAGTGCAAGCTCACGCGCGCCGAGTCGCTCGCGTTTCATCCCAAGCGCCACGCCATGGACGGCACCTTTACACTGGGCTGCGACGCCGAGGGCAACTTTACCGGCCTGGACTGCGAGATCAACTTTGACACCGGCGCCTACGCGTCGCTGTGCGGCCCGGTGCTCGAGCGCGCCTGCACACATGCCGTCGGCCCCTACAAGTACCAGAACACCGACATTCGCGGCTTTGGTTACTACACCAACAACCCGCCTGCCGGCGCGTACCGCGGCTTTGGCGTCTGCCAGTCCGAGTTTGCGCTCGAGAGCTTGATCGACCTGTTGGCAGAGAAGGTCGGCCTGGATCCGTGGGAGATTCGCTACCGCAACGCCATCGAGCCGGGCGAGGTTCTGCCCAACGGCCAGATTGCCGATTGCTCCACGGCGCTTAAAGAGACGCTGCTCGAGGTCAAGGATGCCTACTACGCGCATCCCGGACACGCCGGTATCGCCTGCGCCATGAAGAACGCCGGCGTGGGCGTGGGCCTGCCCGATGCCGGCCGCTGCAAGATCCGCATCGAGAACGGCGTGGCCGTGGTCTATGCCGCCACGTCCGACATCGGCCAGGGCTGCAACACCGTCTTTTTGCAGGACGTTGCCGAGGCATGCGGCCTGCCGCTTCGCTGCATCGCCAACGGCGAGTGCTCCACCGAGAACGCTCCCGACTCCGGCACCACGTCTGGCTCGCGTCAGACGGTCGTGACCGGCGAGGCCGTGCGCGGTGCCGCCTTCTTGCTGCGCGATGCCATGCTTGACGTCGAGGCCGGCAAGCCCGCACCTGCCGCCCCGGTGAGCGCCCACGGCGACGGCGTCAAGATCGAGTACGACGACGGTCGCGCCTATCGGCTGCGCACGCAGGAGCTCGTCGCCGGCCAGGGTATGCATCCTCAGGATCCCGCGGCCGCCATCAAGGCGCTCGAGGGATGCGAGTTTGGCTACGTGTACCTGGAGCCGACCGACAAGCTGGGCGCCGACGTTCCCAACCCCAAGAGCCACATCTGCTACGGGTTTGCCACGCATGTGGTCATTCTGGATGATGACGGCCGCGTGAGCGAGGTCTATGCCGCGCACGATTCCGGCAAGGTGGTCAACCCCATCTCCATCCAAGGTCAGATCGAAGGTGGCGTGCTCATGGGTATGGGCTATGCGCTTACCGAGGACTGGCCGCTCAAGGACTGCGTGCCCCAGGCAAGGTACGGCACGCTCGGGTTGTTCCGTGCGCCCGAGATTCCGGATATCCACGCCATTTACGTGGAGAAGGACGAGCTGCTGCCCGTTGCATATGGCGGCAAGGGCATCGGCGAGATCGCAACGATCCCCACGGCGCCCGCCGTACAGAACGCCTACCGCGCGTTTGACGGCAAGCTGCGTCCGGATCTGCCCATGGTGGATACGCCATACAGCCGCGCCCGTCGCCGCGGCTAGGGTAGAGCGCGTACGGCCATTGCTAACGGGCCGTTCGCGCTCAGCATCAACTACATACGCTGCGCCTTTGGCCCTGGCTCCATCGCGAGCTGGGGCCTTTTGCTTGGAGCGGAAACTACGTCCCGGAATTGGCGCTCAGAATGGGATGCACTTTCCGGTAGAGCCTCTGGCGGAAAGCGTGCCCCGGAATTCGGCTCCAGAGTGGGATGCGCTTTCCGGTTGGAGCTTCAAATGGAAAGTGCATCCCGGAATCCGCGCCTGGAATGGGATGCGCTTTCCGGAACAGCCCTCAACCGGAAGCTGCGTCCCAGTATTTCGCTTCAGGGTGGGATGCCGTTTCCGGCTGAACCCTCAGGCGGAAAGTTCATCCCAGAATAGACGCTCAGAGTGGGACACGGTTTCCGGATAGAACCTCAGCGGAAACTGCGTCCCAGTTTGAGCGTCTATTCCGGGATGCAGTTTCCGCTGAAGGACTCAACCGGAAAGCCTGTCCCATTCTGAGACGGGATTCCGGGGCACGCTTTCCGCTAGGCCCGCCATCCGGAAAGTGCATCCCGTTTTGAGCGTCCAGACTGGGACGCGCTTTCCGTTGGCGTGGCCGTTGGGAAAACGCGGCCCAGATAGGGGGGATGCGATCCGGCGATGCGCGGCCTAGCAGCTCCTACAGCTCCACTTCGTTGAGCCACGCCGGCAGCGCGGTCTGCCGGATGCCTGCCGTCTGCAGCTTTTTGGCGAGCATTCCTGCCGAGCGGACCTCGTTTATGGTAAAGCGCAGCAGAGGGTGACCGTAGAGCGATAGGTGCGCCTCGCGCTGTCGTTCGGCAACGAGCGCCTCGGCGGTGGTGCGCCCGGCTAGCATGGCCTGGTCGGTATATTTGACGAGCCCGTCGAGCTCGCCCAGCGTGAGTTCCCGCGCCTGGCGCTCCCAGGCAAAGTCCGTTCGTATGGGCTTGGCCGAATCGAAGGGGTCCGTAAGCTCGTATTGAAGCCAGTCGGGCGCAAAACCGGTCTCGATCATGACGGCGCGGGCGACCGATTCCCCACCGCTCTCGGCGCGGACGTCGGCATATCGAAGCGTTGTGAGGGCCGTACGAATCGCGCGACCATTGCGGGCGGTCGTTCGTTGCTCGACGGCCTCCATCAGCTGTTCCCGCGCAAGGCCGAACTTTGAGATCGCCGAATCGGCAATGGGCATGCCGTCGGCAAAACCAGTTTGCAGCAGGCAATCTGTGGCCGTTTGGATGGGCGGCGTTACCGATATGCCGGCTCTGTGTATTGCTCCGGCCGGCTCAATCTGGTGCCGCTGAATATGCGCGCCCGGGCGAGCCGACGGCTTTGTGGCGCTGCAGGCATGCACGACATTCAGGTGTCGCCACGAGACCTCGAGCCCCAGCAGGCAGGCAGCCGAAAACGCGCAGAACGTCCAATCGGGGTGGATGATCGCAAGGGCGCGAATAATCTCGCAATGACGCTGCGCCCGGTTGAGCTCATCCCAGCGTATTTTGCGCGCGAACAATCCCGGCATGGGGGAGACGACCGTGCTGCCGGTGCGCCGAAGGAGCGCTTTTCGGATCGCCGCGCTCGGGGGAATCAGACAGCGCCCCTCTTGTTCGGCTTGGTTCAACAGCTGGTCGATGAGTTGGTCATTGCAATGGGTCATGAGCTACCGCCTCCTTTTGGGTAGCAAAAACGTATCAGCCGGAACTTGCCGCTCAGCTGACCAAAAGCTGACCAAAATCTAACCATGCAGGTAGATGGCCTGGTTTTGACGCCATTTTTTGAAGCCGAATCGGCGGGCGGTAATCGACATCCGTGAACGGTAGCTAGTTATGAAGCCTTGGTAAGTTTCGGGACGTGTACTTTTTCGAAAAAGAGCAATCTATCTGATGTTTTGTGTTTCTGGATCGCATATTTGAAGGCATGTGATAAAGGCGGCGGATCGTCGACTGGTATCTGCGGAAACTGTGACCCAGATTTCGGCCCCAGGGTGGGATGCCGTTTCCGGATCGGGCCTCAAACGGAAATTGCATCCCGGAACGAGCGCTCAGAGCGGGATGAACTTTCCCAACGGGGCCGCAGGCGGAAATTGCGTCCCGGATTCAAGCCTCAGAACGGGACGCACTTTCCGGATGGCATGTTTGGCGGAAACTACGCCCCAGTTTTTGGCTCCAGAACGGGATACATTTTCCGGAACGGTCCACGTGCGGTGGTGTATCGACCCTTTTGCGTGCGCCGTTTGTCGAATTACGTTATAGCTAGCTATATTATAGGAAGGTATAATATAGCTAGCTATAACGTAAGGGAAGGATGGCCCTATGTTTATCGGAAGAACAGCGGAAATGTCCGAGCTCAATCGACTGTATGGCACGGGCTCCTTTGAGATGCCTGTGATTTACGGCCGCCGTCGTGTGGGTAAAACGCGCCTTATCACAGAGTTCATCCAAGGCAAGAAGGCTATTTACTTTCAAGCTCGTCGTACCAATGCAGAGGCAAACCTGCACGGCTTTAGCCAGGCGATACTCGCGGGTTCGGTTGGTGCTGCAGGCGTGTCGTTTTGTAGTTTTGACGAGGCGTTCGATGCATTGGCCACCATGGCTCGCACGGAACGTTTGATTGTCGTGATTGACGAGTATCCCTATCTCGCCCAATCGAATCCCGAGATCAGCTCGTTGCTGCAAGACAAGATTGATCACCTGTACAAAGAGACCAGGCTCATGCTGATTCTATGCGGCTCGTCTCTTTCGTTTATGGAGGAACAGGTGTTGGGCTACGAGAGCCCGCTATACGGTAGGCGTACGGCCCAGTTTAAGATCATGCCGCTCGATTTTATGACGACCCTCGGCCTGTGGCAGAGCATGAGTCGCGAAGACGCTGCAGTTTGCTATGGCATGACGGGCGGCATTCCTGCATATATCGAGAAAGTCGATCCTGCTGCACCGCTCAAGGACAACATCAAACGTCTTTTTCTTACTCCTACGGGCTATCTCTTTGAGGAGCCGAGTAACCTGCTATTGCAAGAGTGCCGCAATCCCGAGCAATATGATGCGATCGTGCAAGCAATTGCCCAGGGACGCTCGAAGATCTCGGAGATTGCGAGCTCTACGGGAATTCCTGCGAGCAACGTAAAGAGCTATGTGGATAAGCTGGCGTCGCTTGGGATTGTCGAGCGCGAGCTGCCCCTAAACGAGACGAGCAATAAGCGAGCCGTGTATCTGCTGAGCGACCAGATGTTTAGGTTCTGGTACAAGTTTGTTCCGCAGAACATTGGGCTGATTCAAAACGATATGGCTGAGATGGCGTATAAGCGCATTGAGCCGCACATATCGGATTACATGGGTACGGTCTTTGAGCTTATATGCAGACAATACGTGTACGAACTCGCGCGCGCGGGCCAGCTCGAGGTGGTTCCGGCGAGCGTCGGGCGCTGGTGGGGGACGGATAATCGCACGCATACGCAGGAAGAAATCGACTTGATTGTTGACGATGGCGAGGGCACTGCGCTGTTTGCGGAGTGCAAATGGCGCAATGAACCGGTGGGCGAAGACGTGCTGCAAAAGCTCGTATACCGAAGCGATCTCTTTAGGCGGCAGCACAAAAGCTATGTGATCTTCTCGAAGCGCGGCTTTACGCAGGGATGTCAGGAAGCTGCGGCGAGCAGGGGAGATACCAAGCTGATTTCGTTTGCCGAGATGTGAGTGCGGGGTAGCTCTGCTCGAGAACAAGAGCCTGTCCTCGAATTGCTGGAATGGGGCCCTTCTTTTGTCGTGTTGGCTGTCGGCGGAATGTCGGCGGAAAGCGTGTCCCGGATTATAGCTCCAGAGTGGGATGGCCTTTCCGGATCGGCCCCTCGCGGAAAATGCATCCCGGAATGAGCGCTCAGACTGGGACGCACTTTCCGGATCGGCCTTCAAGCGGAAGCTGCGTCCCGGATTCTGGCTCCAGAGTGGGATGCCGTTTCCGGTTGAGGTCTCTGGCGGAAGCTGTATCCCGGAATCGAGCTTCAGAGCGGGACGTGCTTTCCCGTCAGGAGCTCAAGTGGAAACTACGTCCCGGATTCAAGCCTCGGAATGGGACGTGCTTTCCGGATGGGCTTCAAGCGGAAACTGTGTCCCAGAATCGACATGGCTTCAAGTGGAAAGCGCGTCTTAGAATACCGCGCCGGCGTTTTTGGCGGTTGTGGTTGGAAAGGGAAGCATCGCCTACACGCGCGACGACGGCGTAGCAGTGATTCCCATGGCGGCACTTGGGGCGTAGTGGTTTTGCGGGCGTGCCGTGCTTCCTTTACCGAAAATCCATTTGGTAAACCAGATGCTCGCGGATAGAATAAAGTTGACGGCAGCCCAAGTGGTGAAGAGCTGGGCAGCGCCGTTGCTTGGTCAAGAGGTCAGTGCCTTAATGGCAGCGACTTGTTATGCTTCGAATGCTGCTTGAGTGCCTCGGAAATTTCGATAAGCGCCGTGAAGAGCGAGACCAAAGCAACCAAGAGCTCTACGAGCTCTGATGGGCCCGGGATGACCTCTGATTCAAGTCACCGGGCCTCAATCTTTTTTATCCATTTGAATAGAGTGGGCGGCGCCCTTGGGGTCGACCGTATGGCGTGTGCCTGGCGCGCGTGGTATTGCGCTCCGCTTTCATGTCCGCACGGGCGCCTATCCTTACGGCAATGTAGCCGCCTATGTGGCGAGCGGTAGTTGACGGAGAAAGGCCCTAACTGTGTCAGCTGAAAAGACGCCGGGTATCTCGGCTATCGATACGACGAACTTTGCGCGCCAGATCGTGCTGGACTTTGAGTTTGCACCGGTGCCAAAGCAGCGCCAGCGCCGTGGACTGCGCCATGAGATTATCGAGGTCGGCGCCGTCAAGCTCGATTACCACGGCAACGTTATGGGCGAGTTCTCGCAGTTTGTGCAGACGGAATTTACCGAAGGCGTTGCGTTTCCCGTCCGCGAGCTTACGGGGATATCGGCTGTGGACACCGCGATGGCCGATCCGCTCTACGTGGTGATCAAAAGGCTCAGCGATTGGATCGGTCGCTACTCCGCCCAGGTGGTTTGCTGGAGCGGAGCGGATCGTCGACAGCTTTTGACCGAGTGCCAGGCAAAGCGCATCGATCTTTCCGCATTTCCTACGGACTGGGCCGACCTGCAGGCGTTTTACACCTCGATCATGGACGTGGGCAGCCACGGGCGCGTCTCGTTGGGCGACGCGGCAACGTGGTTTGGCATCGAGTTTGACGAGTCGACGGGGCACGCCCACAGTGCCCTGGCCGATGCGCGCGTGACCGCCAAGTTGCTCAAGCAGGTGATGAACGGGGACTATCGAGTGAGCCCGCGCGCCCAGGAGATCCGCCAACGGTGGGGGATGGGCGAGCGAGCTCAGACGCGCCTTTCCAGCAAGTGCCCCGAGCTGAGCGACCTGCTGCTGAGGCTGAAGGCGGAGGGGAGGTAGGCCTTTTGAGAACGCCATTCGGTTTGGCATGGCGGGACTGTAAGCGCGACTTCGCCCTGCTGTTTGAATCGAAGCGTCAACCAGTATGACGAGCTGTCTGGTCTGCCTGCCTACATCCTCGCAATCCCGCGGGCCGCACTCAGCAGCTTGTACTCCCTCTGGCTCCACTGGCGCAGCTCGGCCGCGCGCACGGCGTCGCGGCACAGGTCCAGGAATACCTCGGCGCCCTCGCAGAAGCACTCGCGTGCAAAGGCGCCAGATCCGCCCGCAACGCACTTGCCGTCTGCAAACAGCTCCCAGCTAGACGGCTCACGCGAGTCATCTCCGAGCAACTTGATCTGCAACACATGTGGGTTGCCAGCAGCGCAGAGCTCTTCCTCGAGCACCTGCACCGTAAAGCGCATCTGGTGGGAGAGGCTGCTCTTGACCATAGCCGAGGCGTAGCCATTTGGCTTATCCAGAAGATGCATGTGATTCGGTTTGACGACCAGATTGTGGAAATTGCGCTCACTGCGCACGGAGAAATTGTCCATACGGACTCCTTTCATCGATGTTGGCAGGGCCACCGTGCCTCTTGGCCGGTTGGCGTCGGGATCGTGGAGCCAACTCTCTACCCCGACTCTGGATAAAACGCGCCCACTCCTTGCGGGCACGATGGAGTCTATCAGCGCGCGCGGACAGAAATCAAGCGCCGCCTGCGAAATGATGTGCAGACGGCGCTTGATTACGCGGCAATTATTCGGCAAACATCCGGAAAAGTGTCGAAATCAGCCGTATGAAAGTACGGAAAAGTGTCAAATTCGAGCCGCCCAAATTACGGAAAAGTGTCGAAATGGGCGCGTGGAAATCACGGAAAAGTGTAAAACTGCACGTAAACAGGGGTGCGGCATAGCTTATGTTCCAACCTAGCTGTTGGGGTCGCCCTTGAGGGTGTTGATGTTCAGGTGCTGGTTGTCGTTCTCTTTTTGCTGCGTTGCCGATTCGGACGCAGTGGGGCCGCGGAATAGCTGGAATCCCTCAAACGCAATCACGCCGAGCAGAGCGATGATGACGGCGATAAAGACAACCTTTGCCGCCTGCGAAAACTCCGAAAAGCGCGGCGGCTCTTCTTTGGTGCGGTAATCGGCAGCGCGCTTATCGTCGGTGCCGTGGGTATACGACGATGCCGAGGCTGCCTTTACGCTCGCTTGGTTGTAATCGGGAGCGGGCGTGGCGGCAAACGGGTCGCGAGAATAGCCGCTCGACGTTTGGCCGTAATCCTCGGT
The DNA here is from genome assembly GCA_900543615.1 of uncultured Collinsella sp. Lineage (GTDB taxonomy): Bacteria > Actinomycetota > Coriobacteriia > Coriobacteriales > Coriobacteriaceae > Collinsella. Next base: position 257 of record UQSC01000029.1, on the reverse strand, counting down.
TTCGATGCGGCCGGCGCGAGGCTGTTCGCTCGGACGGTTGTCGTATGCTGCGGTGTTGTCGTATGCGGAGTTGCGTTCCTCAGCAGCCGCAAACAGGGGGTTTACCGGAATGTCGAGCGCCGGCATGCCGCCCGAGGTCTCGTCCAGATCTGCCGCCGCCCAGGAATCAAAGGCAAACTGGCGGTTGGAAAGATCATCCAGATCCATGACCTGTCTCTTATACACATCTCCGAGCCCACGAGACCGAGGCTGATCTC
>UQSC01000028.1 GCA_900543615.1 uncultured Collinsella sp. | reverse complement strand
GCTCGGAGATGTGTATAAGAGACAGATCAGATAGAGAGCGTGAGCGCGGCGTTCGCACCGGGAGGCACAATTCGGTCTGAACACCGCGCTTGATTTGGGATAGTACTCAAGGTTTCCGCGCGATGCAAGATTATTATCACGTTGCGAGAATATTTTATCGCCCAACGGTGCCTGTCGGCCGCTGAACGGCACGACCGGACGGTGAAGCTCAAAATGATCCGTTTTCCTCCGCCACCTATGGATCACCTGATCCGATGGGAACGAAGGGAAACGGATCATTTTTGCTGCAAGGGCTGCTGAAGACTTTATCCTGCTTGGAGCACGGGCGTCGCCCGCCGCGACGGCACCACTATACTTTTGAGTATCTGAGCATTTTGAAAGGCAGGATATGACCGCAACCGCCAGTAGAACCACCAACCGCAGACCCGAGCTCTTGGCACCCGCCGGAGGCCCGGAGCCCTTTGCCGCCGCGCTTGCTGCCGGGGCAGACGCCATCTACTGCGGCATGGGCAGCTTCAACGCCCGTCGCAAGGCCACCAACTTTACCGACGAGGCCTTTGAGCAAGCCTGCCGAGCCGCACATCTAGCCGGGTCGCGCGTCTACGTCACGGTCAACATCGTCATCAAGCAGTCCGAGATGAGCGATGCGCTGCAACTCATCCATCGCTGCTCCACGCTGGGCGCCGACGCCTTTATCATCCAGGACTGGGGCCTGTTCTTTGAGGTCAAGCGCACGATGCCCGGCATCGAGACGCACATCTCAACCCAGGCGAACATCCACGACGACCGTGGAACCATTTGGTGCCGCGAGCAGGGCGCCGACCGCGTGACCCTCTCGCGCGAGCTTTCCATCGACGAGATTGCCGCCATTCACGATGCCGCGCCCGATGTGGACCTTGAGGTCTTTAGCCATGGCGCCATCTGCTTTTGTTACTCGGGCCTGTGCCTGCTTTCGAGCTTTGCCATGGCGGGACGATCGGCCAACCGTGGCATGTGCGCCCAGCCCTGTCGCCTGCCTTACGAGCTGATCGACGAGAACGGTCGCGCGCTCTCCCCTGCCGGTCGCGAGCGTGCGCTATGCCCGCGTGACACCAACACCTCACAGCTTGTTCGCCGTCTGTATGACGCCGGCGCCGCATCGCTCAAGCTCGAGGGCCGCATGAAGGCGCCCGATTACGTGTACTCCATCGTTGATGTGTATCGTCACGAAATTGACGACATGCTATCCGGAGCCACCGTTGCCAAGGACGAGGAAGCCGCCCGCCAGCGTCAGCTCAAGCGCTGCTTCAACCGCGACTTTACGCACGCCTATCAGGACGGCACCTCGGGCGACGAGATGATGAGCTATGAGCGTTCCAACAACCGCGGCCAGATCGTGGGCACGGTGCTGGGCAGCCGCCCGGCCAACCGCGATGTGCGCGGCCTCAAGCCCGACGACCGCCGTCGCCGCGCCGCCATCGCCCGCATTGAGCTGTTTGAGCCCGTGGGCAAGGGCGACCTGTTGGAGCTTCGCCACGACGACGAGTTTGACCAGTTCCTGACCACCATTGCTGCCGATGATGCCGCCGCGGGCGACATCATCGAATGTCGCGTACCCCGCAGCATGCCCGAGGGCTGCCGCGTCCGCGTGATTCGCAGTCAGCGTGCCATCGACGCCGCCGGCGCCGCGCTCAAGCGCGATGTGCTGCGCCGCCGAGCTGTTGACGTGTCCGTCGTGGCGCGCCTGGGCGAGCCGTTTACTGTCACACTCACCTGCTGTGACAACCCCGCGCTCGCCGCCACCGCCACAGGCTTCACCGTCGAGGCCGCCAAGACTCGCGCCGTCGAGGCGGCAGACCTGGTTGAGCATGTGGGCCGTATGGGTTCCTCGCCCTTTGAGGCTGCGAGCTTTGACGTTTCGCTCGACGCCGGCTGCGGCATGGGCTTCTCCGCCGTGCACAAGGTGCGCGCCGCCGCCTGTAAAGCGCTCGAGGAGGCCATTCTGGCACCGTACGAGGAGCGTGCGAAAACGCTCGAGTTGCCGGCGATTGTAACCAGTGATTCCCGCCCCGCGCCCGAGCACTACCGCGATGAGTCGCAGATCTGCGCCACCGTCACCTCGCTCGAAGCCGCCGAGGCAGCGCGCGTGGAGGGTGCAACGCGCATCTACATGACCACCGACGCGCTCGAGGCTGTCGGACTCTCCCCTGCCGATGCATTTGAGCAGGGTATCGTGCCCGTACTCGACGAGGTCTGCCGCGCCGTCGACCACGAGCGCGTCGATCCTTGGATCAATGCCGGAGCCACCGTCGCCGTCGGCAATATCTCCGAGCTCGCCGTAGCCGCTCATGCCGGCGCCACGGCCGAGATTCGCTCTTGCCTGCCGGTGCACAACACGCCCTGCATGGAGGCGCTTGCCGAGCGCGGCGCCGGTGCGTTTTGGCTCTCGCCCGAGATCACGCTCGACGAGATTGTCTCGCTCGGCGCCGCCGCGCCCGCTGCTCTGGGCATCACCGTCTTTGGCCGCCCGCGCGTCATGACAAGCGAGCATTGCATTCTGCAGGTTGCCAATGGCTGCATCCACGATTGTGCCAACTGCCGCCTGCGTGCCCGCAAGCTCTCGCTCAAGAATATCGACGGAAAGGTCATGCCCGTCCGCACCGACATCCACGGCCGCTCTCGCCTGTACGATGCCTACCCCATCGACCTCACGCCGCAGGTTCCTCAGCTGCTCGACGCCGGCGTGCGTCGCCTCATGGTGGACGGAACGCTGCTCGAGACGGATGAGGTGGGCCGTGCCGTCGCCCGCGTCCGTCGTGCCGTCGAGGCAGCGCAGGCCGGCCGCAAGCCCGCCGCCCGCCTACGCGGGGCGACCTCGGGCTGCATGTTTGTGGGAATCAGCTAACCGAAAGGCTTACACGTGAACGAAGAACCTCAAGTCCTTTACTGCGACGCCTGGCTCATGGCCATCGACAAGCCCGCCGGCATGATCGTCCACGGCGACGGCACCGGCGAGCGCACGCTCACCGACTACGCCAGCGACCTGCTGCTGGCGATGGGCGACGGCTTTGCCGCGACCGACATGCAGCCGCTCAACCGCCTGGACCGCGACACCACCGGCGTGGTGCTGTTCTCGCTCGACAAGCAGACGCAGCCCGCCTTTGACCAGATGGTGATCGACCACGCTTTCGAAAAGCACTACCTGGCGCTCGCCGAGGGCAAGATCGACTGGAACGAAAAGCTCATCGACAAGCCCATCGCCCGCGACCGTCACGACAGCCGAAAGATGCGCGTCGGCGCCAGCGGCAAGCCGTCTCAAACGCGCGTGAAGGTGCTCAAGCGCCTTAAGAGCCGCCGAGGCCTGCCCACGCGTTCGTATATCGATGTCGAGCTGCTCACCGGCCGCAAACACCAGATCCGCGTGCACCTGGCGAGTGAGCGTCATCCCCTGGTGGGCGACGAGCTCTACGGCACGCCGCGTCCCTTCGGCCTGATGCTCCATGCCCACAGCGTGTCCTTTACGCATCCCGTAACCGGCGAGCCCATCCACATCGAAGCCCCCTGCCCCTGGGAGCCCTAAAACCTGCCAAAAAGGGCAGGCACCTTCGTGGTGGTTTTGCCGCAATGGCTCAGCCACGGTCCCAAAACGTCTCGATCTGTAACAGTTAGAACCCATTTTCCGGTCTATCTGTTACAGATCGAGACATTCGAATCCCCCTCAAGGGAAAATCTCAATCTGTAACACCTGGCCCACTTTTAACGGTCTAGTTGTTACAGACTTAGACAAACCGGTAGACAACGAAAACGGCAACGCCCGTAATGGACGTTGCCGCTTTTCTATTGAGAAAACTATTCGGTTTTCGTTGCTAACCACCACAATGGGGACAGGCGCCTTTGTGGTGGTTTTGGCCTTGTCCCATCGCTAGACCGTGATGACGTTGTCCATCGACTGGTACTTGGCGGGCACCTCGCCCGCGGTGATGATCGTTGCATCGCGGAAGTCCGCGAACTTGACGGGCGCCACCATGCCGAATTTGCTGGCGTCTGAGATTACGAAGCGTTTGGCGGTATGGCGCATCGAGACACGCTTGACCTGCGCTTCCTCGATATCCGGTGTGGTGAGACCTTGCTCGGCGGCGATGCCATTGGAACCCCAAAAGCCGCAGTTGAAGTTATAGCGGTCCAGGGTTGCCAAGGCATCGGGACCGACGAGCGCCTCGGTCTCGGGCTTGAGCTCGCCGCCAAGCACAACGGTGCGCATGCCGCGCAAGGCGAGGTGCTGAGCGTGAAGCACGGAATCAGTCACATAGGTGACGCCCTCAAGGCGCGGAAGATGCTCGATGAGCTTGAGCGTCGTCGATCCCGAATCGATATACACAAAGCTATCGGGCTCCACCAGGGCCGCGGCACGGGCGCAGATGCGCTCCTTGTCATCGTTATGGAGATCGCTGCGCTCGTTGATCGTCAGGTCGCGCGTCACGTGCGCGCGCTCCAGACTCGTCGCGCCTCCGTGTACCTTGGCGATACGGTGTGCGCGGTCGAGCGTCTGCAGGTCGCGCCGAATGGTAGACGCCGTCACGCCCAGGGCCTCAGCAAGCTCCGGCACGGTAACCGAGCCGGCCTGCTGCACCATCGACACGATTGCGTTGAGTCTATCCTCCGCAAGCATCGCTTACTCCTCCTCGGGGTACACGACTCCCCAGTCGGCGCGTAGCTTGGTCATCAGCTCCATAACATCAGAAGCATAGTCCAGAAGCTCGCGCTTCGAATCATCGCCGACAACGGCTTTCTCCAGATCGGCCATCTCGTAGCACAGAGCGTATGCCTCGGTGCCAGCGTGAACCTCCTCACGGTGACCGTCCGCAGTCCACACGATGGTCGCATGGTCGGCGCGCGGATACTCGTTGACCTCGATATAGCACTTATCGAAACTGATGACCGAGCGCTTGGGCTGTTTGGAGTGGAGCGTAAGGCTCACGACGCCCAGCTGCTGCTCGGCGTTACGGCAGACAATGCCGCCCGCAACGTCGACACCGGTCTCACAGGTGTTGCCCAGCGAGACAACCTCAGCGGGCTGGCTCGCCATAAAGAGGCGCATGACGGAGAGCGCATACACGCCAATGTCGAGCATGGCGCCGCCGGCAAGGCTACGGTTGTAGAAGCGGTTGGTCAGGTCGCCATACTCCTTATAGCTGCCAAAGTTGAGCTGGGCAAGGTTCATGCGGCCAAAGTCTCCCGCGTCCATGCGACGGCGCAGCTCCTGATATAGCGGCATGTGGAGCACCGTGGTGGCGTCCATAAGGACCACGTTGTGCTCGTCGGCGATGGCACGGGCCTCGTCGAGCTCGGCAGAGTTAAGGGTAATGGCCTTCTCACAGAGCACGTGCTTGCTGGCGGCGAGCGCGGCACGCAGATAGGTGATATGCGTGTTGTGCGGCGTGGTGATATAGACGGCGTCGATGTCCGGATCGGCGTAGAGGTCCTCGACCGTCTCGTACACCTTCTCGACGCCATACTGCTCGGCAAAAGCCTGGGCCTTGGACAGCGTACGGTTTGCGACGCCCGCGAGCTTGCGGCCGGCAAGGGCGAGAGACTGGGCCATCTGGTTGGCGATAACGCCGCAACCGACCACAGCCCAGCGAAGCTCGGGTGCCGTAAAGATATCATCGGGGAACGGCTGATCCTGGACCGAGGCAAACGCCGCCTTTGCGGCTGCCTCGGCGTCGAGCGGAGCCTGTTTGGAATCTGCCATCATGTGCCTCCTGAGTCATCGAAGGTTCTTCATTTCTAACAGCCCTATATTCGCACAATTGCGCGTGTATTTGCTCGTATTTGCGTGTCTATTTGCTTTTCAGTCACTATTTAGCCATAGTTTGCACATGTTTGCGCCGTTACACGCATTATCGCGCAATGATATGCGCATAAATGCGCGTGCGAAAGTCCTTGCGAAACATAAAGGGGCGGAACAACAAAGCCCTAAAAGACAGAGCAGGCTGTATTGCTTCACCCCTCTGGGGGCATCAGACATCAAAGGACCGTCCCAAACTGCCGGCACCTGGGGTACGTCCCTATGTGCCGGCACCTGGGGAAAGTCCCTAAGTGCCGCTTTCGTTGAAGCCCATCCCAGATGGCCAGATATATTGATCTAAAGACTGTCCCCATAGGCTAGTCGTTTAAGAGCGTCCCAAACGACTAGTCATTTAAGTCTGTCCCCAATGAGTAGGGATAGAAAAAGGCCCGGGTGCCGTGGCATCCGGGCCTTTGCTAGCAACTTGATGTTGCGGGCAGCTTAGAACTTGTGGCCGCACTTCTTGCAGACGCGCAGCTTGTTCTTGCCGTCCTTCTCGTGACCGACGCGGGTAACCTTACCGCACTCGGGGCAAACGAGATTGACGTTGGAGGCGTCGATGGGAGCCTCCTGCGAAACGATGCCGCCCTGCTGGTTGGCAGCGTTGGGCTTGACGGCCTTCTTGACGACCGAAACGCCCTCGACAACGACCTTGTTCTCGGCGGGGAGAGCACGCAGGACAACGCCCTGCTTGCCGCGATCCTTACCAGAGAGAACCTGGACCTTATCGCCCTTCTTGATATACATATATCTCCCCTAACTACAGGGTCTCGGGAGCGAGCGAGACGATCTTCATGTACTTCTTGTCACGAAGCTCGCGAGCGACGGGCCCGAAGATACGGGTGCCGACGGGCGAACCATCGTTGTTGATGACAACGCAGGCGTTCTCATCAAAGCGAATGTAGGAGCCATCCTTGCGGCGGATCTCCTTAACGGTGCGAACGACGACGCAACGGACAACGTCCTTCTTCTTGACGTTGGCGCCAGGGGTAGCCTCCTGGACAGCACCGATGAACACATCGCCGATGCCTGCATAACGACGCTTGGAACCGCCAAGCACCTTGATGCAGCGAATCTTGCGAGCGCCGGAGTTGTCGGCGACGTTCAGCATGGTTTGCATCTGAATCATGGTAGATGTTCCTCCGAACTAAGAACCGAAGAGAGGTGCGCAGCCTTTAGACGGCCTGTGGTATGCAAACCAGGCATACGCACATCTTCGGAAACGTACAAGTCGTAAGAGCGACTGCTTATTTAGCGCGCTCGACGACCTCGATGAGGCGCCAACGCTTCATCTTGGACATAGGACGGGTCTCCATAACGCGGACGGTATCGCCCACGCCAGCCGTGCACTCCTCGTCGTGAGCGTGCAGCTTCTTGGAGCTGGTCATCATCTTGCCGTACTTGGGGTGACGCTTGCGCTCGGTGATGGTGACAACAATGGTCTTGGCACCGGAGACGGAGGTAACGACACCCGTACGGACCTTACGCGAGTTACGCGAATCAGTCATGTTCTCTCCTTAGGTCCTACTCGGCGACAGCGGACTTCTCCGCTGCGATCTCGCGGGCGCGCTGCTCCGTGAGGACGCGAGCGATGTCCTTCTTCACGGTGTTGACGCGAGCGGTGTTGTCCAGCTGGCTGGTGGCCATCTGGAAACGAAGGTTAAAGAGCTCGGCGCGCATTTCCTTCAGCTTCTCAACGAGCTGAGCGTCCGAGAGCTCACGAATCTCTGCGGGCTTCATTAGTTCTCCTCCTTGGCGGCGGCGGCGTCCTCAGCAGCCCACTTGGCCTCGAGAGCGGCCTCCTCAGCCATCTCCTTCTCGATGCGCTGCTCAGCGTTCTTAGCAGCAACAATCTTGGTCTTGATGGGAAGCTTGTGCTGTGCAAGACGCAGAGCCTCGCGAGCGACCTCCTCGGGCACGCCCTTGACCTCGAACATGATGCGGCCGGGCTTGACGACGGCCACCCACTCCTCGGGGTTACCCTTACCAGAACCCATGCGAGTCTCGGCAGGCTTCTTGGTGATGGGCTTATCGGGGAAGATCGTGATGTACACACGACCGCCACGCTTCATGTAGCGGGTCATGGCAATACGAGCGGCCTCGATCTGACGGTTGGTGATCCAATGGGCCTCGAGAGCCTGGATACCAAACTCGCCGAAATGCAGCTCGGTATTACCCTTGGCCTGGCCCTTCATGGAGCCACGCTGCACCTTGCGGTGAAGAATACGCTTAGGGGCAAGCACTACTGACCCCTCCTCTCGGAGTTACGACGACGAGGACGGGAAGAGCCCTCGAGTGCAGGGTTGGGAACAGGCTGGCCCGGGAGCTTCTCGCCCAGGTAGATCCAGACCTTCACGCCGCAAGCGCCCATGGTGGTGCTGGCGACAGCCGTGCCGTAGTCGATCTTGGCACGGAGGGTGTGCAGAGGCACGCGACCCTCGCGGTACCACTCACGACGGCCCATCTCGGCACCGCCGAGACGACCGGAGCACTGGATACGGATGCCCTTAGCGCCGGCCTTGCGGGCGGACTGGACAGCCTTGCGCATAGCGCGACGGAAGGCAACGCGACCCTCAAGCTGCTCGGCGATAGACTGAGCAACGAGGTTGGCGTCGAGCTCGGGGCGCTTGATCTCGACAACGTCGACGGAGAGCTGGCCCTTGGAGACGCCAGCGACCTTCTCGAGCTCGGTGCGGAGGGTATCGATCTCGGCACCCTTCTTACCGATGACAACGCCCGGGCGAGCGGTGAGGATGATGACCTTCACCTTGTCGCCAGCGCGCTCGATCTCGACGCGGGAGACAGCTGCGCGGGAAAGACGCTTCTCGAGGTACTTGCGGATCTCGAGATCGTTACCGAGGGTCTTAGCGTAATCCTTCTCTGCGAACCAGCGGGAGCGCCAGTTCTCGGTAATGCCAAGACGGAAGCCGGTGGGGTAGACTTTCTGACCCATACAGCTTTACGCCTCCTTTCGAGGAGCAACGACGACGGTGATGTGGGAAGTACGCTTCAGAATGCGAGAAGCGGAACCCTTGGCGCGGGGACGGATGCGCTTAAGCGTCGGACCCTCGTCAACATAGGCAGCGGCGACAACCAGGTTGTCGGCACGCAGACCGTTGTTGTTCTCGGCGTTCGCAACGGCGGAACGGAGAACCTTCTCGACATCCACGGCGACTGCGCGGTCGCAGAAGTGGAGGATGTCGAAGGCCTGAGCGACAGGCTTGCGGCGGATCAGATCGACCACCAGGCGGGCCTTGCTGGGGGAAACACGCACGTACTTAGCGACGGCGCGAACCTCGGTGGCCTCAGTTTCAATAGACTTAGTTGCCATTTACGGTTAACCCCCTATTTGGCCTTGTGGCCACGGAACGTACGAGTCGGCGCGAACTCGCCGAGCTTGTGACCAACCATGGACTCGGTAACATACACGGGCACATGCTTGCGGCCGTCGTGGACGGCGATGGTGTGACCAACCATCTCGGGGAAGATGGTGGACGCGCGGGACCAGGTCTTCACGACGTCCTTCTTGCCAGCCTCGTTCATCGCGGTGATACGCGAGAGAAGGCGAGTCTCCACGAACGGGCCCTTTTTGAGACTTCTGCTCATAAGTGCTTTCTCCTAAAACTCGGTATCCGAAATTACTTCTTACGGCGACGAATGATGTGCTGGTTCGAGACCTTCATCTTCTTGCGCGTACGAAGGCCCTTCGTCGGCTTACCCCAGGGGGTAACGGAGGGACGACCAGAGGTGTGGTTCTTGCCCTCGCCACCGCCGTGCGGGTGGTCGACAGGGTTCATGACGGTACCGCGGACGGTCGGGCGCACGTTCATGTGACGCTTACGACCGGCCTTGCCGATGACGATGTTGGAGTGATCGGCGTTGCCGACCTCACCGACGGTGGCGCGGCAGGTAACGAGGATGCGGCGCATCTCGGAGGAAGGCATACGGACGATAGCGTACTTGCCCTCCTTACCCATCAGCTGGCAGGAGTTACCGGCGGAACGGGCGATAGCAGCGCCCTTGCCCGGCTGGAACTCGACGGCGTGGATGAGCGTACCGACGGGGATGTCGGCGAGGGGCAGAGCGTTGCCCGGCTTGATGTCAGCGTCAGAACCGGACATGATGGTCTGACCGACCTCGAGGCCCTTGGGGGCCAGGATGTAGCGCTTCTCACCGTCAGCGTAGTGCAGCAGAGCGATGCGAGCGGAACGGTTCGGATCGTACTCGATCGTGGCAACCTTGGCGGGCACGCCGTCCTTGTTGCGCTTGAAGTCGATCACGCGGTAACGACGCTTCACGCCGCCGCCCTGGTGGCGGGTGGTGATGCGGCCGTTGTTGTTACGACCGGCCTTCTTGGGCAGGGGCTCGAGAAGAGACTTCTCGGGCTTGGTGCAGGTGATCTCGGAGAAATCGGAGATCGTCTGCCAACGCCTACCAGCGGAGGTCGGCTTAAGGTGCTTTACAGCCATTACAATCCCTTTCAATAGGAATCCGTTAGCCATCGCAGACAGGGATTCGAGGTTCTGCCTCGGGTGCGATGACACCGGACGTATACACGGTTCCGGGCGTGTCCATTTTATACGCCCAAAACCTTGAGCTCTCGCCTCCCCTATTTGGGAGGCATGAGCTCACTCAACAGCAGCGAGTCTTAGGCCTGGTTGCCAAAGACCTCGATGGTGTCGCCCTCGGCCAGCGTGACGATGGCCTTCTTCCAAGAACGGGTCTTGCCGGCGACATAGCGCACGCGCTTGGTCTTGGGCTTGACCGTCAGGGTGTTCACGCGAACGACCTTGACGCCGAAGATCTCCTCGACAGCGTCCTTGATCTGATACTTGTTAGCATCCTTGGCGACCTCGAACGTGTACTTGTTCAGCTCCATACCGGAGAAGGAACGCTCGGACACGATCGGACGGATGATGATCTCGTGGGCGGTCATTTATGCAAGCACCTCCCCGAAGTGAGCGGCGATGTCGGCGGGCATCAGCACAGCGTTGTTGTTGACGAGATCGTAGGTGTTGGCCTCGTCGGCAGTGATGATGAACGTCTTGGGAATGTTGCGGAACGACAGGTAGGCGTTGACGTCCTCATCGCGAACGATGATGGTCAGACGCTTGCCCTCAAGGCCGAGAGCCTTGAGCATGGCGACGGCAGCCTTGGTGGAAGGCTTCTCGAAGCCGTAGTCGTCGACGAGCACGAGCTCGCCATCGGCCAGCTTGGCGGACAGCGCGGAGCGCATAGCCAGCTTGACCTCCTTGTTGTTCATACGCTTAGCGTAAGAACGGGGCTTGGGGGCGAAGACAACGCCACCGTGACGCCACTGGGCAGCACGGATGGAACCCTGGCGGGCACGGCCGGTGCCCTTCTGACGCCAAGGCTTCTTGCCGCCACCGGAAACCTCAGAGCGGCCCTTAGCGGACTGGGTGCCCTGACGCCAAGAGGCCATCTGGCACTTGACGATGTGGTGCATAACGTGGATGTTCGGCTCGATGCCGTACACCTCAGCGGCGAGCTCGGCCTCGGCGACCTTCTTGCCCTCGCTGTTCTTTACTTCAAACTTTGCCATTTAAGTGTTCTCCTTGGTATGACGCTGGGCTAAATGGGCTGGGCCCTTAGGCCATACGGATGGCGACGAGACCATTCTTGGCACCCGGGACAGCGCCCTTGACCAAGATGAGGTTCTGCTCGGCATCGATGCGGACAACGGAAAGGTTCTTGACGGTAACGCGCTCGTTACCCATGTGACCGGCCATCTTGACGCCCTTGAGGACGCGCGCAGGATAGGCGCACTGACCGATAGAACCGGGGTGACGCTGGAAGTGAGAACCATGCGTCATAGGACCGCGGCGCTGACCCCAGCGCTTGATGCGACCCTGGAAGCCCTTACCCTTGGAGGTACCGATGACGTCGACCTTCTCGACATCAGCGAAATCAGCGACGGTGACGACCTCGCCGACCTTGTGCTCCTCGCCGTTCTCGACGCGGACCTCACGAAGGAAGCGGACAGGCTCGACGCCAGCCTTGGCGAAGTGACCAGCCATGGGCTTGTTCACGTTCTTGGCCTTGATGTCGCCGAAACCGATCTGGACGGCGTCATAGCCGTCGGTTGCCTGAGTTTTAACCTGCGAGACAGCGCAGGGGCCAGCCTGGATGACCGTGACGGGAACGACGTTGTCGTCCTCGTCCCAAACCTGGGTCATGCCAATCTTGCGGCCGAGAATCATGCTGATCAAGATATGATCCCAACTCTCGCGTGGTCTTGGGACAATGCGTACACCACCGAGCGTACGCCCCTAGAGGACCACTACTTACACGACGTGCTCCCCAGCCTTGTATTACGTCCGGACTACCTGACAACCCTATTAAGCAGGCATTTTGTCCAGCCAGAATACTCCCCTGGTTTCACACAGCTGTTTAGTATACACGGCTGCGGGCGTATCCATCGAGATTCATATTTCACTCACATTGTTTACGCAGGTAAAGTGCGTGGATGGCTCCTGGGCACGGCGGAGGGCCGGAGAAATATATTAAGGTCCCTGCTCTACAGTCCTGCGCAAGACGGAGAGCACATTAAGTGCTCTCCTTTGCGTGCGGAACTCGCGATGACCTTAATATATTTCTCCGGCCCTCCGCCGTGCTCGGGAGACGACACGTTGATGTCTGCTTAACTCTGCTCGTTCAGGCTAATGGCTTTGTTGGGGGTCCACTATTTGCTGGAGGGTGAACTTACATTGGGGCGCGTCGTCTTCTTCTCCCGACTTTTCCTCTACGAAATCGAAAATCATGATGGCGCAGTTGGGGAGTTTTGTTGGGAGCTCGAAGCCATCTGGGGCTACAGCCTTGATAAATTGGCGGCTGGCGCTGCCGTGGCTTACTGCTAAGAGGGTTTCGATGCCCTCGGAGCCCATGATATTGGTGAGGGTGGCTACCATGCGTTCTTGTAACGCTTTGCTTCCCTCTCCTCCGAAGGGGACCAAATCCTCGCCCGGATCCCAAACGTCGGTGGGTAGCGCGTCGTGGGGGCCTTCTTCGAAGGAGCCGTAGCAGCGCTCAATAATGCCTTCGCAGGACTCGACAGCAGCGTCAGGGCCGAGGAGTTCGCATGCGACAAGCTGAGCTGTGTCCATGGCTCGGCCTAGGGGCGAAGAGACCACTTTGTCGGGAACGACGTCGTGGGCCTTGAGCCATGCGGCTGCCCTTCCCGCTTGTTTGCGGCCCAGGTCGGTCAGCGGTGAATCGCAGCGGCCCTGGACCAGCTTTTTGACGTTGAATTCCGTCTGACCGTGGCGGAGTAGGTATAAGCGCTTCATGCTCTCCCCTTCTGCATCAGTTGCTTTGTCGGCGTGGCCCTACTCGTGGGTATGACCGACATAGTCCTCGTCGATCGTGATCTTGGCAATCGACTTGGGGTATTCCGACTCGACCCGTTGTGCCAGCGCGTGTTTTACGTCTTCGGCACTCATCTGCAGATCCGAGGGACGCACGCAGTCAAAAATCACATTGGTGTGCGTAGGACCCGGCACGCAGCGAAGGTCGTGAATCGAAAGGCGGCTATCGATCTCCTGGGCCATTGCGTTGATGCGCAAGCGCATGCTCGCCACCTTGGGATCGTCGGTCACGATGGGGTCGTAATGGAGCGTGACGATCATGCCGTCTTCGTTCCTAAACGCCTGCTCGATGTTATCGAGCGTGTCGTGACTTTCCAGCGGGCTGGCCTCGGCTGCCATCTCGGCGTGAGCGCTTGCGAACTTCCTGCCCGGGCCGTAATCGTGAACCATCAAATCGTGAACGCCCAAAACGCCGGGATAGCTCATGATCTTGTCTCGAATGTGCTTGACCAGCTTAGGATCGGGCGACTGACCCAAAAGCGGGCTCACCGTATCCTGGATGAGTTCAAAACCGCTCCAGCCAATATAGGCGCCAACGGCAAGGCCGACCCATGCGTCAAGATTGATGTGCGTCACCTGCGAAACAATTGCGCACGCCAGCACGGCGCCTGTGGCAAGAACATCGTTCTTGGAATCCTGCGCGGTCGCATGCAGTGTCTCGGACTCAATGCGATCGCCGAGCTTTTGGTTGAGGGCCGCCATCCAGAGCTTTACGACCATCGAAAGCACTAGAACTGCCACCAGGGCAAGCGAGAACTCGACAGGTTCGGGGTGGATGACGCGCTCGACCGAGGACTTCACCAGTTCAACGCCAATCAGCAGCACGAGCGCCGCCACGACCAATCCCGAGAGATACTCATAGCGACCGTGGCCGTAAGGATGCTCGGGGTCGGCCGGCTTGCTCGCCAGCTTAAAGCCCAGCACGCTCACGATATTCGAACTGGCATCGGACAGGTTGTTCATGGCATCCGCCACGATCGAAACCGATCCCGACAGCACGCCAATTGCGCCCTTCGCAGCACAAAGCGCAACATTGGCGACAATACACACCATGCCCGCTAACGTGCCCACACGCGCACGATCGCCCTGCGCGCGCTTAACTATCCACTCGACCATCTTCATCCGCCCCCACGGTACTACCTATATATCTATTGCTCAAACGGATTGTAGTGTAGCCACTTTGTCCTCAAGATACAAAAAGGCCGCAGCCCACACGGGCCACGGCCTTGGAATGTGACAAAGGAATCGTCCTTTTGTCGCACAGGTTTATGCGCTTACTTCAGCAGCGCTCGCCACTGTTTCGGGCGAATCGGCTCCGTCCCCCGCCGCCTGCCCCTTCGTCGGCACCACGCCAAAGCAGTAGCTCAGCACCGCAGACGCCGCAAATGCTGTGCCGCCGGCAACGCAGCACCACAGTAGGTTCGAAATGCCGCCCGTGGCAAAGCCAATGACCATGAGGACATTCGTCATGCCGATGGTATAGGCCGTAACGTGGCCCACGGCCGCAACAAGGCCTCCGACGGCGCCGCCTATGGCCATGCACGTCAGGCACCTGCCATATTTAAAGCCGCAACCGTACAGAGCCGGCTCGCTTACGCCGCCAAGAACACCCGAGATCGAATAGCCCAGCATGAGTCCCTTCTCGTCCTTATCCGCAACGCGGAGCGACGCGCCAAAGGGCATACCCCAAACGGCGAACGTTGCCATCGTCGCGGCGATCAGAATGCACGAATCCGTTCCCACACTCATAAACTGTGCATAGGCGAGCGATAGGACAACGTTGCTGACGCCGGCGATCTTTAGGAACTCCCAGCCCGCGGCAAGCCCCATGAGCGTGAGCAGCGACACGATGCCACCGGAATTACCAAGCATAAACATAAGCTGGCCCAACAGCATGCCCAGATAGCTGCCCGCCGGCGCCGTAATACACAGCGAAACCGGAACCATAACGAGCATGGTTGCAAACGGAACGAACGAAAACGCCACGGCCTGAGGGATAACGCGCCGAAAGAAACACTCCACTCGCCATAGCACGGGCACCGAGATGAGAACCGGAATAACAGTCGTCGTGTAATCGTTGACCGGCGCGGGAAGCAGGCCATACACGGAAGTCATCGATGCCCCCGTCGTCGATGCGGCATCGACGAGCTTAAGCAGATCGGGCGCAATCAATACGCCGCCCAGCATCATGCCCAGCTGCTCCGAGCAACCGAGCTGGCGGGCAGCCGCCCAACCAAGATAAATGGGCAAAAAGTAGTAGCCGGCGTTATAGAGCCAACTGTAGAACAGGCGATAGATTTCGGAATCGGCAGACCACAGGCCCAGCATGCCTTCGCCCATAATGACGGCGACGGTACGGAACAACGCCGCGCAGACAATAAACGGCAGCGCCGACATCATGCTTTTGGACAGATAGTCCACCACGGCCATGGCGTTTGATGAGACCGTCGTTGTAAACGAGGTGTTAGAAACTTGTGACATGGAACGCCTTTCCCAATGTGACATGCAGACTTTTCCTTTGTCACATCGTGCGGTACTGACCGATTGTGCGGTACTTTTCGTAGCGGAGGTTTGTGAGGGTGGCGTCGTCGAGCTGCCCAAGCGTATCAAAGGCATCAAATGCCGAGGACATGACGGCACCGGCGATCTCCTCATGCGACAGGCCCCTATCGTCAACAATGCCGTCGATGATGCCGAGCGCCAACAGATCGGGGGCCGTGAGCTTCAGCGCCTCGGCGGCCTCATCCGCGCGCTCGGTATCCTTCCACAGGATCGACGCACAGGCCTCGGGGCTCACGACCGAATAGGCCGAGCTCGAGAGCATCAGGATGCGGTCGGCCACGGATAGCGCCAGCGCGCCACCAGAGCCGCCCTCGCCTGTCACCACCGAGACAATCGGCGTCTTAAGGCCGCTCATCTCCATGAGATTCTGGGCGATCGCCTCGCCCTGGCCGCGCTCCTCGGCACCGATGCCGCAAAACGCGCCCGAAGTATCGACCAGGCACAGAACCGGTCGACCAAACTTTTCGGCCTGACGCATAAGGCGACGCGCCTTGCGGTAGCCCTCGGGATGCGCCATGCCAAAGTTGCGGCGCATACGCTCTTTGGTCGTGGTGCCGCGCTCGATGGCGATGACCGTTACGGGGCGTCCGTCTTTCCAGCCAATGCCAGCCAACACAGCGGCGTCGTCGCCAAAGTAACGGTCGCCGTGCAGCTCAACGAATCCGTCGAGGCCCAGCGAGATCATCTCACCCGCCGTGGCGCGATCTGCCGAGCGGGTCTGCTTGACAATCTCGAGCGCGGTTTTTGGTGCCGCCGAGCGCTTAAACAAGTGTCCCAGCTTTTTGCCGCGGCGACCCGTATGCACGATCTCATGCGGTGCCCCCAGGCTGGGCGCATGCCCTTCGTGCAGCGCCAACAGTTCGCCTACCGTGAGCGCAATCTCGCCGCGCGGAACAACGGCATCGCAAAAGCCGTGCTCCAGCAAAAACTCGGAGCGCTGGAATCCCTTGGGCAGTCGCTTGTGCATGTTCTGCTCGATCACGCGCGGGCCGGCAAATGCCGTCAGGGCATCGGGCTCGGCCAGGATAATGTCGCCCTCCATGGCAAAGCTCGCGGTTACACCTCCGGTCGTGGGATCGGTGAGCACCGTGATATACAGGCCGCCCGCCTCGCTGTGGCACCTAACCGCCGCAGAAATCTTGGCCATCTGCATAAGCGATGTCACGCCCTCTTGCATGCGCGCACCGCCCGAAACGGTAAAGCCGACAACTGGCAATCCCAGCTCGGTTGCATGCTCAAATGTACGACAGATCTTCTCGCCCACCACGGAACCCATCGAGCCCATCATAAAGTCGGCATCCATAAAGAAGAGTGCCGTATCGCAACCGCAGATTTTGCCCCTGCCGCACACAACGGCATCGCGCTCGCCCGAACGCTCGTTCACGCTCTTGAGCTTGTCGGCATAGCCGGGAAACGAGAGGAAGTCCTCCGACGCCAGATTGGCATCCCATTCCTCAAGCGTGCCCTCGTCGACCGTCATGCGCATGCGTGCGCGACCGCTCACGCGAAAATGCTTGCCGCAACGGGGGCACACCTCGAGGTTGTCGTGCAGGCGCGCCTCATCGATCACACGGCGGCACTCCGGGCACTTGATAAACACGTGGCGCGCGGGAAACTCGGCGCACGACTCGGTTATCGGCCCCTCAAGGACATTGACCGTCTTCGCTTTTCTATTCATCAGCATAGAGATGCCCCATCAGATCGGTGTGATACATGCCCGACAAGAACTCGTCGTTTGCCAGCACGTCGAGCTGAAGCTCGCTGTTTTCGCTCACGCCCTCAATCACGAGCTCGCCTAGGGCCGAGCGCATCTTGCGAATGGCACCGTCACGCGTGGGCGCACACACGATGAGCTTGCCGAGCATGGAGTCGTAGTACGGCGGAACGTTCGCACCGGTAAACATGGCGGAATCCCAGCGCACGCGCGGACCACCCGGCACACGCAACGCGGTGACCGTTCCGCATGATGGCAGAAAGTCCGGCGTTTCGGCATTGATGCGGCACTCCATGGCGTGGTTGCGGACCGGCATGTCCTCCTGCTCAAAGGGCAGAGGCTGGCCGGCTGCCACACGCAGCTGCCACTTGACCAGGTCGGTATCGGTCACAAACTCCGTAACCGGATGCTCCACCTGCAGGCGCGTGTTCATTTCCATAAAGTAGAAATTGCCGTCGTCCGAATACAGGAACTCGATGGTACCGGCTCCTTCGTAGCCGACGGCACGAGCCAGGTCACGCGCTGCCTTGTGCATGCGAGCACGAATGTCGTCGTGTCCGTCGAGGCACGGCGCGGGGCTCTCCTCGATAAGCTTTTGGTTGCGACGCTGCACCGAGCACTCGCGCTCGCCGAGCGAAAACACATGGCCCTGCTTATCGGCCATAATCTGCACCTCAACATGGTGCGCCGGCGCGACGAACTTCTCCATGTAGCACTCGCCGTCGCCAAAAACGGCCTCGCCCTCGGCACGCGCCTCGATGAACGCCTTTGCCGCATCTTCCACGCGCTCGACCTTGCGAATGCCGCGGCCGCCACCGCCGGCACGCGCCTTAATAAGCACGGGGCAGCCAATGCGCTCGGCCTCGGCCGTCGCCTCCTCGGGACTTTTGAGCAGATCGCAACCCGGCACGATGGGCACGCCCGCCGCAGCAGCCGTTCGACGTGCGGCGTCCTTGTCGCCCATGCTGTCGATCACCTCGGCCGAAGGACCGACAAACGCCAGGCCA
>UQSC01000027.1 GCA_900543615.1 uncultured Collinsella sp. | reverse complement strand
AAATAGCCAGGCCCATGACCTCGATCAGGCCGATGTTCTCCTTTTTAATATGGTGATACTCGGCATGCGGGTGGAACACACCCAGCGGATGCTCGTCGGTCGTGATGTTGCAGCGAAGCGCCAGGTAGGCCTCGTAAATCTCGCCGCCGGCATTGCCGCGGGAGTCGACGCGGCGGATGACGGGCGTCACGGTGTTGTGCGCCACGCCATCGGCCGTGTGCGCGATGACGCCAACCGACTCATCGGTCCACTCGCGCCAGGCGAGGATAATCTTCTCGGCAGCGTCGAGCAGCTGGGCGCGGTCATGCGAGCGCAGGCGCAGCACCGAGAGCGGCCACTGCAGCACGGTACCGGTGACCTGGTCAAAGCCGGGCACGCTAAACTGCGAGACCTCGGCGGCATGCATCATGGGGAACTCGTGCGCACCGCCCTGGAAGTGGTCGTGCGACAGAATCGAGCCGCCCACGATGGGCAGGTCGGCGTTGGAGCCAATAAAGTAGTGCGGGAACAGGTCGACAAAGTCGAGCAGGCAGGTCAGGCCCTTGCGGTCGACGTGCATCGGGCGATGCTCGGAGCTCATGGCAATGCAGTGCTCGTTAAAGTACGCGTACGGGCTGTACTGGAAGCCCCAGCGCTCGCCGTCGAGCTGGATGGGAATAACGCGCAGGTTCTGACGGGCGGGATGAGCGCCGCCGTCGGCTGCGGCGGAGCGTCCGGGGTAGCCCTCGTTCTCGATGCAGAGCTGACAGGCGGGATACTTCTCGCCCGTGTTTTTGGCGGCACCGGCTGCGGCAATATCGCGCGGGTCCTTTTCGGGCTTTGACAGGTTGATAGTGATCTCCAGGTCACCCCAGTTGGTGGGGGTGTTCCATTTGATATTGCGCGCGATGGCGGCGCGGCGCACGTAGCCGGCGTCGCAGCACAGGCCGTAGAACCAGTCGGTCGCGGCACGGGGCTCGTTGACGCCCATGCGTCCGTTGAACTCCTCGTTTACAACCGAAGGCCTCGGCATGAGAACGCCCATAATGCGCATGGCAATGCGGTCGCGGCCCGATGCCGTGTCCTCGGCAGCTCCGTTGGCAACGGCGGTCTCGGAGAGCGCGGCAAGCGTGCCCTCCAGGTCAAAGTCGGGCAGGGTATCGGGGTGAACGAGCGAGAGTTTCTCGACCTGGAGCGCCCAGGCCATGTCGAGTGCGGGGCCCGTGGCGCCGATGCACTCCAGAATGGTGTTGTAGGCCCAGATGCGGTCGTCCTGTCCGATCATCGATCGGTGGATGGCATATTCGATGAGGCCCTGCGCGGCCTCGCGCACATCAGTCATTACAGCCATGCCGCGTAAGCCCCCTTGTCAGAGATGGCGTAGTGACGGGCAGAGCCCTCGCCCAGCCAGCCGTTCATCTTGGTAATGAAGGTGTCGACCAGGTCGAGCGGCACGAAGGCCTGGATGGTGCCACCAAAGCCGCCACCGTGGATACGGACGGCGCCGCGGCCGTCGAGCACATGCTCGGCAAGAGCAAGCGCGTACATGGAGGGTTGCTGGGAACCCAGTTTGGCAACAACATTCTGCAGGTACATGGCGGAGCTGGCGCCGGACTCGCGCGTCAGGACCAGGAACTGGTCGATGTCGCCGGCGTTCAGGGCTGCCCAGCGCTTGTCGACCAGGCCGTTCTCGTACCAGTAGTGAACGGCGCGCAGGCAGGCGCGGTCGCCCAGCTTGGCGCGCAGCTCGGGGAGCTTGGCGTCAAAGTCCGCCACGTTTACCTCGCACAGGCGTGTCTTGCCAAACTCGGCAGCGACGTCTTGCATCTCGCGCGGAACGGCGGCGTAGTCGTCGGTGGCGGCCACGTGGTCGGCACCGACCTTAACGAGCACGAGCGCATAGCCGTGATCCTCAAAGTTGAGCTCGAGCTTCTGGGTTTTAGGTTGAGCCTGGTCCTCAAAGTCCATGTAGGCGAGGCCGCCCAGACATACGGCGGCCTGGTCCATCAGGCCGCAGGGCTTGCCGTAGTAGTTGTTCTCGGTGCGCTGGCTCATCTGGGCGAGCGCGACGGGCTCAATGGCGGGCGCGCCCCAGAGCGTCTCCATGGCGCGACCGTATGCCGCCTCGACAGCAGCAGAGCTGGAAAGGCCGCCGCCCGAGGGGACAGAGCAGGTGAAGGCGAAGTCGAAGCCCTGGGGCTCAACGCCAAGGGTTGCGATTTCGTGGGCCATGCCGCGGACGAGGCTTGCGGACGTGCCCTTCTCGGACTCCTGAACATCTAGCGTATCGAGCGTGATCTCAAAGGTGGGGTAGCCCTCATCGGCAACGCGGACCTTGTTGGTGTCGGTTGCCACGGCGATACCGTCGACGGCGACATCGAGCGAGCCGGCGATGACGTGGCCGCCCTCGTGGTCGGTGTGGTTGCCGCTGATCTCGGAACGCCCGGGCGCGTGCACGTAGAGCACCTGGCGGTCGCCGATGGGGCCAAACTCCTCCTCAAACAGCTTGGTGAGCGTGGCGAATGTCTTTTCGTCGGGGGTGGTCATGGGAGTCCTTTCCTTGGCGCGCACGGGTGAGTTTTGCGTCGTTATGAGTACGTTAACAACTTGAAGCGGCATGAACCAGGTGTTCACGATATCGCATGTTACGGGCTATGTTAACGTACTCATAACACAACGCTTGTCACTTTTTGAGAATCTGGTAATCGGTCGATATTCGGCCGTGAACGGTAACGCCGTATGGACTTATAAAGCAGAAGAGATGCAGGTCGAAAAAGTAGAGTACGTTAACATGCGTCCGACGATAGCGGGCCTCGGCGCGGGGTGTATCTCTGCCTGGGCCGGCATTCACGCTATTCAGATCTCGCAAGGGTGAAGGTGATCCTGTGGCAAGGCGCCCGTCCAACGATACAGGTACGCGTCCGGTCTCCATGGCCGACGTCGCCCGCGCTGCTGGCGTTTCGCAGCAGACGGTTTCGCGCGTCGCCAACGGCTTGCCCAACGTTAACGAGCAGACGCGCCAGCGCGTGCAGGCCGCTATGCAAGAGCTCGGCTTTCGTCCGAGTTATGCCGGTCGCTCGCTGCGTGACGGCCGTTACCATTCGGTCGGCCTGTGCGTCAACGATGTTACCAAGTTTGGCAACCTCTCAATGATTGATGGCATCGCCAGCGCTGCTCGCGAGCATAATTGCGCCATCACGCTGGTCGAGATGTCCAAGACCGAGGAGTTTTCGCTCGCCGAGGCCACACGTCGTATGGCCGCGCTGCCCGTGGACGGCATCATTATCGGCATGAGTCGCATGGCGCCCGATTTTGAGACGTTTGATCCACTGCCGGGCATTGGCACGGTCATCGTTACCATGTACGCGCATCCGCGCGTGACCACGGTCGATTCCGATCATTACGGTTGCTCGCTATTGCTTATGGATCACCTGTTTGAGCTGGGGCACGAGCAAATTCGCTATATTGGCGGCCCGTCGTTCTCGGTCGACGAGCAATTTCGTCGCGCCGGTTGGCAGGATGCACTCGAGCGTAAACACATCGAGCCGGTAGAGCCGCTCGAGGGTGACTGGTCTGCCAACAGCGGCTACGAGGCCGGCAGGTACTTGGCCGAGCACGATCGCGCCATGACGGCGATTTATGCAGCAAACGACCAGATGGCAAACGGCGCGATTGCGGCGCTGCGCGATAGCGGCCTGCGCGTGCCCGAGGACGTGAGCGTGGTGGGCGTCGATGACTCGCTCGATGATTTTGTCGCGCATAACGAGCTCACGACCGTTCGATTCGATTTACATCAGCGTGGACGCGAGGTGTTTGAGCATGCGGTTCCCGAGGCGGGTGCGGCGGGCAAAACCGTTGCCATCCGTATTCCCGGCCAGCTCATTATCCGACATAGCACGGCGATACTACGCTCATAGTTTGCGCAGGTCAACGGCGGTATATTCCGCCTCAATAACAATCGATAAGGATGCTGGCAGATAGCCGTGTCTATGAAGACGAGTGTTATGATAGACGGGTTCTTTTGTCTATCTAGGAGGCTTTGCCTGATGGAGATCACCAAGGATATCCGCTACATCGGTGTCGACGATCACGACATTGACCTGTTCGAGGGCCAGTATGATGTGTCCGAGAACGGCATGGCATACAACAGCTACGTTATCTTGGGCGAAAAGATCGCTGTCGCCGATTCAGTCGACGGCGGTTTTGTTGACGAGTGGCTCGGCAACCTCGAGGCCGTGCTCGATGGCCGTACGCCCGACTACCTGGTTGTCCATCACATGGAGCCCGATCACTCCGCCGGTATCGCTGCCTTTATGGAGCGCTATCCCCAGGCACAGATTGTGGCCAGCATGGGCGCCTTCCGCATGATGGTCAACTACTTTGGCACCGACTACCCCGAGCGCAAGATGGTCGTCAAAGAGGGCGACGTGCTCGACCTGGGCGGCCACAGCCTGACCTTTATCGGCGCCCCCAACGTTCACTGGCCCGAGGTGATCTTCTCCTACGAGTCCACCGACAAGGTGCTCTTTAGTGCCGACGGCTTTGGCAAGTTTGGCGCCAACGACATCGAGGATCCCGAGGGGTGGGCTTGCGAGGCTCGCCGCTACTACTTTGGCATCGTCGGTAAGTTCGGCAAGTTCGTGCAGGCCGTTCTCAAGAAGGCCGCCGACCTGGATATCCAGATCATCTGCCCGCTCCACGGCCCCGTGCTGACCGAGAACCTGGGCTACTACCTCGACACCTATAACACCTGGTCGAGCTATCAGCCCGAGGACGAGGGCATCACGATCGCCTATGCGAGCGTGTATGGCCATCTGAAGGCTGCCGTCGAGGAGCTCGCATCTGCGCTCGAGGCTCGCGGCCAGAAGGTCTCCGTCTTTGACCTGGCTCGCGACGACATGGCCGAGGCCGTTGAGGACGCGTTCCGCTACGACCGTCTGGTGCTCGCCTCCATTACCTATCAGGGCGAGATCTTCCCGTTCATGAGCACCTTTATCCACACGCTTGCCGAGCATGCCTACCAGAACCGCACCGTGGCACTTGTCGAGTCCGGTTCCTGGGCGCCCGCAGCTGCCAAGGTTATGACCAAGGAGCTCGAGGGCATGAAGGACATCACCCTGGCGCAGAACAAGGTGACCGTGCTGGGCTCGCTCAACGACGCCTCGCGCGCTCAGATCGAGGCCCTTGCCGACGAGCTGTCCAAGTAGCGATATTTTCACTTTTAACGAGCAAAACCACCACAAAGGGGACAGGCACCTTTGTGGTGGTTTTTGTTTAAGCGCCGGCGATGACGAGATTTGGGCGGGCGTCGTCAACGATTTCGGCGATTGAGGTGGCGACGGCATGATCGGGGTCACGGTCCATCACGATGGCGTCGACATCGATCAGCTCGGCAAAGCGGTACATGCCGCGTCCGTTAACCTTGCTGGCGTCCATGAGGGCGACGCTTTGATGGGCCGCGGCGATCATAGCCGTTTTGGTCTCGGCCATCTGCGGAAAGTCGGTCGTAAAGCCGCAACGGGGGACAAAGGCGCCGGGGCACATGACGGCCAGATCGGCGTGGACCATTTGGAGCGCCTGCATGGTAAGTGGGCCGTACAGATAGCGATGACCCTTGCGCAGCGCCCCGCCCAGCATGACGACATCGACCGAGGGCATGCTCTCGTCGATGTAATCGGCAATGGTAATGTCGGCCGTGATGACGGTGATGCCGTTGCGCTGATCGAGGAGCCGGACAAACTCGAGCGCGGTGGTGCCTGAGTCGACGAGCAGCGTGTCGCCGTCATTGACGAGCTCGATGGCGCTTTGTGCGATGGCTTGTTTGGCGGCGACATTGACGTTGATGCGGCGATCCTGCGTGGAAACGGTAAGGCGTTTATGGAGCGATACAGCGCCGCCATGCGTGCGGCGCAGCTTGCCGGACTCCGCGAGCGCATCCAGGTCGGCGCGGGCGGTAACGGAGGACACGCCAAAGGTCTGGGCGATTTCTGCCACCTGCACCGAGGCGTTATGCTCGAGCATCTCCATGATGGCGGCACGACGCTCATCGGCGAAGGCTCGGGTTGTCGCATGGGCCATAGCTGCTCCGTTCTCGGCCAAATTTGCAGGAATTGTGTTGACTCTATTTTCGTTCATTTTCTTTTTGAGTAAGAAAATACCTTTCGATTACTTATCTTTTCTATAAAAGAAAGACGCTGAACGCCCAAAATTCAATATCGAACATGTCCGCTCGGCTCAAATTCCTTCCGTTTACTTTTCAAAAACGACGGTATTGACCTGCATGGGCTCAATATCTCGCACGTGCAAAGCTGCTGAATTTCATACAATGAGCGCAGTAAAACGCAAGGTAAAACGCCTTGTGAACAACTACGCCCGATGTCCAGATGCGGGCGAGGGAGAGGAGCAAACGCTCATGGCACTTGTTACCACCGAAAAGATGCTCAAGGACGCTCAGGCCGGCCACTACGCTGTTGGCGCTTTCAACGTCGAGAACCTCGAGTTTGTTATGGCCGTTCTGGCCGCTGCCGAGGAGACCAAGTCCCCCGTCATCATGCAGACCACCCCGGGCACCATCAAGACCGCTGGTCTGGACTACTTCTACGGCATGGTCAAGGCTGCCGCCGAGCGCGCTTCCGTGCCCGTCGCTCTGCACCTCGATCACGGCGATGGCTATGATCGCTGCATGCAGGCTTTCCGCACGGGCTACACCTCCGTCATGATCGACGGTTCGCACGAGTCCTTCGAGGACAACATCGCTCTGACCAAGTCCGTCGCCGACGCTGGCCGCGCCATGGGCGTGCCCGTCGAGGCCGAGCTCGGCAAGGTTGGCGGCAAGGAGGACGACGGTCCCGCGGTTGAGGGCGAGAGCCCCTACACCGATCCTGCTGAGGCCAAGGAGTTCGTCGAGCGCACTGGCTGCACCTCCCTCGCTATTGGCGTTGGCACCAGCCACGGCGTGTACACGAGCGACCCGCACATCGAGCAGTCCGTGGTCAAGGCCATCCGCGATGCCGTCGACGTGCCGCTGGTTCTGCATGGCACCTCCGGTGTGCCCGATGAGCAGGTTGCCGAGGCCGTGAAGAACGGCATCTGCAAGGTTAACTACGCCACTGAGCTGCGTCAGGCCTACACCAAGGGCTTCATGGCCTACATGGCCGAGAACCCTGCCTGCTTCGATCCCAAGAAGCCGGCCAAGGAGGGTATGCGTGAGATTACCGAGCTGGTTAAGATCCGCATGACCAACCTCAACTCTGTGGGCAAAGCAGAGTAACAGCAAGGGTACTCCGACTCGCTACATATCCCGGGGAGGGACGAGGGCTTAGTTCCCCAATCGTCCTCGGGCATGCAAAAAGCCTCGCTGCGCACTTCGTGCGGCGAGGCTTTTTGCCCCCCTGCGGAAAGATTGGGGAACTAAGCCCTCGTCCCTCCCAGGTTGACCTACTCGAGGTCGTCGCCCTTGTGGCGTTAGGGCGGAAATGGGTGGGGTGCGAGGGGCGCTTTGTTGATGAGGGGTTAGTATGCCCGGGCTTGGTTGGGGAATGACTTGTTTAGGGATGCTTGGAGTTTTTCGAACGATGCTCGCAGGTTGAGGTTCTGGTCGGTTGAGCGTTTGGCTTTTGTGGTGGGGGAGTCGAGGAGGCCGTTTCTCTGTGTCGGGGGGAAGGAGAAAAGGTCTGCATGTTTTAGGGATGGCTGCTGTGCTGCGTCATTGGAAGAATGCATGCTTATGCGGCCTCCTCGATGTCCACCAAAAGGTTGCGCACGGGGTGTGCTGCCAGGTCCCGTGCGTTGGCAGTATTATGCCGCGGCTGCTGCAAAGAAGTGCTAAAGAAAGGCTTAATGAGGTTTGACGTTGCGATGAAACCGCAGGTAAAAGCTATCGAGTAACACTCTTGAAAGGTTTTGGGCTTAAGGGCTTTCTAAGGTTTGTGGCACGGATGTGGCTTGCCTGTGTGGGGCGTGTGGACGGCTCGTTCCTAGCGCTGCGGTGCGGCGGCGCGTACTTGTTCGATGACCTTTTCCATCGTGGCGTCGATGCGGTCCTTTTTGAGTTCGCATTCCCAGATGGTTATGGGCGTCCAGCCCATTTCGGTGAGCGCTGCCACGGCAGCGTGGTCGCGCTCGACGTTGCGACGGAACTTTGCCTCCCAAAACTCAACGTTGCGCTTGGGCTGGCTGGGGTTGCACTTGGGGCAGCGGTGCCAAAAGCAGCCGTTGACGAAGATGGCGATCTTCCGCCCGGGAAAGGCGATGTCGGGCTTGCCGGGTACCTTCCATTCCAAACGATAGCCCGTGAGGCCCGCGGCGCGCAGGCGCTGGCGAACGAGCAGCTCGGGCTTGGTGTTCGCACGCTTATTGCCCTTCATGGACTTTTTGATGGCGGCGCGACGGCGCACCAGTTCACGCTCGTCGGCGGAAAGGTCCGAGGTATCGATGCCGTCCAGCAGGCCGGGCTTGGGACGCTTTTTGCTGCGGCGCTTAGGTGCGCGCTTGGGTTTGGCGGCGGGCTCGTCGGCTGTGGTGGACTCGGTGTCGTTGGCGGCGTTAGCCTCAAGCCGATCTTCCTTCAGCTCAATCAGGGCATCGATAAGCCCCTTGTCGGCGGGCATCCATTCCACCGTGGCAAGCGAGGCGCGCGGAATCCAGCGGATATCGAGCTGGCGGTCGTGCTTCTGAGGCTCATCGGATTCATCGGCGAGCGAGCAGTAGTAACACTCCATGGAGAGATGAAAGTCGGGGTAGTCGTACTCAACGGTATAGAAATCGCGCAGGTTGGTGACTTTTACCTGCAGTTCTTCCATGAGCTCGCGGCGTACAGCGTCCTCGGGCGACTCGCCGCGCATGAGCTTGCCACCGGGAAACTCCCAAAGTCCCTGCATGTCGCCATAGCCGCGCTGCACGGCAAGCAGCTCGTCAGATTCTTCCTTGCGAATGATCCCAGCGGCAACATGAATAGTCTTCAACAGGAGTCCTCTCTCAACATCAACACGTGGCAGGGTAGCTACCCCTACCTTACACAACGGTAAGGCAAGCGTAAGCCATATCGATGGTAGCCGACTCGTCTTCTTGCGACTATAGATGCCGTAGACTAATCGCAAGAAAGGACTCGGTATGCAAACCACGCACATGGCGACCCCGGTACTGGAGGTCGCGCATCTCGAAAAGGTATATGGAGCGCTGGGCAACGTGACCCGCGCGCTCAACGACGTCAGTTTTACCGTCAACCGCGGCGAATTTGTTGGCATCATGGGCGCTTCGGGCTCGGGCAAGTCGACGTTGCTCAACTGCGTGTCGACCATCGATAGCGCCACGAGCGGCACCATCCGCATCAACGGCCAGGACGTGACGCGTATGAAGCAGGCTAAGCTTTCACAGTTCCGCCGCGAGGAGCTCGGCTTTATCTTCCAGGACTCCAACCTGCTCGATACGCTCACGGCACGCGAGAACATCGCCCTGCCGCTCACCATCGCCCGCACAAACTCGGCAGAGATCTCGACCCGCGTGCAGGATGTGGCAGCGCGCCTCTCCATCAGTCAGGTGCTCGACAAGTATCCCTACCAGATGTCCGGCGGTCAGCAGCAGCGCGTTGCCGCGGCTCGCGCACTCGTCACTGACCCCACCATGATCATGGCCGACGAGCCCACCGGCGCCCTCGATTCCAAGAGCGCTCGCCTGCTGCTCGAGAGCCTGGAGGCCCTCAATCGCCGCCTACGCGCCACGGTGCTCATGGTCACGCACGACAGCTTTGCCGCCAGCTACACGAGCCGCGTGCTGTTTATCCGCGACGGCAAGATCTTCACCGAGCTGCGCCGCGGCGACACCGACCGCCGAGAGTTCTTCGACCGCATTATGGAGGTCGTTGCCATGATGGGCGGTGAGGGCTCCGATGCTCTGTAAACTCGCTTGGGGCAACGTCCGCCGCGCCGGCCGCGACTACCTCGTCTACTTGCTGACGCTCACCCTGGGCGTCACGGTCTTCTATGCCTTTAACACCATCTCGATGCAGGTCGACATCGCCGGAATCGATGAAGAGGGCTTGGCACAGGTTATGGGCAGCATGCTCGGCGACCTGACGTACTTTTTGGCCGGTGTCATGGCTTTTTTGATGGTGTACGCCAATAACTTCATCATGAAACGCCGCAAAAAGGAGTTTGGCCTGTACCAGGTGCTCGGCATGGGGCGCGGGCGCGTCGCCACGATCATGGCGCTCGAGACGGTGATTGTCTCGGTGGTGGCCTTTGTCGCCGGCATTGTGCTGGGTGTGGGACTCTCCCAGCTCATGACGTTCTTTACGGCCTCGCTCTTTAAGACACAGATCGCCAATTTCCACTTCTTTTTCTCGATGCATGCGTTCAATCTGACCCTTGCCTGCATGCTCGTAATGTTTGTGCTCACGCTACTGCTGAACCTTCGCGCCGTACGTCGTACCAAACTCATCGAGCTTATGGGTGCCGAGCGTCGCAACGAGAGCATCAAGACACGCAACCCCTGGATCGCGATTGCCATCTTTGCTGTGGGCGTGGTGCTTGTGGGCGTGGCCTATTACCGTCTGCTACGTGATGGGTTCCCGCTAACCGCGACGGACAGCAAGCTGCAAGAGGCCATGAACCAGTTTGGCATTACGACCGCTATGGTTACCGTGGGCACCTTTGCCCTGTTCTGGGGACTCTCGGGCATGCTCATCAAGCTGCTGCAGAGCCTGCGCAGCGTGTATTGGCGCGGCCTCAACATGTTTACCGTGCGCCAGCTTGCGGCCAAGGTCAACACGGTGTGCTTTTCGATGGGCGTTATCGCGATGCTCCTGTTTTTGGCCATCACCTCGGTGACGTGCGGTATGTCGATTGCCAACGTGATGAACGAAAACCTGGAGCGCTATAATCCGGCCGACATGTCGCAGACGTATGTCTATTACACGCCCGATACGCTCGACTTCTACAAAGAGTCTTTCAATCCGTCTAAGGCCGATCGAATGGTGCTGGCCGATAGTACGGTCGATTTGTACTCCGCATGGCACGGCGATCGTATCGATCACGATAACGTTGCAGACGGTATTAAGGGCAAGTCGGCGGACAACAACGACGAGACCGGCAAGAAGGTCAATATCGCCGATGTTGCCGGTGAGCATGTGCAGATCGATTCGTATCTGAGTTACCCGCTCGGCGGCTCGGATCCTTCGGTGACTCCAAGTGAAATGTGCAAGACCATGGGCGAAAAGCTTCCCAAGGCGCTCGGGGGTAGCAATGCCGATGCGATGGGTCTGTTTGTGACGCCGGCGAGCCAGTACAACAAACTGCGCCAGATGATGGGCGAGGAGCCGGTGAGCATTGGCCGCGACCAGTATCTGCTCACGTGTGATATGGGCGGCGAGCTGGTCGACCTGTACACCAAGTATATGGCTAGCGGCCATGCCCTTACCTTGGGCGGGCATACGCTCAAGCCCGCAACCGATAAGTCGGACGAAGATACGGCGGTCATCGCCAACTCGGCGATGGGCAGTAATCCGGGTACCGTCGTCGTTGCCGACGAGCTGTTGTCCCAACTTAATCTGCAGCCGTATTCCAGTAGCCTGCTCGTTAACTACAAACAGGGGATGGATACGACCGAGGCAGACGAGAGCATTAAATACACTGTGCTCGACAATCTGCTCGTTGACGGCAAGGAGCCGGGGTCGTGGGGAACCTTCATCACACGCTCCGAGATGTACACGCAGGCAGCGCAAATGAACGGTCTTATTAGCTACCTAGCCATCTACATCGGCTTTGTATTGGTCGTTGCATGCGCGGCGATTCTGTCGATCCAGCAACTCTCCAACGTGGCCGACGGCAGCCGCAGCTATCGTGTGCTGGCACAGATCGGCTGTGACGACCGCCAGATTCGCCATTCGGTGATGGCGCAGCAAGCGGTATTCTTCCTGTTCCCGCTGGCAGTGGGCTTGGCGCACTCCTTTGTGGCACTTAAGGTGATCATCGAGCTGGTGAGCACGTTCGGAGCTATGAGCATCGGCGGCACCGTGGGCCTCACCTGTGCAATCTTCCTGGCAGCATACGGTGGCTACTTCCTGGTGACCTACCTCATGAGTACCGGCATGGTGCGAGCCGCCATCGCCACCCGCTACAGCGAGTAACAAGCGGGCAAAATCGTCGCAAAATCAGAGGCGTATGACCGCCGCGAAGGGACCAGGGGCCCTTTCGCGGCGGTTTTTGCCAACCTGGTGCGTCTCAGATACAAGTGAGTAGACTTTTTTGAACCTGCCGAGCACATCGGGACAAATGCTCAATAAAACCGCAGGTCAGGGCAGTGATGTTTTGGGGCGTGCTTGGCTTCCTGAAAAAAGCCTACTCACTTGGTTTTTCTGCTAGAAAACCGCCGCGAGGGAAGGCGGCTCCCTCGCGGCGCCTGGCGTTTGCCCAGATAAAACCTACCAAAATAAACCTGTCCCCTTTTGACAGGCTAGCGCTCCCAGAAGTGGAGGATGAGCGTGGTGCCTTTTAGCGGAGGGGGTATATTGATTAATTCGGGTAACAGTTTTTTAACGCTGGGGCCGATGTTAAAATAGCCAAAATGCTATCTAGGAGCTTTGAATTTATGGCAATCGAGGCGGCTGATCTACAAAACGTAAAGCGCTCGTTCCTCTGGCATTCAATTATGTTGTTTATAGGGGCGGCTGGTCTGTATTGTATGGCGCCAAGTATTTATGCGGGCCTTTCTGGCACCGTTCTTATCGGTCTGCATCTGCTTTCGGGCTTCTGTGTGGGTCTCATCTCTCGCCCCGTGAGACCGGGTATTTCCAAACGGCTTTTTGGACTTATGCTCGTAGATATTGCACTTCTCGCGATGTTCACGGTATCTCTTAATGTGTTTCATCAATTTCATGGTGTGGTTTCGGCGCTCGCGTTCATTTTGTTGTTGCTAGCCCCCTTGCTTGTCGCTTGCTGTTCTTGGGCGCTTGGCGGTGAATTCACAAACATGCGTGCGGGATCAACGGGGAAACATGTAGCCGATG
Organism: uncultured Collinsella sp.; assembly: GCA_900543615.1. Lineage (GTDB taxonomy): Bacteria > Actinomycetota > Coriobacteriia > Coriobacteriales > Coriobacteriaceae > Collinsella. The sequence continues at coordinate 5,625 of UQSC01000027.1, read as the reverse complement.
GCCCTGTTCTCCATGGGTATCCTGAGCTCGCCCTTTACAGCCCCGTTGTACTCTTGATTGCTTTGCTTGTTGGCCTTCAGTTTCTTCTCGCCTCGTTGATGGAGTCCATCGGTTCTATCCTTTCCGTTAACGCCGAGATGGGGGTTGCTGCCTCGCTCGTCGAACCTCTTGCGTTTGGTAATGCTGCCGTTGCTCTTGATTTGGATTGTTTGTTTTCGCGCAATATAAACATCGGAGCTGTGCTCCTGAGCTTTGGTGGGCGTCAAGAGATCGCACTGCTTCTGGTGACTGTCTTGGGCAGCATCCTTGTCAGCGCCATAATGCGATCGTTACCCGACTTAACGAGCGCTTTTTCTGCGGATGCCAAATTAGGAGGAAAACGCTCTGCAGTTGCCGATATCCCTGCGACTTTGGGTTTTTCTCAAAGGGAGTCCGCGGTTTTCTCTATGAGGATAGAGGGAAAAACGTACGAGGAGATTGCTTCTGCCTTGGATATTTCCCCGTCTACCGCCCGTACCTATTTGTCGCGGGCCTTGACTAAAACCGGATATAAAAGCATTTCGGAGGCGACGGCTGAACTTCTTTCGTCAAAGGATACGTGGCATTTCGACGCAACAAATGACCATGATCACCGTTCAGAATCACTGAGGCTCTCATCGTCCAATCGGAACTGCAGGATAGTCTTCGCCTGCTTCCTGTTTATGTATGCGTCTGGAATGGGCATCGAGGAAATCCTCGTATGCTTCAGCTTTGAGCATGATGTGATAATCCTATCGATAGCCACAGTGCTTTTGGCCCTGTGTTGCTATGCTGTTATACGGCGGATGACAGAAATGCATTTATGTTGCTCACCTGAACTGAGTCTTTCTTCGGTATCCGCGGGTGCCGGAATAGCGTTCTGGGCTCACGATGCAGTGAGTCGACTGTACATTTTCTTTGAGTCCGTTGGGAGCGGTGAGTCCGTTGGCGTCCTTTTGCCTGCTTTACGCGTGATCGCGTTCCTTGTCGTACTTATCCTTCTGACTTATTCGCTGCTATCCTTGCGTTTGAAAGATGCAGCTCGGGCGGGTGATCGACGCGATGCCGTGCGTGAGGCTTTCTTGAGGCTTGGCTTCACGCCGCTTTATGCCGACATCATGGCATGCGTTTTTGATGGCAATAGAACCACCGAGATTTGCGCGCATCTTAATGTTGCTCGGGGAACCGTCAAAGAGGCCAAGAGCAAGAGCTATGCCTTGCTTGGAGTTCACTCGGAGCGTGAACTTAGAGATAAAGTATTTTGTCTTATAGCTGATGTTGTAGAAAATGGCAGGTAGAAGCCTGTAGACAAACAAGATCATAAGTCCATCCCGCACGTCTACAGACAGTTCAGACGATGAAGGCGATACTTCCGGACAACGGGTCCGACGATCCGTGTGTTGCGAACCGGAGGTGCTTGCTGTGAAGGTTTGTGATTGCCTCACATATGTACGGCTTAATTTAGAAGTTCTTGCGCGCAACCGGGGAATTATGTTGTTGACGGCGCTGCTCGCGCTCGTATTCTGCATCCCGGTTTTTCTATCCGTTCCAACGGGGGCAGATTATCTATATGGCAGAGGTTCCATCGAGGAGCAGAGGGCATTGTTGGCCTCTCAAGTCTCTGGCGGCGTTTATGACACCGCCCCACAGGAGCTCAACAGCATCATTGCCGACGAAAGGGCGTGTCTTGATCGAGCGCTTGAAAACAAGGCAGATTCCAGAGGGTATTACGATGCGATTGCCGATTACGACAATCTATTGCTCAAGGAATACCGACTCGGTTATTTGAATGGCGTTGATTCGGAGCTATCTCTTGAGGCCCAAGAGCGTCTTCCCCGAGCCATAGCAATGCTGCCCCATCCGGAATCGTACGGCTCAACAACAAAAATGCCTGGGATGATTCTTCTTGCATATTATTGCGGCGCTGTTCCTGCAATAGCGTGGCTTTTAGTTCCGGTTCTCGTCCTCTATATGTCGCTTGAGGGGGATGGAAAGCGGTTCTACGATCGGGCTTTGTTGTCAAAGTTAGAGATGAATGCATGCCGCGTTCTCGTCTCTGGCATTGCATCGATGACGGTTTTGGTTCTGGCGTTGGCTCCCTGTTTTGTATTGGCAACGGTGCTTAACGGTGCCGGTCAGACGGAGTACCCAGTCGTATTCATTCAGTATGGTGACGTGGTCGAAAGAACTGTGTTAGTTCAGCTTGGGCTATTTGCTGTCTTTGAGGCTGCGTTGTCTATGATGTTTGCTTGTTTGGGCGTGTGCGTGTACGCCGGAAGCAGAAACAGGGCCATTTCGTCCATGGTGGTCGCTCTTGTGGGGGGCATAAGCCAGCTTCCGTTTTATGCGAGCAAAGATGCTCCATGGCATGCGTTGCTGCCGTATATGGTGCCGAGCTATTCTGTCTCTTCGCTTGCACTCGGCGGCGCTTCTTACGCCAATGGAGCTGAGGTATCACTCGTTCCTGAAGCCAGTGCGCTGCACTGTTTCTTTGCCGTAATGGGCACGCTTGTTGTCTGTGCGTTGGGAATCATCTCGTTTTCGCGTCTAAAAAGCAAGAATCGCTGGGCCTGGAACCATATTAGTCCGGATAGTTTGGGCGAGAAAAGCTTGCTCTCTCTGTCGCTGGATGTGTTGACGGTTGAAAAAAACCAGCTGGCAAAGGGATTGCAGTTTGATATGCCCGCTGGCCAGATATGGGGTCTTGTCGCGCCAAATGGATATGGCAAGACTACGTTACTTAATGCTCTTTGGGGAGACGCTGGGCCATCAGTGCGCGTGTCAGGTTCTCTTTGTTTTCATGCAAAAGCATGTGTCGACTGTGAGGAAATGAGAAAGGAATTCTTCTTGGTTCCGAATGGGCCGTCTCTATTGATTCCATACATGACAGTCGCTTTCCATCTCGACCGATGCAGGCGAATTTGGCATTCACCTCGCACTTTGGACCAAGTGCTTGATCGCTTTGACTTGACTGGGTTGAAGAATACGCCCGTATCTAGGCTGTCTGATGGAAATAGACAATTACTCAATGTGGCGATGGCGTATATGTCCTATTGCGAAGTCGTCCTTTTGGATGAGCCCATGAATGCGCTTGATGTGGGACATGTCGCAATCGTTTCGAATGCTCTTAGAGATGAAGCAGGTAGGGGAGCGCATGTCATTATCTCTTCCCATCTTATCGGGAATCTCGAATCGCTCTGCGATGGCTCCGTCTTGCTCACACGAGATGATTCGCACTTCGTTACTCGAGAAATGGGAGGTGATTCGAAATGGATCGGTAATGTGTACGCGCAGCTATTCAAGACGAACGACAGCAAAAACTAGGAGAGGAAGATAACCATGAAACGACATATATCGAAGAACTTGGCGAAGGCATTGGCCGCATGTTTTATGCTTGCACTGTCGATGGGCGCAATTCCCAATTATGCGACGGCGCAGCCAGATACGGGTTCTGTTGCACCTTGTCGTCTTGTGACGGCGGATGTCTTGGACACCTACAAATCGTTCTCCACCGCGAGCTACCCGAGCGAGAATGTTGATTGCTTCGACCAGACATACAAGAGGTTGTCTTTCAAAACCTCTTATTCTCGTACGGGGCAAACGATCCTCTATACAGGTGCAGCGTTAAGCCCACGCGGGAACGGAATGCCTGGGTTTGAGACGAAATATAAGTGCACATATCGTACCTGGTAGATAACCCTAGGACCAGATTCTCTCCGAATTACTTTGCGGAGGATTGATCTAACGCTGCCGCTCCTGCGTTTATCTCAATCTGTAACACTTGGCTGGTAATAACGTTTCCATCTGTTTCAGATTGAGACTATTCAACTCGCACTATGTTGATCGTCTTGATCTGTAACAGCAAAACGGCGATTTTACCTCTACATGTTACAGATTGAGACGATTGAAACCGTGGTAGCAAAGGATGCCGCGAAAGACCGCGAAAGAAGTACCTCTTCTGCGGTGGTATTTTCACCTATCCGGCGCGCCCCAAATGCAAGTGAGTAGGCTTTTTGGAACCTGCCGAGCACATCGCGGTACAAGCTCAATAAAACCGCAGGCCAGAGCTGTGGCGTTTTGGGGCGTGCTTGGCCTTTCGCAAAAAGTCTACTCACTTAGTTTTCGCCAGAAGATGAACTGCCTCCCATTTCTTGGACATCGGGAAATGGGAGGTTTTCCATGAGTATAGACCTCAGGGTGAAGCACGACCTGGAGTCCAGGAGGCGGGCCGTCGAGCTCTTCGACGCCGGCGTCGGCTGCAAGCCGGCGGCCGAGGCCCTATCCGTCCCCCGCGAGACCGTGAGAGAATGGCAGTGGGTATACCGGGCGTTCGGAAGCGAGGCGCTGCTGTCCATGGACGGGAAACAATCCAGTTACACATTCGAGCAGAGGGTCGCCGCGGCGTCGGCCGTGGTCGACGGCGGGATGGCGAAGGCCGACGCCATGGCCGAGTTCGGGATCAGGTCGAAGTCCCCGCTGGAGCGCTGGTGCAGGCTCTACCGCGAGGGCGGCGCCGAGGCGCTGCGGCCCCGCCCGAAGGGCAGGCCGAGGGGGTCGAGGTCGAAGCCCCGGGCCCGCACCCGCGAGCAGGAGCTCGAGGAGCGCTGCCGCAGGCTCGAGGCCGAGGTCGCCTTCCTAAAAAAATTGCGCGCCCTGGTCGAGCGGGACGGGCTCTGACCAGGGCGGCGGCCGAGGCGGTGAGGGCGCTGCGCGCGGAGGGGCACTCCCTGCGCCACCTGCTGGAGTGCTCGGGGCTCAGGAGGTCGACCTACTACTACGCGCTGGCGCACCCGCGGAGGCCGACCAGGCCCGAGCTGCGCGACGCCGCGGCCGAGATATTCTCGCGCACCGCCAACGGCTGCGGGCACCGGCAGATAGCCATGTGCCTGCGCGCCGAGCTGGGCGCGGTCGTGGCCGACAAGACCGTGCTCAAGATGATGCGCGAGATGGGCATCCGGTGCGGGATACGCCGCCGGGGCTCCCGCCGCCGGTACAGCTCCTACAGGGGGCTCGTGGGGAGCACGTTCGAGAACGTCATCGCGAGGGACTTCGGCGCCGAGGGGCCGTGGCAGAAGCTCGGCACCGACGTCACCGAGTTCAAGGTGGCCGGCGCCAAGGCCTACTGGGCCCCGGTGCTCGACTTCTGCACGAAGGAGATCGTGGCGAGCGACATATCGACCTCGCCGGACCTCGCCCAGCAGCACAGGATGCTCGACCGGCTCCTCGAGGCCCTGCCCGACGGGGCGGCGCCGACCATGCACTCGGACATGGGCTGGCAGTACCAGCACGAGTCCTACGCCTCCAGGCTGAAGGGGGCGGGCATCACCCAGAGCATGTCGCGCAAGGGGAACTGCATCGACAACGCCGCCACCGAGCAGCTCTTCGGCCACGTGAAGGACGAGTTCTACCGCGGCAGGGAGTGGGGCAGCTTCGGGGACTTCAAGCGCGACCTGGAGGAGTACATAGCCCATTGGAACACGCGGCGCAGGCAGGTAAGATTGAAGGGCCTGACGCCAGAGGAGTTCCGGGACCGGGCCCTTGCGGCGTAGTCGCTATTCTGTCTCTTATACACATCTGACGCTGCCGACGAATAGCCTTGTGTAGATC
>UQSC01000026.1 GCA_900543615.1 uncultured Collinsella sp. | reverse complement strand
ATGTGTATAAGAGACAGGTGCTTTTCTTGATATCGATCGCGTGACCCACGGGCTGCGCCCCGTGGAGGAGCGCAGCCGCGATTTCGATCCGCTGTACGTGGAGCTCGACGACGATGCGCGACGTGCCCAGGCGAGCCGCTGCATGATGTGCGGTGTGGCGTTTTGCCAGATGGGCGCGAGCTTTGGCAAGGCGCGTCCGAGTGGCTGCCCACTGCACAATCTGATTCCCGAGTGGAACGAGCTAGTGTATCGCGGCCGCTGGGACGAGGCTGCCGAGCGTCTGTCACTCACCTCGCCCATGCCCGAGTTCACGAGCCGCGTGTGCCCGGCGCTGTGCGAGGCCGCGTGCAACCTGGGCTCGGTCGACGGCCAGCCCACGACGATTCACGACAACGAGCGCGCGATCAGCGACCATGAGTGGGCAAATGGCGGTCCGCGCCGCTTTGAGCCGGCAGGGGAGGATGCTCCCACGGTCGCTGTGATTGGCTCTGGCCCGGCTGGCCTGGTGGCTGCATGGGAACTTGCGCGTCGCGGTGCCCGTGTGACGGTGTTTGAGCGTGACGACCGCCCGGGCGGCCTGCTCATGTACGGCATTCCCAATATGAAGCTCGAGAAGTCCGTTGTCGAGCGTCGCGTGGCACTTATGCGCGAGCTGGGCATTGTGTTCGAGCTGGGTGCTGACGTTACGAACCCTGCGGTGGCGGCCAAGCTCAATGGCTTTGACGCCGTTGTGGTGGCTGCCGGTGCTCGCGCCCCGCGTGGGCTTTCGGCTGCGAACATTGATGCCCCGGGCGTGGTGTATGCCGTGGACTACCTGACGGCCTCGACCGTCTCGGTGCTCGATGGCGGCGAGCCTGTCATCGATGCACGCGGCCTGGACGTCGTGGTCATTGGCGGCGGCGATACCGGTAACGACTGCGTGGGCACCGCGGTACGTCAGGGTGCGCGCAGCGTGCGCCAGTTTGAGTTCTTGCCGGCGGCGCCTGATGCGCGCGCGGCGAGCAACCCCTGGCCGCAGTGGCCCAACGTGAAGAAGACCGATTACGGCCAGCAGGAGGCCATCGCTGCCATGGGCGGCGAGATGCGCGCTTGGGGCGTGGATACGCTCGAGGTACTGCTGGATAAGAAGGGCACTGCCGCGGGCCTGCGCGTGGCCGACCTAGATTGGTCGGCCGGCAAGCCTGAACGCATTGCGGGCTCCGAGCACGAGGTGCCGGCGCAGCTGGTGCTGATCGCCTGCGGCTTTACGGGTCCTGAGCATGGCGTGTTCGATGCGGTAGGCGTGCCTGTTGCCACCGCTGGTCGTCCGCTGCCTGTGATGGCCGCCGAGGGCTCGCATCTTGCGGCACGTGTCGACGGCGTCTCCGCGGATGCCGTGCCGGTGTATGTTGCCGGTGACGCTCACAATGGCAGTTCGCTCGTGGTAAGCGCCATGGCCGACGCCCTGGCCTGCGCTGCCGAAGTCGCCGAGGCGCTGGAGCTGTAAGGCGGCTGTTCACAATTGAATCGTCAAGGGCTGTCCCCAACTGCCGGCACATAAGGAACGTCCCCAAGTGCCGGCATGCTGGGGACGTTCCTTTTGGGTCGGCATTCGGGGACACTTCTTGCGGGTTTGCGACCGATTTGTTCGTTTGTCGACGCGCGAGTGTCCATTCGGCGTCTTTTTGAGCTGTGGTCACCTGTTGTTTCTGTGGTGGCTGTGGGCATATGGCTCAAAAGGGCGGGTTGGCCGTCTATGTTTACCTGCGGTTTTATTGCGGTGCGCATTTTCGGTCAAGCATCCCGTCAAGTGTTTGGTCAGCAGTTGGTTTGCAGCCGGAGGCCTATTTTGTCCGTGCTGACAGTGGCTGCCCACCCTCCTCGTAAGCTCAAATTGAGGTTCATCAGTTTGAGGAGGATGCCGTGACTGACCACGTTTTAGACCGAGCGCATCTGGCCGAAGCCGTTGGCAACGATATTGCCGACATGGCCCATTTTTGGATGCTGCGGAAGTTTCAGTTTTTGGAGCCGGCGCGCGAGCAGTTCGAGATCATTGTCGACCCGTGGCTCGGCTATTGCACCGAGCCTTCCCAAAACGAAATCATGGCCTACAACATGGCATTTACCGATTGGCTGCTCTTCGAGCGCCCCTATCGCCATGGCAAGACGCTGCTCGAGCTGTATGTTGATGAGCCGCCGGCATCGCTTTCGCCTGCCTCGCTCAAGCGGCTCGAGCAGGTATGCGACACGCAGTATTTCTCGCGCTTTGGCATTTTGGACAAGGATCCTGCGACTGGTATGGTCGCGCTGAAGGACACACGCACCGACCGTCGCTTTGACGTCTACGATCCGCATATCGTGCAAAAGGAGCATTGGAGCGACGGAGCGATTGCGGTGCGCCTCGCCTGCGTCGACGATGTCTGGCTGACGGCGGGACAACTCTATCTGTATGACATCGCACGCCTGAGTGACACGGCGGTCGATGGGCCTGGTGCGGTGCATCCGGAGGACCTGCAGGATGGCTTTGACACCTCGTGCATCAGTTTCTTCTTGCGTCTGGTCCGCGACATCATGGGCGCCCAGGGGCGCTACGTAAAGTCCCTCAACACCTACGAACAAGAATGGGAGTAGGGGATGTGACTGGTGTCGCCCTACAGCCCTGACTTTGTCTCAATCTGTAACGTTTAGCGGCTGTTTGAGCCCGTAACTGTTACAGATTGAGACGGAAGGTTGGCGGCTGTCGAAAGATCTTGTTCTGTAACAACTAGAGGCTCAAAGACTGTCTTCCTGTTACAGATCAAGACATTTGTCAGCGGAGGCAACGGTGACGATGGTCCATTTGTCTGACGTGGTGGTGACGAAAGTGTCTAATACCGTTCTCAAACACAAACATGCGACTCGCAACACGTTGGCGCGGAATAGAATGCTCGCGCGGCTCACGGAGACGGCCAAGCAAGGTGCGCTGCTTGCAACGCATGACAATACCGAGCTCATGTGGCTGCGACACCATGTTGGAACCGACGATATCGCGGAGCCCGAGCCGTACCTGTTCTGTTTTCAGCATGATTGGGATGCATTGACGCCGGCGGAGCGAGCGCTGAGGACTATCAAAGGGCTTGCGGAATTTCATCCCGATTGGGCGTTTTGGGGCTATGACGCGGCGCTTTTGTGGGGTTTGGAGGTGCCGAATGATCTGCTCGGGCCGCGTTTTCTTGTTAAGACGGGCTGTTCGATGACGTTGAACAGCGGGTGCAGGTTGTTGCGTCCGCAGATGGCGGGCGCGCTCGAGCGTGTTGATGGCGTGCAGGTGACGTCATTTTGGCGCACGGTGGAGGATTGTCTGCTGCGTGCGCCGTTTTCGTATGGTCTGGCGATCGCCGATTCTGCATTGCGGGCGAAGGGCGTTTCACGTGGGGATTTGTGCGAGCGCCTCCGCGCCGATTGCGAGGGCAGGCGAGGGTATCGCAGGGCACAGGTGATTGCGTCGTATGCGGACGGGCTGTCCGAAAACGGCGGCGAGTCTCGGTTCCGAGCGTTCTTTATTGCGTACGGCTTTCCGGTTCCGGAGTTGCAGGTGGAGTTTCGCGACCCGCTCGATCCGAGCCAGGTATTTCGCGTCGACTATTTTTGGCAGCTCGAGGACGGGACGTGTGTCATCGGCGAGCTCGACGGAAAGGGCAAGTACACCTTGCAGAACGGCGAGGGTCGGGAGTCGGTCGACCCATTCGTGGCAGAACGTCAACGGGAGTCCCATCTGACAATGCTCGGGCATAAGGTGCTTCGGTTTACGTTTAACGAACTCAAAGACCCGGGGAAGCTGGTCGAGAAAATGAGGCTGGCGGGTATTCCTCGGCAGGCTGAATTGGCTGAGGAGTGGAGACGTCAGTGGTATGGGCGCTGAGAGGTTTTGTCTCAATCTGTAACGTTTAGAGGTTATTTGAGCTCGTAACTGTTACAGATCGAGACAAACCGGTGAAACGTCGACCGAATGTCTCGATCTGTAACATCAAGGGGCCCAATAACCCTGTACCTGTTACAGTTCGAGACATTTCCCTGGTGTCGCTGGGGTGGGACTGCAACGTATTCCGTCCCCCCACATCCCCTCTTCCCTCCGTTAGCCGATGCGTCTGCAGCAATCCAGCGGGACTAGGTAATAATGGACAAATGTTCATGTTAATCGTGAGGGAGGAGCTCGATATGGCGTCTGCCGATCGTTCCACGTTGTTTATCAATGCGACCGTCTTGGATGGTTCGGAACATATGGAGCCGCAGCCCGACATGGCCGTGGTCGTTGAGCGCGGTGTCATCACGTGGATGGGGCCGAGTGCTGTGGCTCAGGCGCCTGCAGGTGCCGAGGTCATCGATCTGGCAGGGGCGTATCTCATGCCAGGCCTCATCAATATGCATGTGCATCTGTGCGGTTCGGGCAAGCCGGTTTCGGCGGGCGATGCGGGCGCGCTGATGAAGAAGCTCGATAATCCCGTGGGGCGCGCCATCGTGCGCCATATTCTTAAGGGCAGCGCCCAACAACAACTGGCAAGTGGCGTGACCACGGTGCGCGGCGCGGGCGATCCGCTGTTTGCCGATCTGGCCGTGCGCGATGCTATCGATGCCGGCAAGTATCAAGGTCCTCGCCTGGTGGCGCCGGGAACGGGCGTCACGGTGCCGGGCGGCCATGGTGCGGGACTGTTCGCCCAGGTGGCCAACAGTCCCGCCGAGGCAGCCGAACAGGTGCGCGACCTGTATGCGCGTGGTGCCGACGTCATTAAGCTGTTTGTGACGGGCGGCGTGTTCGACGCTACCGAGGTGGGCGAGCCGGGCGTGCTGCGCATGCCGGTCGAGGTTGCCGCGGCGGCGTGCAAGGCTGCGCACGAGGTGAGTCTGCCGGTTATGGCCCATGTCGAGAGTACCGAGGGCGTGAAGGCCGCGCTTGAGGCCGGCGTTGACACGATTGAGCACGGCGCTCCGTTGACGCCCGAGATTCTGGAGCTGTACCGTGGCGCCGCGGGCACGCAACTCGAGGGGCGTGCGCCCAGTGTTACCTGCACTATCAGCCCGGCGCTGCCGTTTGTATTGCTCGACCCGAAAAAGACCCATTCGACCGATACGCAAAAGAAGAACGGCGATATCGTGTGCTCGGGCATTATCGAGAGCGCCCGTGCCGCACTGGAAGCTGGCGTTAAGGTGGGCCTGGGCACGGACTCGAGCTGCCCGTTCGTGACGCAGTACGACATGTGGCGTGAGGTGGCCTATTTTGCCAAGTATGTCGGCGTGAGCAACGCCTTCGCGCTGCATACGGCTACGCAAGTCAACGCCGAGCTGCTGGGGCTGGGCGGCGAGACCGGCACAATCGAGTGCGGCAAGGCCGCCGATATCCTGGTGACGCGCGAGAACCCGCTCGATGACCTGTGCGCTCTGCGTGAGCCGATGCACGTGATGTGTCGCGGCGATCTGGTACGCAAGCTCAAGGTGAAGCGCATTCCCGAGGTTGATAACGAGCTCGACGCGATTATGGCCATGCCGGCCGAGGCGTTGGCCGAGGAGCTCGCCCGCGACGGCGTGGCGTAGATGTGACAAAGGGACAGCTCCGTTGCCGCATACAAAAAGCCGAGGTCTCAACACGAGGCCTCGGCTTTTTTATCGAACAAATACTTAAGATTTGGGACAAACAAACCTGATTAATTTGTCCCGCGTGCGGGCGCTAGGAGCGGGTTTCCATCTTGGCGTGGCACTTGGGGCAGGTGACGCGGATCTTGCCTTTGCCCTTGGGGACGGAGAGCATCTGGCCACAGTTGGGGCACTTGAGGTATGCCGTGGTCTTGCGGCCCTTCCACATCTTCTTAGCCGTGCGTTTGGCACGCTCAAAGTCCTCCTTGCTGGTGCCGGCTGCGCGTGAGGTGCTGGCCGCTGCAGCTCCGCCGCCCAAGCTAGCTACAAACTTGCCCAAGCCGGGTACGTTTGCAGTCGCGGCGACAAAGGCCTCGTTCTCCTTGCGACGTGCGTCGATATTTTTGGACAGGCCGCGCAGCACGCCAATCACGATTACGGCGATGGCAATCCAGCTGAGCCACTGGATGCGGGCTATCGATCCGATCATCGCGATGACGATGCCGGCAAAACCCATCACGATGGTGAGTTCATCGGCACCATTGCGACCCTTCATAAAGTCATTCATGCAAATTGCCTTTCGTTCGATATGCTGCACGCCTTTATACCCGATTTAGAGCAAGGGGGACAGGTTAATCTGCACCAATGTGGTGCAAACATACCTGTCCTCGGAATACCAAGACGGTGCAAAGAAGTCTGTCCCCAATGCCCCAATTACTTGGAGAGCTTGTCGACGACGCGTTCGATCTCGGCGAGCTTGGCGGCTTTGAGGTCCTCGTCGCCCGATTCGATTGCCGAAGTCACGCAGCCCTCGATATGCGCCTTGAGCACGTCGGCGTTGATGCGCGCAATGAGCGCCTGCGTTGCCATGAGCTGCGTGGAAATATCGACGCAGTAGCGGTCCTCATCGACCATCCGCAAGATGCCGTCGATCTGGCCGCGTGCCGTCTTGAGCATGCGGGTCACCGATTTATGGTCTGCCATCATGGCGGGTCCTCGTTTCTGGTCGATCTTTCGGATATCCCTGTCAGTTGCGGTGAAATACGGACCGTTTAAAGGCCTAGGGCGGCACAACAGTCCGTATTTCACCGCAACTTCTGGGGATTGAGTAGACAGCGTCTGCTACGCGGCGGTTACGGACAGGGCATGAAACTTCTCGCCCGCGGCCTCGACAGCGGCGGCGAGCTGCTCGGCGGTCACGGTGTCGGCACACTCCACCTGGACGGTCTGGGTCTCGTGATCGGCGTCGGCGTCGGTCACGCCGGCAACGTTGAGCAGTGCCGTCTCGACAGTAGCGTCGCAGTGGCCGCACATAAGGCCGGAAGTCTTGATTATGTATCGCATGGGTATTCCTCCCTGTTGTGTCGGCTTTCCCAGGCACCCGACCTTGACCTTCAAGCCGTCGCTCGCGTACCAAAGTGCGCGTCGCTCCTCTTTCAGGTCAATCTCGGGCACCTGGAAAACCCGTTCTAAATGGACTTAATGGTGAGCTTATTTTGCCACTTTTGGCTTAAAGGATTTTAAGCGCAGTGCATTGCTTACGACGCAGACACTCGACAGGCTCATGGCCGCGGCGCCAAACATCGGCGAGAGTTGCCAACCGGTGAGGGGGAAGAACACGCCCGCCGCCAGCGGAATGCCGATGCCGTTGTAGAACAGCGCCCAGAACAGGTCCTGCTTGATGTTGCGAATTGTGGCGCGCGACAGCTCGATGGCGCGGGCGACGTCCATGAGGTCGCTGCGCATGAGTACCACGTCGGCGCCCTCCTTGGCGATGTCGGCGCCGGTGCCGATAGCAAGGCCTACGTCGGCGCGCGCCAGGGCGGGGGAGTCGTTGATGCCGTCGCCCACCATGGCGACCTTGCCGTCCGCGTCCTGCAGTTCGCGCACATGGCGTTCCTTGTCGGCGGGGAGGACGTCGGCGATGACCTGTTCGCTGCTCAGCCCCACGCGGCGGGCGATGGCCTCGGCCGTCACGCGGTTGTCGCCGGTGAGCATGCGCACGTCGATGCCGAGCTTGCGGAGCGCGGCGATGGCCTCGGCGCTCGTCTCCTTGACCTCGTCAGCCGCGGCGATGGTGCCGGCAAGCTCGCTGTTCTTGGCAAAGAACAGCGGCGTCTTGCCTTCGGCGGCAAATTGCTCGGCAAGACCCACGGGCACGGTAACGCCCAGCTCGTTCATCAGGCGCACGTTACCAGCGGCAATGGCGTTTTGCCCTTCGCGCGCCGTAACGCCTCGTCCGGGCACGGCGGCAAAGTCCTCGACCATGCGCGCGACGATCCCGCGCGTCTCGCACTCGGCCATAATCGCCTCGGCCAGCGGGTGCTCGCTTGAGCGCTCCAACGCGGCGGCCAGCTTGAGCAGCGCCTTTTCGCTCATGGCGGGCGAGCCGTCAGCGCGCGTGGCTACCACGATATCAGTCACGGCAGGCTTGCCGCGGGTGACGGTGCCCGTCTTGTCGAGCACCACGGTGCCCACGCTGCGCAGGTTCTCCAACGCCTCGGCGCTCTTAAACAGAATGCCCATCTCGGCGCCCTTGCCGGTGCCGACCATAATGGCGACGGGCGTGGCCAGGCCCAGCGCGCACGGGCAGCTGATCACCAGCACGGCGACGGCGGAGGTAAGCGCTTCCTTGATGCTTCCGGTCAGCGCCATCCACGCCACAAAAGTTATGGCAGAGATTACAAACACCACGGGCACGAACACGCCGGCGACCTTGTCGGCCATGCGGGCGATGGGCGCCTTGGTGGCGTTGGCGTCCTCGACGAGCTGGATAATCTTGGCGAGCGACGTGTCGGCGCCCACACGCGTGGCGCGGAAGGTAAACGAGCCCTTGCGGTTGACCGTGGCCGCGTTGACAGTGTCGCCGGCGGTCTTTTCCACGGGGATGGACTCGCCGGTCAGCGCACTTTCGTCCACGGCCGAGCTGCCCTCGAGCACCACGCCGTCGACGGGGATGGACTCGCCGGGGCGCACACGCAGCACCTGACCGGGCAGAATGGCATCGACGTCGACGGTGGTCTCGGTACCGTCCTCGGCCACGACGGTCGCGGTCTTGGGCGCCAGGTCAATGAGCGCCTCGATGGCGCCGCCGGTCTTGGATTTGCTGCGTGTCTCGAGGTATTTGCCCACGGTGACGAGCGACAGGATCGTGCCCGCACTCTCAAAATACAGGTTGTCCATGCCCGTCATCATGGCCTCGTGGACCTGGCCCGCGGCCAGCTGGTCGGCCATGATAAACATGGCGTAGAGTGACCAGGCAATGGACGCGGTGGCGCCGACGGCGATGAGGGCGTCCATGGTGGGCGCGCCGTGCGCGAGCGATTTAAACCCGTTGATAAAGTACGCGTCGTTGACGTAGACGATGGGGATGAGCAGGACGAGCTCGGTGAGCGCGAGCGTCATGCTGTGGGTATGGTCGGTGAAGACACCGGGCAGCGGCCAGCCAAGCATGTGCCCCATGCCTATGTAGAACAGCGGGATGAGGAAGATGATCGAGATGATGAGGCGGGTGCGCATGGCGGAGGCGGCGGCCTCCAGCTTTTTGGTCGGCGACTCCATATGGGCTGCGCCAGACCTGGTCTGCGAGCTGCCGCTTTGGACAGCGTCGGTGCCCGTGCTGATGGGCGAGGCCGAGTAGCCCGCGCGATCGACAGCGGTGCAGATATCGTCGGGGGTGACTTGCGCGGGGTCATAGTCGACCATCATGGAACCGGCGAGCAGGTTGACCGCGACGCTTTGGACGCCGTCGAGTTTGCTCACGGCGCGATCCACATGCGCTTGGCACGCGGCGCACGTCATACCGCCCACGTCGAACTTATCTTGAGCCATGGCTTCTCCTTTCTGTAGTTCGGTGTTGGAATTGTTAACCTGCCGATACTATACACCCATACCCCCTGGGGGTGTCTAGTAATAGTTGGAATGTATGACTTTTCATTACAGATGAGGGTGGCTGCTCAATCGGCGGCCGTCTTTGCCAAACATCTCAATCTGTAACGTCTGGACCGGTTTTTGAACCATAACTGTTACAGATTTAGACAAACATTTCAGCCGAAAACTAACGTCTCAATCTGTAACATCTGGGGACCGTTTTGCCTGCTAGATGTTACAGATCGAGACAAACCATTAGAGGGCAACCCGAACATCTCGATCTGTAACAGTAAGACCGATAATTGGGTCCTAGTTGTTACAGATTGAGATGTTGTCTCGCGGGGTTGGGGTTTGTCTCGTTCTGTAACATCTAGACCCGTATCTGCCGAGCTAGTGTTACAGATCAAGACAATTGCCGGGGAGGGGTCCCGTCACGGCAAGACGCCCGCTCTCTAGATACAGAATCCGGGGATCACACAGGTTCGTTTGTTTGGCTTGTCCGCAGGCGTTGCGTACGTAAAGGCGTCGCCGTCGTGGCCCACACGGTTTATGTAGAGCGTGCCTTCGGTCTCCGATGAGTCGGGGCTCACCGTGCGCTCCCACCAGCAGGTGTCCTTGCCCTTCCACTGGCGGACCATCGTCTCGTTCGTGGAATACGGGCTCACCTTGAGCTCGCGGAAGAGCTGATACTCCTTGCCCTCGCCGTTGTAGATGTCTGCCAGGTACTGAAAGCCCTCGGCAAACGACTCGGGCGGCTGCACTCCGCACAGCTCGACCATGGCGGGCAGCCAAAGGGTCGCGGGCAGCTCGCTCAGACACGATGCGCTCCTGGCGGCGCCAACGTTATTCGAGATCTTTTTGACAGATTTGATGAGTGCGCGCAACTCGTTGGGCAGCAGCTTAAGGCCGTCGCCGTCGAGCCATTCCCGCAGCTCGCAATCTGCCCAGCCGGCGCTCGGCGGTTCAGCCGCAGCGTTGCGCTCGGCAATACCCGCGTCGAACATAAACGTCAGCCCGGCCTTGCCCGTACCGTCTAGAAGCTCGTCGTGGCGGATGCCCACGAGCTGCGCGCCGACGTGCAGCCCATTGGTGAGCTTCACGCGCTTAGTGCATGGATAGGGGATATGCCCGTTGTCATCGAGCAGATGATAGCGCTTGGCAATCTCGCGTGCCTCGCTACGGGTCTCGGCGGCCTTAATCTTGAGCGAAATCTCCTGCAGCTGATCCCAGGCGTAGTCGTCAAGCGTACCGCGGATGCCGTCCAGGTAGTCGGGGATGCCAAAGCCATGGGTTGCCGCCCCGATAACGCCAAGCCCCGCAACGTCTGCGACAACGCCACCGATAATAAAGCGGCGGCGGGTCATGGCATCGTGCCGGGCCTGCTCCAGGATCTCTCGCGCGCGCTCGCCGGCGACGTCGACCTTAAGGTGCGTGCCAGAATCGATATCAATCGCGGCCTCGTCTCCTGCGCCTTCGCGGCCCTCGGATTCGGCATCGGTGAGGTATGCCGAGAGCACCTCGAGCATCTGCTGCTCGGTGGGACGATCGCACTGCTCGACTGAGATGCCTTTCATGATGATCTGGACGAGCGCTTCATCGTCCTTGCAGCGCGGCTCGAGCGGCGCCGGCTTGGTCTTGGTCTTTATGAGGTAGAACGAGCCGGTTGCCGCGGCACCCGTCGACTCGACATCGAACGGTTTGCGACCGCTGTAGAGCTGGTACAGAATGCTCGAAAGCGCGTAGACATCGATTGCCGGCGAACGGCGAAGGGCCGCGATGCCTTCGATATCCTGCGTGAGCATCTCGGGCGCGGCGTATGCGGGCGTGGCAAAGCGCCAGATGTCGGCGCGCCGGGTGATCGTGTCGTCGCCGAGAGCCATGGTCGCGGAGCCCATGTCGATGAGGCAGGGGTCAAAGGAGCAATCGGCAATCTGCTGCTCGAGCGTTCGGCTGGTGGTGCGGAACATGATATTGGCAGGCGACAGGTCGCGATGGATGACCGGATTCACGAGGCCTTGGGTCATCAAGAGCGCACGAAGCACGGCATTTCCGACGGCGGCGACCATCTGGGTGGTCAGCCCGCCCGAGGCGTCGTGCGGAAGCAGGGGCAGCGCCTGCTTGAGCGAGATGCCCTCGACCCACTCCATGAGGATGAGCGGGTCATCCTCACACGAGCCGTAGCCATAGACGCGCGGAAATCCGCGCAGGTGCGAGACGGTAAACAGATGACGGTACTCCTCGAACAGCGCAGCGGTGTTGGCCAGGTGCGCGGTCGATTGCTCGGCGGAGCGGTCGGGGGCTTGGCCGGAAAGGATAGCGTTGTCCTTGAGTAGCTTGACGGCAAAGACCTCGCCGCTCGTGTTGGTCGCGCGCAGCACGTGTCCGATGTTGCCGTTGTTGCGGTGGGCCGTCTGGAGAATAAGCGTCATAAACCGACGTTTGGCGTCGTCCTCGGCGCTGGGGTCGACCGCCACGGCGGTATCGAACGTATCGAGACGGATGAGTTTGTCGCCATAGGCGCTATCGGTAGTATCCATGGCGTTCCTTTGTCTGGCATGGGTTGCCGCACGTATACGCGAGCAGTGCGGATATCGGTAAAGTACCATGATAGCCGCACTGCCCGCGTATACCGCTGTGCATTGTCGTTTACGACGCAGAAGGTAGAAGACGAAAGACGGACGGCGACCGTCTTTCGATCGCCGTCCGCGCTAGTCCACAATGACAAGGAATGTCGTGTAGAGACCCAGATGGAGCCTGTCGCTGTTGGCGATTTCCACGGGGGGATAGACTTTGCCGGGCTCGCGTTGGTCGCGCGGCGGCTCAATCACAATATCGCCGTCGCCCGCGCCCGATTCGAGCACTGTGCCGTTGGTCGATCCAAGGCCCTGGGCGTACCAGTGCCCACCCTCGAGCCAAATGCGAAGATGCTCGCGCGATGCGTCGGCGCCCACATCGGTGATGCTGGGCGAGGTTTTGGGCAAAGAACCAATCACGGTGCCGCGCGGATCGCGTGTGAGGGGATGGATTTGCATGTTGGCGCAGTTGTCGGCATGGGTTCTGAGCAGACCGAGGTTGGGGGCGACGGTGCGCGGCTGCTCCAGGCTGCTCATAAAGCCACGTCCGACGGTAGTTTCGGTGGTGCCAAAGTGCCCGCCCGTCTTGCTGTCGCAAAAGCGCTCGACGGTGGCCACGCCCTGAACGGGATCGGCGAGCGCCCCCGTTGCTACAAAGAGCATCAAGAAGAGCGTGCTTTTCTCACGCACGGCATTGCCGTCAAAGATGTCGATGCGATTGAGGGCATTTGCATATAGGCGGCTGTCCAGTTTGTAGCTGGCGAGAGCCGACATCATTTCGTTGGCGGCCGGACCGCGATAGTGCTCGGCGATTGCCCGATAGGCGGACTCGCCGCCGCCGAGCTTGCTGCAGATTGCCGAGGAAAGGTTGAGCGTGGTGACGGTAAAGTCGCTGTAGATGGAGGGCGCGCACTGGTCAGGCTTGCGATGGACGATGTAACGGGTGAGATACGAGCGGTTGGAAGAGCATTTCTCGAGCAGGGTACTGCCGAGATAAGAGTTTCCATTGATGAGCATTCGGGCGATCTCGAGATGTTTAAGACCGCCGAACGAGCGAATATCGTTATAGAGGACCGAGCAAGGCGTCTCTGCTGCCACGGATACCTCCTTTGATTGCTTCCTAGCCAATATGGCGATAGGAATTAATGGCTCCCAGTGGGCGATGTATTAAATGGCTGCGCAATATATAGCGTAACCAAAGCAACATTATAGGCCACATGTTCGAAATTGCAGGAAGAGCGAGAGATTTGGTTTGGACTGGACGGAAATCCCCCTCTGTCTTGATCTATAACAATTAGGGCCGATTTTACTCGGTAACTGTTACAGATTGAGACGTTTGTGAACCGTGTCGACCGTTTGTCTCGATCTGTAACACGTAGAGGAAGATTTGCCCTGTAGATGTTACAGATTGAGACAATCAGCCGGGCCCACCTCGTCCGCCTCGTCATCTGTGGTTTACGTGGGGGCATACGGAGTACGGGTATACTAACCGGCGGCGAATCTGCTCCATCGCTTAGAGCTGCTGCGTCTGGACGGCGCGTGATAGGGCTGCCAAAGCGATCGCCAGCGTGCTGAGCAACGTCCTCTCTGTGCGCACCCGTTTTTGTATGTATTAGCGCACTACCAAGCACGCCCGCGCGGCCGCATGCCGTGCCCATAACGCGTGCAGATAAGGAACAACGACATATGCGTAATTCTGTATCTGACGTCACCGACGCCGAGATCCTGGACGAGGCCCGCGAGGCCATGACCCAGGCTGCCTTCGATGCCGCCGATGAGGCCAATGCTGCCCAGGCCGTCGAGTCCGCTACCGAGAGCCTGCCCGCCTTTGACGAGCTGGGCCTTTCGGATGAGATGCTTCGTGCTATCGAGAACCTGGGCTACACGGCGCCGACGCCTGTCCAGGCTGGCTCGATCCCCGTGGTGCTCGAGGGCCGCGACTTGCTTGCCGCCGCCCAGACCGGCACCGGCAAGACGGCCGCCTTTTTGCTGCCGACTATGAACAATCTGGAGCACATCGCTCCTCCCAAACCCGTGCGCGAGCGTGGCGGCCGCAACCGCCGTCGCGGTGCTAAAAAGCCCGAGGGCAACGGCCGTGGCCCCGTGATGCTCGTCATCACCCCCACGCGCGAGCTTGCCCAGCAGATCGACGAGGTCGCGAGCAAGATCGCCGACGTCACGGGCCACGTTGCCGTGACCGTCGTGGGCGGCGTGAGCTACAAGCCGCAAACCGCTGCCCTCAAGTACGGCTGCGACATCCTGGTCGCAACGCCGGGCCGTCTGGTCGATCTGATCGAGCAGGGTGCCTGCCATCTGGACGAGGTCAAGGTGCTGGTGCTCGACGAGGCCGACCGTATGCTCGATATGGGCTTTTTGCCTGCCGTCCGCCGCATTGTGCGCGAGACGCCGGCCGAGCGCCAGACGCTGCTGTTCTCGGCGACGCTCGACGAGGAGGCCGTGGGCGAGATCACCGACCTGGTGAGCGACCCGGCACGCGTGGAGATCGCGCCCGCCACGTCGACCGCCGACACCGTCGACCAGTTTGTGTTCCCGGTGTCCATCGAGGCCAAGAACAACCTGCTGCCCGAGTTCCTCAAAAAGGAGCGCCCGGAGCGCACTATCGTCTTTATGCGCACCAAGCACCGCGCCGACAGCTGCTGCCGTCGTCTGGAGCGCAAGGGCATCAAGGCCGCCGCGATTCACGGCAACCGCAGCCAGGCCCAGCGCGAGCGTGCCCTTTCGGCCTTCCGCGACGGTACCGTTGACGTGCTGGTGGCAACCGACGTGCTTGCCCGCGGCATCGACATTAGCGACGTGCGCTACGTCGTGAACTTTGACGTGCCGGCCGAGCCGACCGACTACATTCACCGTATTGGCCGTACGGGTCGTGCCGGCGAGCTGGGCTGGGCCATCACGTTTGTGACCGAGCAGGATGTCGATGAGTTCTACGAGATCGAGAAGCTCATGGACAAGACCGCCGACATCTACGAGGCCGGTGACCTGCATGTGGGCCCCAATCCGCCCGCGGTTGACCCCGAGCGCGATCCTGCGGCCTTTAAGGTGAAGAAGAAGACCAAGCGCGGCAAGTCCAAGAGCAAGAAGAAGCTTGAGCAGGCGCGTCGCGACGGCAAGCGCAACGGCGATGACTACGGCGATGTGGCCGGTCGTTCCAACCGCGGTCGCGACGAGCGTCGCGGCGACGGCGA
The DNA here is from genome assembly GCA_900543615.1 of uncultured Collinsella sp. Lineage (GTDB taxonomy): Bacteria > Actinomycetota > Coriobacteriia > Coriobacteriales > Coriobacteriaceae > Collinsella. The sequence goes on along the minus strand of UQSC01000026.1, from coordinate 3,584 downwards.
GCGCCCGAGCCGTCCTAAGCGCGGCGGCAAGACCCGCGTGCGCGAGGGCGTTCAGGCTCGCGTGGACGAGGCCGTGGAGAGCGTGGCCCGCGAGGTTGCTGCCGAGGAGCGCGGCGGTGCTGACGCCGTCAAGCAGGCCCCGCGTGGCAACCGTGCCGAGCGTCGTGCCAAGCAGTTCCAGGGCGAGGCACATCGCCGCCGCCGCGAGGACGAGGATCGCGGTGGCCGTCGTCGTGTCGAGCGCGAGGACGAGGGCCGCGGTTCGCGCGGTGGCAAGCGCGGTGCGGGCGACCGCCGTCGTTCCGGTCGTGATGACGAGTGCGGTGGCCGTGATGAGCGTCGCGGCGGCGAGGGTCGTGGTGAGCGTGCTGCCCGTGGCGGTGAGCCCCGTGGCGGCAAGCGCTTTGAAGAGCGCGGTAGCCGCGGCGGCGAGCGTCGCGAGGGTGCTCGCGGCAATGGCGGCCGCGGCGGCGCTGGTCGTTCTAACGAGTCGCGCGATCGTCGTGACCCGCGTGCCAGCCGCGATCGTCGCGATGACTGGCGCAACTACGACGATACCCGCGAGGAGCGTCGTGGCGGCTATCGTGGCGCTCGTGGTGGCAACCAGGCCGGCTCCCGTGGCGGCCGTGCCGGCGGTCGCGATAACCGTGGCAGCTATGGCAACAGCCGTGGCGGCAAGCGCGGCGGCAGCTCCCGTCGCCCCGGTGACGGCGGCGGCAAGCGCAAGTAACATACGCATCGCCCGCTAGGGCGAGGTGAACCAAGGGCCCCGAGCAACTACGTTCGGGGCCCTTTTTGTTTGCCGTATCCGATCGCTAGTTCAAATGTGATTTCCTCGGGAATGCATCTAGAGGATGCCGTGGACCTGTTTCCTGCCATGCGGCAATGGGTCCCATGGGGTGCGCCGTGCATTTTTTGGAGTATTCTGCAGTTCGAGTTGTCTGCATATGATTCGACGTCGCCAACGGTGGCCTTCGGATATCCCTGGCGAGCGTTCTGAGTCAGATTTCGTCGTTTTCCGGAGCAGGGGCGCGTCATTCTCGCCATGTCGGGACTTAGAATGATACGGCGCCCTACAGTTTTGCCTACCCGCGGCGGTGCTGGCGTGGTTACGTTGCAGAATACTCCGTTTTTTGCACGGGCCAGGATGGGGTACCTCAGGAGAACACAGCGGTATCCCGTAAATATATACAATCTGTACCGTAATTTATACAAAACGAAGAGGCAGACAGCGTAGGGTTGGTGCATTGGGGTGCTTGATGCACCAAAATGGGGATCCCACGTGCCGTATACTCTGGCTGGATGTGAAAGCGGCTTGACGCGTTGCCAGGCGTAGGGGAGGGTGCCTCGATGAGCGTATTCGAAATTGTGTTTAGTCCGACGGGTGGAACGCAGAAGGTGTCTGGCCTTGTGGCCGGGGCACTGGACAAGAATACCGTTACCGTCGATCTGACCGATAGCGGGCTAGATTTCAGCGCTGTCTCGATGACTGAGGACGACGTGGCCGTAATCTCTGTGCCGGCGTATGCCGGTAGAATCCCGGCTGTGGTGGCTGACCGGTTGGGCATGGTTCACGGCAACGGAGCGCGGGCCGTTCTGGTGTGCGTCTACGGAAACCGCGCGTTTGAGGACACGCTCGTAGAGCTGGAGGACGTTGCGAAGCATGCGGGATTCCGGGTGATCACGGCAGTTGCGGCCATTGCAGAACATTCCATTGCGCGACAGTTTGCTGCCGGTCGTCCGGATGTGCAGGATGCGGCGCAGCTCGCAGAGTTTGCGCAGCAAATTCAGCAAAAGCTGTTGGCCGAGGATACATCCGAGCCCTCTATTCCTGGCAATCGTCCTTATAAACAAGCCGGAGGTCACCGCATGGCACCCGAGGCAACAGGGGATTGTGTCTCCTGCGGTGCATGCGCCGCGGCGTGCCCCGTTTGTGCTATCGACAAGGGTGACCCCAAACGAGCAGCTGGCGAGGCGTGCATCTCCTGCATGCGCTGCATTGCCGTATGTCCGCGAGGCGCTCGTAAGCTTGATCCCAACAAGCTATCCGCTGTTTCCCAGATGCTGAGCAAGGTTTGCGTCGTGCGGAAGGAATGCGAGCTCTTTATCTAGCGCATACGAAATTGGCGCAATGGGGCCAGGTTAATCTGCACCGACCTGGTGCAAACAAACCTGTCCCCAATGCACCAGAGTGAGGAGTGTCCCTGGGTGCCGGCAGAAAAGGAACGTCCCCAAGTGACGCCTAAATACCGTTTATCGGAGAAATAATACCGTTCACCGGTCATAATGATTGTTCCGGCTTTGGGCTTGTCTACAATAACCCCCGTAAAAGAAATGCGGAAGGTTACCGAGTCCCCTCGGACGTGGGCCTAACCAAAGTCTTTGATCGCGAGCGTCTCAATGGGCGCATTCGATTGATTTTGGTTGGGCTATATTTATGAAGGGACATGTCACCATGGGTTTCTTTTCTCGCCTAATGGGTGGCTCGGATAAGCAGACGACTGCGGCTTCCGAGTTCGAAATCCTCGCTCCCGTTTCCGGCGAGCTTGTTCATCTAGAAAATACCAATGACCCCGCTTTTAGCAGCCGTGCAGTGGGCGATGGCGTTGCCGTGGTTCCCCAAGAGGGAACGGTGTGCGCTCCTGTTTCCGGCACCGTCGCGGCGCTGTTTCCGACTGAGCACGCGCTGGGCATCATGTCCGATGACAGCTCCGCTCAGGTGATGCTGCATATCGGAATCGACACTGTTAAACTTGAGGGCAAGGGCTTCCATGCGCTTGTTGCCCAGGGTGACTATGTCGACGCGGGCCAGCCCCTCGTCGAGGTCGATTTCGACGTGGTTCGCGCTGCCGGCTTTGATCCCACGGTCTTCGTTATCGTGTGCGAGCGTTCGGAGAACTCGACTCTTCGTGAGCACGCTTCCGGCCCTGTCGCTGTTAAAGAGCCTGTCATCTGGCTTTCCGAGTAAATTCTTGTGGTGGGTACCGTGGTTATCAAGCGAGTTTTTAACAACAACGTCGCAATGGTCACTTCGGACGATGGCTCCGAGCTCATCGTCATCGGTCGAGGCCTCTGCTTTGGCCGTCATGCCGGCGATGCCATCGACGAGGCATCAGTCGAAAAGACCTACGCGTTGCAGGAGGGAACTTCTCAGGATTCGCGTACGATTGACCGCTTGGCACATCTTTTGGAGTCCATTCCCACCGTCAACCTCGTGATTTCCGAGGAAATCGTTCAGATGCTTCGTCGAGAGCTCAATGTTGATATCAACGACAAGATTCTCATCGCTCTCGCAGACCATATCAGCCTTGCTTTGGAGCGCGAGCGCAAGGGCGTCTCCTGTGAGAATCCGTTGCTGCTCGAGATCCAGCAGTTCTATCGCAAGGAGTATGCACTTGCGGGCCGTGCGCTGCAGATTATCAAGGAGTATATGGGCATCCAGATGAGCGAAGAAGAGCAGAGTTTCATTACGCTGCATATCGTCAACGCCACCATGCCGCAGCGCTCTGACCGTCTGATTGTTTCGGTCCAGCTTGTTCGCGACGTGCTCGCGATTGTTTCCGAGCGCTATGCCACGACCCTCG
>UQSC01000025.1 GCA_900543615.1 uncultured Collinsella sp. | reverse complement strand
CAATGCGACCGTGACGACGTGCCATACGCATACACGCGATCTTGCTGCCGAGTGCCGTTCTGCCGATATCGTTGTTGCGGCCGTTGGACGCGCGAGCACGATTGGCGCGGATGCCGTTCGCGAGGGCCAGACGATCATTGATGTTGGCATTAACTGGGACGAGGCCGCTGGCAAGCTGGTCGGGGACGTTGATTTTGATGCTGCAGAGCCGGTTGTTGACACCATCACGCCCGTGCCGGGCGGCGTGGGAGCTGTGACGACGGCGATCCTCGCCAAACACGTGATCGAAGCGGCCGAGCGCGCATTGAAATAGGCGTTTTGGGCTGTTTGAGGGGTTAGTTCTATACCCCGTGGACAAAAAATGCCAAATATGAGTACTGTTGCCAAGATAGTCACATATATTTTAGGTTAATTTGGCTCTCTAACGATATTTATTATCGATAGAGAGCCTATTTTATTGGGCCTATGGGGAAGTACATCATCTAATTTTTGAACAAATGTAGACTTTCGACACCCATGCGTAGCAAAATTGCTGTTACTAAATTAGTGACAGTACTCATATTTGGCATTTTTTGACCACAGGGGTTGCCAGCGCCGTGGTTTCGCCCTTTCTGCGCCGAAGCGATACACTGTTATCGTTTGATTTCTTCGCTCAAGGAGGATGCGCATGCCGTGCACAACGATTTTGGTTGGTAAGAACGCGAGCTACGACGGGTCGACCCTGGTCGCGCGTAACGAGGACTCGTCCAACGGGGTGTTTGAGCCCAAGCACATGCGCGTAGTGCATCCCGACGAGCAGCCGCGCGTCTACACGAGCGTCCTGAGTCACCTGACCGTTGAACTGCCCGATAATCCCATGCGCTACACGAGCGTCCCCGATGTTATTCCCGGTCACGGCATTTGGGCCGAGGCGGGCTTCAACGAGCTCAATGTTGGCATGTCCGCAACCGAGACGCTCACCACCAACGAGCGCGTTCGCGGCGCCGATCCGCTCGTGGACTACGTGCCCGCCAAGGGCAACGAGGGTGAGGACGGCTATGTGCCGGCGCAGCCTGGTGGCCTGGGCGAGGAGGACATGGTGACCCTGGTCCTGCCGTATGCCAAGTCCGCCCGCGACGGCGTCCGTATCCTGGGCGACCTGCTCGAGCGCTACGGCACCTACGAGAACAACGGCATCGCCTTTAGCGACGTGGACGAGATCTGGTGGCTCGAGACCATCGGCGGCCATCACTGGATCGCCAAGCGCGTGCCCGACGACGCCTATGTGACCATGCCTAACCAGCTGGGTATCGACAGCTTTGACCTGGACGACGCCGAGGGCGACCAGGCCGACCACATGTGCTCCGCCGACCTGCGCGCCTGGATGGCCGAGTGGCATCTGGACTTGACGCTGGGCGTCGAGGGCGACGGCCCGGCGACGGTCTTTAACCCGCGCGAGGCCTTTGGCTCGCACGGCGACAGCGACCACGTCTACAACACGCCGCGCGCCTGGTACATGCAGCGTTGCCTCAACCCCAGCGACGTGTGGGATGGTCCCGAGGCCGACTACACGCCCGAGAGCGACGATATCCCCTGGAGCCGCGTGCCCGAGCGCAAAGTGACCATCGAGGACATCAAGTACGTACTCTCGAGCCACTACCAGGGCACGGAGTACGACTGCTACGGCAGCAAGGGCACGCCCGCTACGCGTGGCGCATATCGTCCCATCGGCATCAACCGCAACAGCCAGCTTGCCGTGTTGCAGCTGCGCCCCTATGCACAGTCGGCCTACCGCGCCGTGCAGTGGATGGCCTTTGGCTCCAACTCGTTTAACGCGCTGGTTCCGCTGTACGCCAACGTCGAGACCATGCCCGAGTACTATGCCGACACACAGGCTCGCGTGACGTCCGAAAACTTCTACTGGGCCAACCGCCTGATCGGCGCCCTGGCCGACGTTCGCTTCCATGAGTGCGGCCGCGCTGTGGAGGACTATCAGGAGAAGGTCGGTGGCATGGGCCACAAACAGATCCATGACGTCGACGCCGCCGTAGCCACCCTGCCCGAGGCCGAGGTGTCTGCCGAGCTTGCCCGCGCCAACGAGGAGTTTGCCGAGCGCGTGCGGGTGGAGACCGACGCCCTGTTGGGCAAGGTACTCTACACCACGAGCTGCGCCATGAAGAACTCTTTCGCGATGAACGACAACGAGAGGTAGGGATTTCCCGTCGATCGAATAGCGCTGAAACGCTTTGTCGCTTTCGCTCAATCTTGGGTACAAGAACGCCAATGCAGTTGTTTGTGATTGGAGACAACCATGGTTATGAAACTCGATCAGCTTGTTAACGGCGCCATCAACGTGGGCTTTGGCGCCGCCGCCGTTGCCGTCGAGGGCAGCAAGAAGGTTCTTGACGACCTTAATACCAAGGGTGAGCAGGTGCGCAAGGACGCCGGCGCCCCCGATATCGCCCGCAGTGTGTCCGACATGTTCGAGCAGGCCGGCGGCACCATCTCCGACCTGACCGAGCGCTTGGGCATGCAGGGCGAGACCGCGGCCCAGCGCGTGCTTGACGAGCTCATCCTTGCCCGGGTCCGCGTCATGACCGCCCCCGAGCGCACGGCCTTCCTGGCCCATGTGCGCGACATCGTCGATTCGGTCGAGGACAACGTGACCTCGGTGCCCGTCGAGTCCGTTGAGCCCGACGATGCGAAGGATACCGAAGAGGCTGAGTAGCAGCGCAGATGGCAGATTCCACCACCGATTACAACAATCTAGATCCCTTGGGTGACGAGGCGGCGGTTGTCGATGAGGTCGACGCCGCCGTCTCGGGCGCTCGCAAGAAGCCGCGCGCTGTCGATATGGTGCCCGAGGAGCCCGACGCGATGGCACCGGACGAGGAATACCAGCTCACGCCGGCGGGTCGTCGCGAACGCATTGGGCAGATTGTTCGCCTGGTCAAAAAGTACCGCGTGTGGGATAACCTCACGCCGGTTCGTTTGCGCCGCCTGCTCGAGGAACTCGGCCCCATGTTCGTCAAGATGGGGCAGATTCTGGCCAACCGGTCCGAGATTCTGCCGCAACGCTTTTGCGACGAGCTGCGTCGTCTGCGCTCCGACGTGGAGCCGGTGCCGTACGAGGTAGTGCTTCGCTGTCTGGAGGAAGAATACGGCCTGCGCCTGGGGGAGATGTTCGATGCGATCGATCCCAATCCGCTTGGTAGCGCATCGCTCGCGCAGGTGCACCGCGCTCGTCTGGTGACGGGCGAGGATGTGGCCGTCAAGGTGCAGCGCCCCGGTGCGCAGCAGGTTATGGCGCAGGACATCGATATCATCCGCTCGGTGGTGCGTATCGTTTCCAAGTTCGTCAACACCGATCAATTCGTTGACCTGCACGGCGTGGTCGAGGAGCTGTGGACCTCGTTTCGCGAGGAGACCAACTTTTTGGCCGAGGCCAAAAACCTCAACGACTTCTACGAGTTCCATAAGAGCGTTCATGGCGTGACGTGCCCTAAATCCTATCTGGACCTGTGCACCGAACACGTGGTGGTTATGGACTACGTCGACGGCATTTCGATCGCCGATCCTGAACGCTTGGTGGCCGAGGGCTATGACTTGGAAAAGATCGGTGCCGCGATTGTCGAGGACTACTCGTCGCAGGTGCTTGATGACGGCTTTTTCCATGCCGACCCGCATGCGGGAAACATCATTCTCAAGGACGGCATCGTTTACTTTATCGACTTGGGCATGGTCGGGCGTATGTCGAGCCACGACCGTGGCATCGTCAAGGACATGATTTTCGCCGTGGCCGAGGGTGACGTGCCCAAGCTCAAGGATTCGCTCATGCGCTTCGCCGTGACGCGCGGCGTTTCGGCCGAGCTTGACCATTCGGCCTTTTTGTCCGACTTGGACTTTATTGTTGCCGACTTTGCCGGGCTCGACCTTAAAGACCTGGATATCGGCGAGTTTTTGACCTCGCTGTTAAACCTCGCGCGCAAAAATGACGTTGAGCTGCCGAGCGTGGTGACGATGTTCGCCCGCGGCATGGTGACGCTCGAGGGCCTGTTGACCGAGTACATGCCCAACGTCAACATGATCCAGATCATCCAGACGCACATCAAAAACGAGAAGAGCACCTACGCCCGCATGCGCGAGATGAGCCGCGACTTTGCAGCGAGCAGTTATCGCGCGGCGAAGGGCTCGCTCGAGGCGGCCGAGTATCTGGGCTTGGCTTCGCGCATGCTCACACGCGGCCAGCTTAAGGTGAACACGCAGATCATGAGCAGCGATAAGGCGCTGCGACAGCTGGGCGGAATTATCGACCGCATGTCGATGGCAATTGTGATTGCCGGCCTGTTTATCGGTTCGTCGGTGGTGTACTACGCGCGCATCGAGCCGGTTGTGTTTGGTATCCCAGTCATTGGCTTTATGGGCTACGTGAGCGCGCTGGTGCTGGCACTTATGCTGGGCCGCAATATCTGGCTCAACAGCCACGGCGGCAAGCACTAGAGTCTGCGACCGTCACCGCATTTTCCTATCGCAAACAATAGCTTTTACCATGGGCTTCGCCTGCGTGCGAGGCCCTTTTGCGTGATACCATTTTGACGGTAATAATCGATGGCCTAGATGGTGGTGCGGAGACGCACGAATGCGCGGTTTTCCTGCGCGTTTGGGAGAATCGGGGTGCAAGTCCCCGGCTGTACCAGTAACCGTAATTCCTCTTGGCTCGGGATGTTCGCGTCGCAGATCGGACGGCGCGCCTGAGCCGTTAAGGTTAAGTCGGATCGCCTCCCATCTTGCACGTTGCCGCGGCGTATGCCGCCGGTGTGCATAGGGCTCTGGAGGGAAGGAGGACCCCGATGGGGGAACTCGAGCGCAACATGCGCGATGACGTGGGGCAGCCTCAAGGCAACGCTCCAAGTACAGACAATGGGGGACAATTGGATATGTTTGAGGACGAGCGCGAGCGCGTCTCGCATCGCCGTGGCGCAATTGCGCGCGGCGTAGCCAAGCGCGGCCTGGTGGCATTCCTGGCCTTCGCGATGGCCTTTGGCACCACACCGGCTCAGCTGTGGGCCGAGGGCGCCGAGGGCATTGCCGAGGCTGTGGCTCAGGCTGCGACGCCGGGCGAGGACGCAGCGCTTGCGGGCGGTACCGCCGAGCAGAGCGGCACCGAGGTCTCGGATTCCGAGGGCGCGCCTGCAGCTAGTGCCGCCACAACAGAGGAAGCAACTGGCGACGAAGGCTCGGCGACGGGGGAGAGCCCTGCTACGAGCGAGCAGTCTTCGACGGCATCCGCTGGCCAAGCAGGATCTGCCGCCGCGACTGCCGTCCAGACGGAGAACCCGACAGAAACCGGCGATGTCGCCAAGAAGCAGGTCGAGGTCTCGTTCTCGATTATCGGCACCGATGCCGACGGCAAGGCTCAGACCTGGGTGGCACCCACGCAGCTCAAGCTCGACGAGGGCGCGACGGCTGCGGATGCCTTCGTTAAGCTGCAGCAGAAGACGGGCTTCAAGGCAGACTACGATCCGAACACGGCATACGGTTTCTACCTCAAAAGCATCACATCCCCGAGCGATGGTCGCACGCTTGCCTTCGATCCGACGACTTATGCCTTCTGGCAGCTGTTCGTCGACGGTGCGTCTTCCTCGGTTGGCGCGAGCAGCGTCAAGCTCACCCAGGGGCAGAAGGTTGAGTTTGCCTATACGGCTGGTAGCGCGTCCCCTGTCGTTAAGGACTAGGTTGCCGCAAATGTGACCGTCATTGGTCGCGATGCCCAGGGCAAGACTCAGGCTTGGGTCGATAACGCGCAGTATGTGGTGACGTCCGGCTCGAGCGCGCTTGATCTTACGAAGGTCGCACTCGAGGCGAACGACATTGACGCCGTTGCTGCGGGCTCCTTCATTCTGAGCCTTAAGTACAACGGTGTTGAGCTGAGTACGCCCCAAGATTATTCGACCTATTGGCAGCTGTTCATCAACGGCAAGTCGAGTGACTATACGGCGGACAATGTCACCATCCATGCCGGCGATACCGTTACGTGGTTCTACGGTGGCTGGGGCGACCAGCTGCCCTCCGATTCTGTCCATGCTTCTGTTCAGGTTCTCGGTAAGGACAAGGACGGCAAGCAGCAGGTTTGGGCTTCGACGGGCCAGACGAGTCTCAAGGCAGGCTCCACTGCCAAGGATCTCCTTGAGCAGACCGGCCTTAAGCTCGATGCTAGCGAATCGTCTTGGGGCTGGTTCCTCAACGGCATTTATTCGCCGTTCGATGGTAAGTCCTATGGCTGGGATGCTGCGACCAATAGCTATTGGCGCTTCTACGTAAATGGCAAGTTCGCCGACGTTGGCGCCGGTGCCTACGAGCTCCATGAGGGCGATGCCGTCACCTTTATGTATGGTGCTGACGCCGATGCCCTTTCTGGCCAGGTTCTTGGGTCTGTCGATGTTATCGGTCCCGATGTCAACGGCAACAATGCTCGCTGGGGCTCGGCAAGCAACGTTTCTCTGCCCGAAGGCTCTACTGCCCAGAACCTTATTGAGACGGTTCTGAAGGCCAAGGGCGTTACGTACAACGGCTCCCAGAGTGGTGAGTACTGGTTCCTCAATTCCATCAACTCGCCATTCGAAGACGAGACGTACGGCTATGATGGTGCGACCAACAAATATTGGCACCTGTATATCAATGGAGAGCCCTCCTTACTCTGCGCTAATCAGATTACGCTCAAGAGCGGCGATAAGGTCACACTTGCCTATACCACCGACGATTCGGCCATGCCCGATCCCGACAAGATTGTCGTGGACCCGGGTGCGACGACTCCTGATTGGGATGCCGAGTGGGCCGGCTACGGCAACAGTGGCAACGGTTCGACCGTAACGGATGCCAAGACGCCTGCGCAGGCCGCCGGTCTTAAGTGGGCCTTCGATTGGAAGGCCGAGTCTGGTCAGCAGTATGCCAACTGCAGCGAGCCTGTCATTGCTAACGGCTTTGTGTACATCGCGACCGAGAACGAGCTCATTAAGATCGATTCGTCCACGGGCAAAAAGGTTGCCTCTGCGCCGCTTGCCTCCAAGGTGAGCTATACCTCTCGTCCGATCTATACCAATGGCCTTATCATCGTTCCGCTCAACGGCGGTGCGGTCCAGGCGATTACTGCAGACAAGCTGATCTGCAAGTGGCTGACGCCTGGTTTGACGGACTTGACGCAGAGCTCCTGCACCGTCGTTTCGGACGGCGAGTACGTCTATGTAGGCTCGGTCGATATTTCGTATGACGAGAATTACAATGCGACCTACGGCAACGGCTCCTTTGCGCGCATTAAGATTGCCACGGGCGAAGTTTCTTGGCAGAACATCGACCCTGCCGAGGGCTATTACTGGACTGGTGCGGCTTTGACGGATAAGTATGCCATCGTTCCTACGAGCGCGGGTACGCTTAAGTGCATTGATAAGACGACGGGCGATGTCGTTTCGACCATGAAGCTCGGCGCTGTCGCAAATGCCGATTGCATTGCCGATCCGTCCAATGGCTCGACCTTCTATCAGATGACGCACGACGGAAAGCTCCATGTGATTTCGCTTTCGGCGAAGGGCGTGCTGAGTGAACAGAAGACGGTTGATCTGGGTCTTACGAATAATCTGAGCGCCCCTGCTGTGTCTGGTGACAATCTGATTGTCGGCGGACAGACGGCTACTGGCTCTGCTCTGGTTCTCTATAACCTGAAGACGGGTAAGACCACGATGGTCGCTGCTGCCGACGGCAAGGCGCTGCCGGCTGGCCTCAACGGTATTGCTGCTACTCCGCTGGTGAGTGTTCAGGGCGGCAAGACCTATGTGTACTTCACCGTTAACAGCGCGGATAGCAAGGATTACGTCAACTACTCTGCTGGTGGTGGCGTGTATCGCTATACGCTCGGCGATGCAGAGGCGACGCAGATTTATGATGCGGCTGGCCATTACCAGTACTGTGACTCTCCGGTCATTGCCGATGCTTCTGGCAATCTCTACTACATTAATGATTCGGGCACGCTGTTTAAACTTGGAGCTGTCGAGTCTTGGACGGTTGCCTTTAACTCCAACGGCGGGTCTGCTTGCGACACTAAGTTTGTTGCTACGGCCGATGGCAAGCTGGTCAAGCCGGCCGATCCGACGCGCGATGGCTACACTTTCGGCGGTTGGTATACCGATGAGGCTTGCACGCAGGCGTATGACTTTAGCACGCCGGTGACGGCCGATCTGACGCTGTATGCCAAGTGGACCAAGAATGTCGTTAACCCTGGCGGTAATGGCGGCGCTGGTTCGAATGGCGGCGGCGGTTCTGGTACCGGTACTGGTTCCGGCACTGGCGCTGGCACGGGTTCCGGCTCCGGCTCGAAGGGCGGCGCTGTCGCCCCGGGTCATAAGCCGACGACCAAGACGACGGTGTCGACCAAGACCGAGACCAAGGACAACAAGTCCGACCAGAAGGACTCCGATAAGTCCGATAAGAAGGACGAGAAGAAGTCTGACAAGAAGGACAGCAAGTCCGACAAGAAGTCCGACAAGAAGTCCGATTCCAAGTCCGATACGGGTGCTGCTTCCACGACCGCTGCTAAGAAGTCCTCTAGTGCTGCCGAGCAGGAGGCTGGCACCAATCCGCTCGCCATCGTTGGCATCGTCGCCGGCGTGATTGGCCTCGCGCTCATCGCCGTCTTCGTGCTGACCAAGCGCGGCAAGGGTGACGGTAATGCCCGATAAGCCCAAGGAGACCAGCGGGCAACAGCCCGACTCCTCGTTTATCCAGCTCGATGATCCAAAGCAAAAGGGCGCCGCTTCGGCGGCGCCCGCCCCACGGCACAAAGCGCTCCTTGGCGTTCTGACTGCCGCGTGCACCATTCTGATCGTCGTCTCGCTGGGCTTTGTCCATCCCTCCGAGAGCGGCGCCTGGTCCGTTGATTGGATTTTTCAGTCCGTGACGGGGGAGAGCGTCGTTTCCAAGGATGACAATGGGTCTGGCTCGTCTACCGCTTCGGGCGAGGCCAGTTCCAAGGATTCCAAATCTTCGGATGCTGCAAAAGATGAGTCCAAGGGCTCGAACGACGCCAAGGATGATTCCGAGTCTTCGCACAAGGAATCGGACAAAAGCTCGGATAGCAAGAAGTCCGATGGTCAGGACAGCAAGAGGTCTGGCGATAAATCCGCTGCCCAAAATACGGGAGCCGGTGATACTTCCAATGTGTCTGGCGGTGCTTCTTCGGGCGGCGGTCAGTCGTCTGATGGAGCCTCATCCTCTAATGGCGGAAGCGCTTCCTCGGGCGGTCAGGGCGGCTCGCAGGAGTCCAACTACGTAACGGTGACGGTTTCGGTCACATCGAGTGCTGTGGGCAATCCTGTGTCCTCTGGTGGCACCTTTACCTTTAACGAAGGCGCTACCGTCTACGATGCCCTGTGCGCGCTGGGCCTTTCTGTCAGCGCACATGGCTCGTCGTACGGCACGTATGTCTCCGCGATTGGTGGTTTGGCCGAGAAGCAGTACGGCGGCACGAGCGGCTGGATGTACTCCGTCAACGGCGCAACGCCCATGACGGCGTGCAGTAACTACGTTCTCTCCAATGGCGACAACGTGGTCTGGTATTACGTAACAGGCTAGAGGCCTCGACATAGCGCGCCAGATGGGCGGTTCGGACAAACATCCGGGCCGCCCGTTTTTCATGCGAATGGGACTGGGTCGCCGGGTCTCTCGGCAAACAAAAAACCGGTTGGAACGGGAATTCCAACCGGTTATACATTCAAGCAAATAGTGAATCGATTACGACCGTGCGCCCTCGAGGAAGAAGCGACGGCTAAAGTAGTTGTACCAGGTGACCAGGAACGTGGCGATGGCCTTCATGGCCTGGTAGCCGATGCTCAAAAACGTGACACCCACAAACATGTACAGGTCGTTGAGGCCCAAACCAATCACCGACAGGATGGTGAAAATCGTGAACTCGCGCTTGCGGCTCATGCCCTCGCGGTGGTCGAACACGTACTTCATGCTGAGCCAGTAGTTGACCACGACGGACGTGATAAACGAGATCGTGGTGCTCATCAAAAAGTCGAGATGGAACAGCTCGACGAGCGCAATGAGCATGCCCCAGTCGATGCCAAAGGAGATAAGACCCACGACAGCGAACTTGAGGAATTGCTTAGTATGAGGTTGTGCCAGTGCCTTGCGCACGTAATCACATCCAATGCGTTGACGAATCGAGCAGAGGATACTTTAGAGCTTTTGCAAGGGAAACGTAAGGGCTTTGCCAAGAACTATACGAACTCGTCAAATTTGCAAGAGACAATCCGCAAACGTCGTAAATCCTTCCGTAAACGAGCAAGGCCCACGAACAACGCAGCGCTCGACGCGCATCGTCCGTGGGCCCCGTAGCTGTGCGGGAAAGCCGAGCTACTTTGTCTCCTCGCCCTCCAGGAAGATCTTTCGGGTCACAAAGTTGTAGACCATGACCAGCGCGGTGGCGCAAATCTTGGCGATATTGGCCTCGAGCCCCAGGCCGGCGTTGAGCGCCAGCACGATACCGTCGTTGAGCGCCAGGCCAATAACGGACAGCACGACAAAGATGATGAACTCGCGGCGGCGGCTCATGCCCTCCTTGTGCGCAAACACGTACTTCATGCTCGCGGCGTAGTTAAAGATGAGCGAGACGATAAAGCCGCTGGTATTGGCGATCAGGATGTTAAGGCCCAGGCCGTAGTGGAGCAGATTCATGATGCCAAAGTCGATGACCGTGGCGACGACGCCGACGACGCCAAACTTCATGATCTGCGCAAGGAGCTTTTGCATGGTACCTGCCTTAGGGTGGCGCCGGAGCGCCGTGGGGATGACGAACTCAGCAAGTTTAGCCAATCCCCGCGGGTGGAGCTAGACGCGCTCCTCGATAGCACCGTTTCTATATGCATCGAGCAGTTGGCGTAGGTCCTGGATTTGGCTGCGGATCTTGGCACCGGTATCGGTGTCGCTCACCATGCGGCGCCGGTCTGCCTCGTCGAAGCGGTTGGTCTCGCTCTCGATGTCGATGTTGCGGGTAAGTGCCTCGGCAACCGTGGTAAAGGCTTGGTGCGACTTAAGGCGACATCCGCGCGAACTGGAGATAAGCGTGTAGCCGGCTATGCCCGTCTTGGGATGGTAGGCGCGGCAGAAGCCGCCATCGATGACCAGCAGCTTGCCCTCGGCGCGGATGGGCTGCTCGCCCTTGGTGGTTTTAACGGGTGTGTGGCCGTTGATGATGTGGCCGGTCGGCGAACATGCCATGGGGGCAACGCCGAACTCGCGCATGATGTCGTCGCAGACCGAGGGTGACTTGGTAAGCGTGAAGTACGGGTCCATCGGCTCGACCCACGTGCTCTTGTCGGCGATGTAGGCGCGCTCGAAGGTGCGCACCACGCGTCCGCTGGCGGGCGAGTTAAAGCCGATCCACAGGTACCACATCCAGTCGAGGGCGTCGCGGTCGCCCACGCGCCAGGCGCGGCGGGCGATGCGGTCGCAAAAATCGAGATAATCGCGGCCGGCGTGCCAGGTGCCCAGACAGTTCATGCTGCTAAAGGTGCCATCCTCGTTGAGCGGCGCGCAGCCATGGAACAGCAGGTTGCCGTTGGTGACCTTGTACATCGAGCCGTGGGTGTAGAGGAAATCGATATGGCGATGCAGATGATCGGCGGTGACAAACTCGGACACAAGCTTGTCGATGATGTGTTGCTCCTGGGGCGTGAGCGTGTAGGGGTCCGCCGGATCGACGGTGGGAAAATCGTTGGTCGTGAGCGGCCATACACTGCCGTCGGCAAGCGTGACCGTGCCGGCGTCGTGGTCGATCTTGTCGAGCAGCAGGCGGTCGGTCATGTCGAACTCGGGGTGGCGCTGGATAATCTGGCCCTCGAGTTTAAAGAGCAGCACGTTGATGGCCTTGATCAGCGGGGTGATGGACTCGTCGGCGGTATAGGTGGCATCGGCAAAGGCAACGAGCTCGCGCAGCGAGATACCGTAGTCGTTCTCGAGGATCTCGTAGTTGTCGTAGCGCAGGTTGTTGCGCAGCACCGTGGCGATGCAGGCGGGCTCGCCGGCAGCGGCGCCCATCCACAGCAGGTCGTGGTTGCCCCACTGGATGTCGAGCGAATGGTAGGTGAGCAGGCGGTCCATAATCTTGGCAGCGCCGCCGCCACGGTCGAAGATATCGCCCACCAGGTGCAGGTGGTCGACAGCGAGGCGCTTGATGAGCGAGGCGAGCGACTCGATAAAGTCGTCGGCGCTGGCGGTCTCTAGGATGGACTCCACGATGCGCTCGTGATAACGCACACGATAGTTGTTCTCGTCCGGATGCGTGTGCAGCAGCTCGTCGATGATGTAGGCGTAATCGCGCGGGATGGCCTTACGCACCTTGGAGCGCGTATAGCGGCTCGAAAGCGAGCGGGCAACCATGATGAGCTGGTCGAGCATGGTCTTGTACCAGGTGGGGGAGTCCTCGCGCCGGCTGCGGACCAGCTCGATCTTCTCGCGCGGGTAGTAGATGAGCGTGCACAGCTCGCCCTTTTCGTCAAAGGAGAGCGTGTCGCCAAAGATCTCGTCGACATGTTCGCGCACGACACCCGAGCAGTTGTTGAGGATGTGCATAAAGGCTTCGTACTCGCCGTGCACGTCGCTCATAAAATGCTCGGTGCCTTTGGGCAGGTTGAGAATGGCCGAGAGATTGATAATCTCGGTAAACGCGGATTGCTCGGTGGGAAATTGTCTCGACAGCAGACGCAGATACTTAAAGTCTTGCGGGTTGCGATCGAATGCGACCATGAAACACCTTCCGATATGGTTGGTAAAACTGATAAACAGCGTCAAACGTTTATCAGTATGCGCCGGCTTGGTTTCGATTTTGCGCCGGCGGCTGAATTGTCGGTTGAACGGTTTGGTAAATCGATTTAGTTGAGGTCGATGTGTCGGTTGGATGGAGACGAAGGGGGTGATTTTGCCCAAATGGGCCCATGGCGGGGATGGGGATGTTCATGATAAAGATATTCAATGCAAATGGTTCGAATTGGTAAATAGTGGACGTTTGTATCGTATTTAGGCTTGCTGTGCGATAATTTGCGCAGCAATACTTAAGGAGCCTCATATGAGTGATTTTGTCCTGACCTGTGAATCCGCCGCCGATCGAACCCGTGAGTTCTTTGCATCGCGCAATATCCCTGTCGTGTGCTTTCATTACGAGATCGACGATGTTGTCCATGACGATGACCTGTATCAGTCGATTTCACCGGACGAGTTTTTTGCCCAGATTGCCGCGGGCGCCATGCCCAAGACGTCTCAGGTGAGCGTGGGTGAGTACGAGGAGTTTTGGGAGCCGTTTGTTGCCGAGGGTAAAGACGTGCTGCATCTGACGCTGTCGTCGGGTATTTCGGGTACGTATGGTTCGGCTTGCGTTGCGGCGCAGATGCTCGCGGATCGCTATCCTCAGGGCGGCAAGGTGCGCGTCATCGATTCGCTGGGGGCGTCTTCGGGCTTTGGTCTGTTGCTGGAATATGCCGCTGACGTGCGCGATAGCGGCGCTTCACTCGACGAGACGGCCGCCTGGATCGAGGAGCATAAGCTCAACCTGCACCACTGGTTCTTCTCGACCGATCTGTCGAGCTACCTGCGCGGCGGTCGCATTTCGGCTGCGAGTGCGATCATCGGCACGGCGCTTAAGATTTGCCCGCTTATGACCGTCGATTGCGAAGGCAGGCTGTCGCCACGTGAGAAGATCCGCACCAAGAAGCGCGCGATTTCCGAGATGGCTAAGACCATGATGGCACACGTGCAGGACGGTGCGGATTATTCGGGTAAGTGCATTATGTCCCATTCGGCGTGCCGCGAGGATGCCGAGGCGGTCGCGGCGCTGATTGAGGAACAGGTTCCGCAGCTTAAAGGCAAGATTGAGATCAATGACATCGGTACTCTGATTGGCTCGCATACCGGACCTGGTACGGTGGCGCTCTTCTTTATGGGCGACAAGCGCGTGGATTAATTTGCCCCATCACGTCGCCGCATGATTGCTCAAACGAAAACGGCCCGCCTCACGTTTGTGGGGCGGGCCGAGATGTTTGGGTTAGCGTTTCTTGCCGCGGAAGAAGAAGCCGTGCAGCGAGGGCTTGAGTCCGCGGTTGGCGCGACGCTCCTCGATGTGATCGTGGATCGAAGCGACGCGCTCGATGACTTCGTCGGGAATCGGCACGTCGGGATTCATGTTCTCGACCTGGCTGACTTCGGCGGCGGCGACCTGGTCGATAATGGGCACATCGTCGCGCGAGATGACAGGTGTGGCGTCTTCCTTCATCTTGCGATAACGCTGCATCATGTCGGCCTGTAGCTGCTGGGCCGAAGGCGGCGTCCAGATGATGGCGTTGGCGCCGGCGGCGATGGTCTCGCGAATGCTCTCGGGCGTCTTGCCGCCCGGTGCGATGAGCGGCAGGTTGGGATAGTGCTCGCGCAGTTCACGCAGGACCTGGGGTGTGTTTTTGCCGGCGGCGATGTTGAGAATCTTGGCTCCGGCGCGCACTTTGGCATGCGCATCATCGTCGCAACGTACGACCGTGGCGATGACGGGGATGTCGGCGATGTTGGTGATGTGCTCGACCATCTCGGCAGTGGCGGGGGAGTTGACCACGCAGCCCGCAGCGCCCTGCATCTCGGAGACGGCTGCCATCTGCACGGAGCGCTTGCCGGTCGTAGTTCCGCCGCCCACGCCTACAAAGACCGGGCACTCGGCGACGGTCAACAGTGCCTGCGTAATGGCGGGCTGCGGCGTGAAAGGGTAGACCGCAAAGACGGCGTCGGCGTTGGAGTTGCGGATAACCGCGACATCGGTGGTGTAGATGAGCGATTTGATACGACGGCCGAAGAGCGTAAAGCCGCTGGCCTCCTCGATCTCGTCGGGCATGCGGAGGGCCGCCTTGCGCAAACGCCCGTCGATGGGCAGCGGCTCCATGGGGAGCAGTCCGTTGGGAGTCACGGCTGCCTGGGGCTCGGTGAACTCGTCTGCGAGCTCGACCTCGGAGAAATCGACCGAGGCGACGATGTCCTCGTGAACCTCGGCGGGCACATCGATGGGAGCTTGGTCGTTTGCCGCGGCAGGCGTGTCGAAGGAGCTGGTGCCGACAAAGGCGTCGACGCGCTCGTTTAGGTCGTTGAGGGTGTCCATGGAGACTCGATTCTGTGTGACGACGGCCGGCACGATGCAGCCGGAATTGCGAATGCTAAATCGTTTGACGAGTTGATTTTTCCCCGCCGCGCCATCCGTTAGACCGAAGGGCAGGCGAACGTGAAGGAGCTGTGGTGGCGGGGATCAAGGTGCTATCTTGAAAGTCCCGTTTAAAAGAGAGGTGACGCGGTATGGAATTTTCGGCAATGTTGGGCTCGATTGGCCTGTGTGTGGGCGCAATCGTTGCCGCCGCGGTCATCTACTTTGTGGTCACGGCCATCAAGGGCAAAAGGGCCGAGCGCAAGGAGCGCGCGATGCTTAAACAGCATCGCGACCAGCAGGGCAAACGCGCACAGAAATAGCTTGTTGAGTTTTGGATCCGTGCGCTAGCTGCGTTTTCGGATCAGGGCAATGTAGAAGCCCTCAAAGTCGCGGCTAGGCGGAATGGTGAGCGTGCCGGGCAGGCCGTTGGCGATGGCCGATACCTGACCCGCGGCGATGGCCTCGGTGAGAGCGTTGCTCTCGATATGCGGCTCCTCGCCGGCATCCTGGGCGCGGCGTGCTTCACTTTCGCTTGGCGTGCCGTCGAGGGGGATGAGCTCGCAGTCCATATGCTTGTCGAGGGCCTCTTGCAGGGCGTCCTCGTTTTCCTGCGGCAAGATCGAACAGGTCGAATAGACGAGCGTGCCGCCCGGTTTGAGGGCACCCATGGCGCGGTCCAGAAGTGCTCGCTGCGAGCGGGCGCACTTGCTCAGCAACTGCTCGGTCAGGCCGCGCAGGCTTTTCTCGTTGTCGCTGATGACGGTGCCCGTGCCGGTGCAGGGAGCGTCGAGCAGGATGCGATCAAAGCGGAAGAACTCGTCGAGCTCGCGTGCGTCGATGCGCATGACGGGCACGTTTTTGGCACCTTGACGGTGGAGGTTGGACTCAAGCTTTTCGGCGCGGGGAATGCTCATCTCACAGGCCGTGAGGTGTGCCTGGCCCTGGGTGAGGGCGGCGATCTGCGTCGTCTTGCCGCCGGGGGCTGCGCACATGTCCAGGATGTCCTCGCCGGCCTGAGTGCCCAGGACCAACGGCGGCATCATGGACGACAGGCTCTGCAGATAGATTTTGCCGTCGCGGTAGATGTCGAGGTCCCATAGGTCGGAAACCTGGGCCTCGGGCAGGATAAAGGCGTCCGGATACCAGGTAACGGTTTGGTGCGCGATGCCGGCGGCATCGAGCGCGGCGGCGATGTCCTCGGCGGTTGCCTTGAGCGTGTTGGCGCGCAGTGTGACCGGGCGTGTGGCCGCGGCTCCAAAGCCCTCGATCATGAGCTCGGCATCGGCGGGCGCATAGGCGCCGGCGACCGTGTCGACCATAAAGCGCGGCAGGTCGGCGCCGCAGGGAAGGGCGGCAAGCTGGTCGGAAAGCTCGGTGGAGGCAAACTGCCTAAGCTTGAGCTCGGGCTTAACCTGCTTTTTCTGCTTACGACGACGCGGCTTGGACATCCGTCTTTCCTTCCCGTCCCAAATTGACTACTTTCCGGGCACGCCGCTGCTGGCGTGCTTTAGTACTGGCTCTCGTGCTTGCTAAAGAAGTCGAAGCGCGGGGGCAGCGGCTTCACGCGGTGGTCGCCGGGCTCCTCGCCCAGGCTCTCTATGAACTCGTCCGTGGAGGCAAAGATGTTATCCCAGCTAAAGAAGGCGACCGGATCGACGTCGAAGTACTCGCAGATGAGTTCGCAGCCGGCCGGCACAATACCGTGCATGAGCACGGTCGCCACGCGCAGCTCGGTAAAGGCGTCGACGAGGGCCTGCGTCATGGCGGCGTTTGCCTCGTTACCCTCGAGCTTGTTGGCGGCCTTGGAGGCGTCGCTCCAGCGCTTGTTGGCGGCGCGCAGGTAGTCGTCGCACACGGCAAGCGCGCGGTGCGTCTCGAACTTGTACATGGCCTGCTCAAAGGCAAGGGTTGCCTGCTGGGCGGCTTCGACCACGGTGTCAGAAGCGGCACCAGCGGGGATGCAGCCGTTGCGGTAGGGGCTCTCGTCGCCCTCCTTGACGGCGACGCCGTAGAAGCAGCTGCGGGCCAGGCGGTTGAACACGCCGGTCAACAGCGCGCTCTCCTTAAGGGCCGGATCGATGACGCGCTTGTCGTCGCAGGCACGCACCTCGTTGCCGTCCTTGTCCTTGCCGGTCACACGTGTGTCATATGCCTTGGGGCTAAAGCTTACCGGCTTCTCGGACAGGCCGAGCGACAGCCAATGCGCGCGCATCTGCTCGCAGGTGTAGTGGTTGAGCAGGTCGTCTGCCGGCGGAGGAGGCGTCTGCGAGGACGAGCTGGCCTTTTTGCCCATGTAGAGCAGGTGGTAGCAGGCGCTGACGGTGCTCTGCGTGAGGTCCCAACCCAGGGCCTCCCACATGGCGGTCTGCGCGATGCAGTAGAAGTAGATGTTGTCCTGACCGATAAACTGGTAAATCTGAGCGTCGTCAGAGCACCACCAGTCGCGCCAGTCGAGCGAGCTGTGCTGGTAGGTGGGCGCGGGGACCTGCGTGGAATCAGCGGCGGGCTCGCCCATGAGGGCGGCATCCTGGGCGGCGACACCCTCGGTCACGCCGGCGGCCTTGGCATCGCGCGCGAGCACGGTACGCGTATAGCTGATGGGCGCCCACAGACTCTCGGGCCAGCACCAGCAGGTGACGTCGGAGACGCCGTCGACCTGGGGTACCGGAACGCCCCAGTCGATGTTACCGGTGATGCGGAAGGGCACGAGCGCCTTGCCGCTGCGGAAGCGCACGCCGCCGTTGGCGAGCACCGCGTGGGCGTCGTCGCGCTCCTTCCAGCTGGGGAAGGTGACGGTAAAGCTGCTCTTGTTGCCCTCGGGCTCCAGCACGGTGTGCTCGGGAAGCTGATCCTCGACGGCATCGAAGGCCTCGCGGAACTTGTTCTGGATGTAGAGCTGGGCCGGCAGCAGCCACTCCTCCATGGTCTTGGAGACCACGGAGCGAACCTGCGGGTTCTGGGCGAGCTTGGCGGTATAGGTCTTCATAAAGTCGAGGTAGGCCGGCAGGTCGAAGTAGAGGTTGTCGACCGGGCGCAGCTCGGGCACCTCGCCGGTGAGCTGGCTCTTGGGCGCGATGAGCTCCTCGGGCTCAAACTGGTGGCCCAGGTCGCACTCGTCGGCATAGGCCTTCTCGGACTTGCAGCCCTGGATGGGGCAGCGGCCGATCACCTGACGGCCGTTGAGGAACGTGCCGGCCTTGGCATCGTAGAACTGCAGCGTGGAGCGCTTGGAGATGGTGCCCTGCTCGTGCAGGCGCTCGATAATCTCGGCGGTCACCTCGTTGTGGATCTGGGCCGCCGGCTCAAGGCCCGAGCCGCCGTAGATGTCACAGCTGATGTTGTAGTTGTTGAGGGTCGCGGCCTGGCGGGAGTGATTGGACTCGACATACTCGCTAATGGACTTGTCGTAGCCCTCGTTCTCCTTGAGCTTGCGGTAGCTCTCCATGATGGGCGAGCCATAGCAGTCGGTGCCCGAGGTGAAGATGACGTTCTCGCGGCCCAGACGGTCGCGCAGGAAGCGGGCGAAGAAGTCGGCCGGGACAAAGACGCCGCCGACGTGGCCAAAGTGAAGGCCCTTGTTGCCGTAGGGCTCGCCGGCGGTAACGATGGCGCGGCGAGGCCAGCTGGGACGGTCGTTCATGGAGTATTTGGATGCCATGGGACTCCTTCGCATATGGTGAGAGCGCAGCCGGGCACAAGGCCTGGCGACGCGGTGGTCAATTCGTGCATATCGTTCGACATTATCGCACATGCGGGCGGGTACGTGGCAGGGGCGCTATCCTAAGATGCTATGAATGAGATTTCCAACATACATGCGTTTGAAGACGAGGATTTTCTGCACGCCTGCTTTGTGTGGGGGATGGCCGTGCTCGGCGCATTTGCTGTGTGCTTGGTGCCGGTGTTTATGCTGATGGGCGGGCCTGCGGACTTGGATGCGGCTGACGCGGGCGGCTGGACCACGGTCTTGGGCTGGATAGTCGGCTTGGCTGCGGTTTCGGCGGCGTCATTTGCCGTGCACGAGCTGGTGCACGGTGTGTTTTTTAAGCTGCTGGCGCCTGCGGGCGCGCAGGTGACCTTTGGGGCGAATCGCGAGACGGCGATGATCTATGCCTGCGCCGAGGGCGTGGTGTATTCGCGCCGGCGGTACGTGGCAGTTTGCCTGGCGCCGACGGTTGTTGTGACGACAGCGTTTGCCCTGGGGTTTGCGTTCTCGGGCTATCCGCTGCTGTGCTACCTGGCGGCCGGCTTGCATTTGTCGGGCTGTGTGGGCGACTGGTACCTGTCTCTTATACACATCTCCGAGCCCACGAGACCGAGGCTGATCT
>UQSC01000024.1 GCA_900543615.1 uncultured Collinsella sp. | reverse complement strand
CACAAGGCTATTCGTCGGCAGCGTCAGATGTGTATAAGAGACAGCTCCATCGCAGCGACCGGGCACACGTCGGTGCTGGCGGTAACGGTAAAGCCCTCGGGCACCTCGGAAACGGCGTCGCGATGGCTCATCCACACGGTCTGCTCCATGGGCGTGGAGTTAAAGAGCTTGGCGCCGGCCGTGCGCGTGATGGTGGCGCGGCCGTACTCGCCCACCTCGGAGTGGCCGACCTTGCCACCGAGCGTCACGGCCGTGATCTGATGGCCGTAGCAAAAGCCCAGGACGGGAAGGCCCAGGTCAAAGATGGCGGGGTCGATGGACGGAGCGTCCTCGGCGTACACGGAGGCCGGGCCGCCAGAAAGGATGAGCGCAGAGGCGTTCATCTCGCGAATCTCGTCGGCCGAGATGTCGCAGGGGACAATCTCGGAATACACGTTGAGGTCGCGGACGCGACGGGCAATGAGCTGACCGTACTGCGCACCAAAGTCGAGTACGAGGACCTTTGCGGAAGCCTTTTGATCCATGGTTTCCCCCTCTTGTTGGCGGGGAGCCGGTGCCCACCCGCGTGAATGAACGAAAATAGCCTTCATAGTGTACACGTTATATGGGGTTTCTCGCCCCTCGCAGCCATCAGCGCACGGCAAACGCACGACCTAGGCCCTTATTTGACGGCAATTGAAGTGTTACCAAACGTTACAGATGATGTAATACGTTTGAACATTGGACGCCCTGTGCCACAATACTGCCGAACGACTCCGCCCTTGCGGCGGCAAATACGATAGGAATACCAGCATGAAGCGCATCCTTCTCATCGCCACGGGCGGCACCATCGCATCGACCGAGGACGGCAACGGCCTCTCCCCCGCCCTGACCGGTGAGGAGCTCGCCCAGAGCGTCCCCGAGATCTCGGACCTCTGCGAGCTCGACGTGGTGCAGCCCATGAACATCGACAGCACCAATATGCGCCCGAGCGACTGGATGCGTATCCGCGACGTCATCGTCGAGGGCTATGCCGACCACGACGGCTTTGTGGTCCTGCACGGCACCGACACCATGAGCTACACCGCGGCGGCGCTTTCCTATCTGATTCAGGACAGCCCCAAGCCCATCGTGCTCACCGGCTCGCAAAAGCCCATGGGCAATCCCTTTACCGATGCCAAGCTCAATCTGTACCAGAGCCTGCTCTATGCGCTCGACGAGCATTCGCACGACGTCTCGATCGTGTTTGGCGGCGTAGCCATTGCCGGCACGCGCGCCCGCAAGCAGCGCACCATGAGCTTTAACGCGTTCATTAGCGTCAACTATCCGCCCATTGCCTACATCCGCAACGACCGCATCGTGCGCAACGGGCTTCACGGCACGCATCAGGGCGAATACCCGGTGCGTTTCTACGACAGCATCGATCCGCGCGTATTTGTACTCAAGCTTACGCCCGGCGTGAACCCGGGTATCCTGGACGCCCTGGCCGATAGCTACGACGCCGTGATTCTGGAGACCTTTGGCATTGGCGGTATCCCCGAGTTTGGTGAGTCGGGCGAGTCGTTCCAAGAGGCAATTTTCCGCTGGGTCGATTCGGGCCGCACCGTCGTTATGACCACGCAGGTCCCCGAAGAGGGCCTCGATCTGGGCGTTTATGAGGTCGGCCGTGCTTACGCCGATCATCCGGGCATTCTGCGCGGCGACGACATGACCACCGAGACGCTCGTGGCCAAAACCATGTGGGCACTCGGCCAGTCACGTGATGCGGCCGAGATTCAGCGCCTGTTCTACAGCCAAGTCAACCACGACCGCATCCCGATGGCGTAATTCAGCTGTCGACGGGTATCCCCTATTCGATACCCTCGAGAAGTTCTGACACCGTCATTCCGAGTGCGGGCGCGATCTTAAATAGAACCTTGAGCGTGAAATTTGCCGTCCCATCTTCGATTCGGTCGAGGTAGGGTCGGCTGATTCCTGTCGCCACACAAAAATCAACCTTGGAGATACCAAGGTCCCTGCGTGTCTCTTCGACCCGCCTGCCAAGAATCTGTTTCGCACGTTCGTCCATGCAGCCGAGTTTGAAATGGAGCCGAACA
The DNA here is from genome assembly GCA_900543615.1 of uncultured Collinsella sp. Lineage (GTDB taxonomy): Bacteria > Actinomycetota > Coriobacteriia > Coriobacteriales > Coriobacteriaceae > Collinsella. Next base: position 17,515 of record UQSC01000024.1, on the reverse strand, counting down.
TAAACGTAAACTATAGTTTACGTTTTGCCGAATACACAGGAGTTTTCTATGTCGGGTTCTTCGGTCCGCATGTACCGAGCCACGCTTCGCACAAACAGCGCGCCGCCCAAGCTCGTCGTCGTTGAAGCAGAATGCCTTTCGCCCGATGAGCGCACAGCATTTGCATTGCTATCAAGTCGCGTCGCCGCCGTTCTGGTCCCTTGCCCGGCGCAAGGTGAACTTGCCATCCAATGCCAAGCGCACAGCTGCTCGCTCAAGCAGGCTGCCGTAATCGCAACCAGCCAACGAGGTCTGCCCCTTCTCCTGGAAGCCGGTATCGCACTTGCCCTTCGCGGCGCCGGATACGAAAACGAGGCCGCCGCCGACATGGTCTTTAAACCACGATCGAGCGGCGGCCTCGCAGCAGCCATTGAATATGTGTGCAGGCTCGTTGCCTAAAAGGACAAGCTAGAAACCAAAGCCAAAGCCCGTTCCAGTAATCGCCGAATACATAAAGTAGACGTTGATTACATTGAGGAACACGCCCGTGATGCAGCCGTTGCGCAGGTAGCGCTCGCACGCAAGACGTGCCATCACAGCGGAGTCCTCGTTGTTCTTTGCCTGGCGTCCCGCCGTAAAGTACGTCGCCACGCTCAGCAGCAGGTTGAGCACCGGCAGTGCCAGCAGCTCGTAGCTCTTACCCCAGCGCGTCACCTCGCCGGCTGCGTTAAACTTCGTTGCCACCTCGGGGCCAATGTTGGGGATCACAAACGCTGCAACCACCAGCGGAATCACCGCAAGTACGAGCAGCGCAATACCCATGTAGCCAGCTTTTTTGCCATATTTAAACATATGCGTCGTCCTTACACGTTAAAGCGGAAGTGCACGACGTCGCCATCGGCCATGACATAGTCCTTGCCCTCAATACGCAGCTTGCCGGCGGCCTTGGCGCCCTGCTCGCCGCCGAGCTCGATGTAGTCGTCATAGCCAATAACCTCGGCCTTAATAAAGCCGCGCTCAAAGTCGGTGTGGATGACGCCGGCGGCCTGCGGGGCGGTCGCGCCCTGACGAACCGTCCAGGCCTTGACCTCCATCTCGCCAGCCGTAAAGAACGACTGCAGGCCGAGCAGCTTGTAGGCTGCTTGCGCGAGCACGTCCAGGCCGGGCTGCTCCAAGCCCAGGCTCTCCAGGTAGTCGGCGGCGTCCTCGGGATCGAGCTCGGAAAGCTCGGCCTCGATCTTGGCGCAGATGGGTAGCGGCTTGACACCGTCGATGGGCGCCAGATCGTCGTTGAGCATATCCTCGTCCACGTTGGCCACATACAGGATGGGCTTCATAGTGAGCAGGAACAGGCCCTTGGCGGCAGCACGCTCCTCGTCGGTCATCTCCATGGATGCGGCGCGCTTGCCCTCGTTGAGCCAGGCAAGCAGGCGCTTAGCGACCTCGAACTTGGGCATGAGCTCCTTGTCGCGCTTGGCCTCCTTCTCGAGCTTGGGCAGCTGTTTCTCGAGCGTTCCCATATCGGCCAGGATGAGCTCGGTCATGATGGTGTCGGCATCGCCGGCAGGATCGACGAACTCGCCCGTGCGGCCCACCTCACGCATGACGTTGGGGTCCTTAAAGTAACGCACGACCTCGCAGATGGCATCGGTCTCGCGGATGTTTGCCAAGAACTGATTGCCCAGGCCCTCGCCCTCGTTGGCACCCTTCACCAGGCCCGCGATGTCGACAAACTCGACCGTCGCCGGCACAATGCGACCCGGGTTGACGATGTCGGCGAGCTTTTGCAGGCGGCTATCGGGCACATCGACGATACCCACGTTGGGGTCGATCGTGGCAAACGGGTAGTTGGCGGCAAGGCCGGTCTTTTTGGTAAGCGCGGTGAACAGCGTCGACTTGCCCACGTTGGGCAGGCCCACGATACCGATGGAAAGGGACACGACAGCTCCTTTTGATACAGGTACTTCAAACTGCATAAGTATAGCGCCGCCGCAGCATCCGGGCGAATCCGGACGCCACGACGGCGCAAATGAAGCAGAGATGCGTAAGAGTTCGAGACAGTAGTCCTTACTTAAGCTCGGGCCAGAAATCCTTGTTGGCCTCGATGAGCTCGTCCAGGATCTGCTTAGCAACGCTCGCCGAAGGAATGGTCTTGGAGAGCGTGAGTGCCTGCCAGAGCTTCTGGTAGCTGCCCTCGACCCAAGCCTGGACAACGAGCTTCTCAACGGAAACCTGCTGCTCCATCAGGCCCTTCTGGAACTGCGGAATCGGGCCCTGGCAGATCTTCTCAAAGCCGTTGGAACCGACGATGCAAGGCACCTCGACCATGGCCGTCGGGTCGAAGTTGGGCACAGCGCCATCGTTGGGGACGATCAGCAGGAAGCGCTCGAGCGTGTTCTCGGCCAGTGCGCAGGCAAGGTCGACGATGTAGTTGGCATGTACATCCGGCTCAAAGCCGCCGTCCTTGGCAGTACCCTTGGCGATGATGTCGCGGCAAGCGCCAAAGACCTTCTTCTCGCGGCCGTCCATAACCTCATTGGCGCGAGTGTAGTTGGGGTCAGACGTCTCGACGACATAGTCCGGGTACAGGTAATACTTGAGGTAGGTATTGGGAATCGTCTCGGGATCGACAGCGTAGACATCCTTGGCCTTGCCGAAGGTGTGAATCCAGCTCTCCTCGACATGCTGCTCCTTACCGGCCTCGTGCTCGATGCCGTCCAGGTAGCCGTTCTTAGCCATGTGCTCCTTAATCTGCGGCATGAGGTCGTTGCCATCCTTGTCGTAGATTTTGCTCCACCAACCAAAGTGGTTGAGGCCGTAGTAGCTATACTGCAGCTCGCGACGATCCTTGATGCCGCACATACGGCTCATCTTATCCATGAGGTCGATCGGCATGTCGCAGATGTTGATGATGCGGCTGTTGGGGCGCAGCACGCGGCAGGCCTCGGCGACGATGGCCGCGGGGTTGGAGTAGTTGAGCATCCAGGCGTTGGGGCTGTACTTCTCCATGTAGTCGAGGATCTCGATGACGCCGCCGATGGAGCGCATGCCGTAGGCGATACCGCCGGCACCGCAGGTCTCTTGGCCAACGCAGCCGTACTTGAGAGGAATCTTCTCGTCGAGCTCGCGCATAGCGTACAGGCCGACGCGGATGTGAGCGAGGACGAAGTCAGTACCGGTAAAAGCGGTTTCGGGGTCGGTGGTGTAGTTGAACTCAACCTCGGGGGCGTTCTCGTGGAAGTAGATCTCGCAGGCCTTGGCCACGGTCTCCTGGCGCTCGGCGTTGTTGTCGTAGAAGGTCACCTTGTTGACCGGGAAGCGGTCGCGCTCCTCAAGCAGCATCAGAGCGATGCCCGGAGTGAAGGTAGAGCCACCGCCGGCAATGGTCACGGCATAGTTTTTCTTGGACATGATGTCCTCCTCATTCTGGCCGCTTGCTCAATCCATCCCCGCACGCGGCCTGTACGGTTTGGAATTGTTACCTAGAAGTGGAGTTTTTTATCTCTAGAATCGGCCTTGCGGTGCATACCGGCTCTGCAAGGCCGATTGTTTCGATGGACGATGGTTTACAGAAGACTCTCGAACTTCAGAAGACTCTCGAACTTCTCGCGAACCTGCGGGACGGTAAGGCCGATGATGACCTGGATTGACTGACCTTGGACCACCAAGCCATGCGTACCGATCGCCTTGAAGGAAGCCTCGGGTGCAACGACGCTCTTGTCCTTGACGTTAACGCGCAGACGGGTAGCGCAGTTAGTTACATCGATGATGTTATCCGCGCCACCGAGTAGATCAAGGATGTTCTCGGCAAGCACCAAGCGCTCATCATCTTTACTCTGGGCGACCGATTTGCCAGCAGCACCGCCCTGCTTTTGCTTGTAGTCGGCCTTGGACTTGAGCTCGACCTCAACATCGTCATCCTCGCGACCGGGGGTCTTAAAGTCGAACTTGACGATCAGGAAACGGAAGACCACGACCCAAAGAGCGGTAAAGCACAGACCGACAAGGATGGAGATGGCGTACTGCAGACCATGTGCGGCCCAAAGGGGCAGCCAGTCCCACGAGAGCATCGAGATGATGCCGCCGTCGAAGATGCCCACGACGCCAAGGAGGTTTTGAGCCATGCAGCCAAGCGCTCCGAGCACGCAGTGGACGACGAACAGGCCAGGCGCGATGAACAGGAAGGTGAAGTCAAGCGGCTCGGTAATACCGCAAAGCATAGCGGTAAGGGTGACCGGGATCAGCAGAGCCTTGACGCGCTGCTTGCGCTCGGGTTTGGCGGTCATATAAAACGCAATGGCGACGCCGAGCGAGCCGAAGACCTTAGTCCAACCAGGGCAGGTATAGGCAGCCCAGGGTGCGGCATCCTTAAGAGCAATGCTCGGATCGGCAGCCAGTTGGGGCAGGATGTTGGCCCAAGCGGCAAAGATGCCGCCGTTGACCGCCGCGTTGTCGTAATAGAACGGCGTATAGATAAAGTGGTGCAGGCCTGTAGGGATCAGCACGCGCTCGAAGAAAGCAAAGACACCCACGCCAAACGTACCGGCGGAAAGGATGAATCCCTGGAAGGCGGAGATAGCAGCCTGAACATGCGGCCACACCAGGCAGGCGATAAGAGCGACCGGAACCATAACGAAGAAACCGATCATATAGATGAACACAGAGCCCGAGAACACGCCCAGCCACTCAGGAAGTTCGGTGTCGAAGAACTTGTTATGCAGCATCGTGGCGATACCAGAGATAATGAGCGCGCCCATGATGCCCATATCAAGCGTTTTGATGCTTGCGATAGTGGCAAGACCAGTACCGCTGCCCGCCTCGACAGAGTAGTCGACCCCAAAGACAGGGCCCCACTGCCCCAAGATTGTGCTAACAAAGTAGTTGAAGGTAAGGTAGATGGCCAAAGCCTCCATGCAGCAGCGAGCGTTCTGCTTGTTCGCGAGCGAGATTGGCAACGCTACGCAAAACAGCAACGGCATCTGGTTAAAGAGCGTCCAACCACCCTGGAGCAGCACATTCCAGCAATCAAACCAAAGATGGCCCGCAGTGGCCATCTCGCCAAAGATCGCCTCGGTGGTAAACAACGTACCCAGGCCGACGACGATTCCGGAAAATGCGAAAAGAATTGCAGGCGTGTACATTGCACCGCCGAAACGTTGTATCTTTTGCATCATGACGGGGAATCCCCCTCTCTTCATTCGGAGCGACTGCGGTTTTGGCTTCACTCGAGACCGCAGACGCGCCGTTTGCGTGTACCTCGTGCAATAGGACGGGTGGGCCCGCTTCCCTGACTTCTTGCGCTTCTATTATTATCATATCACTTATCTAGACAAGTTAGCATAAATACTACGGTCGGTAAACGGTTGATTATTGGCCGTAAACGGTATATGTCCAGTATTTCGCCTGCTAAAGCTGATATAGCTGATGGCCTCAATTCATAATTCTTTTCTACTTGTCTAGATATGCTTGTCTATATCTTCATACACGCCTATACTTCATTACAACATTCACCGCCACGTTAAGGAGTCACCATGAAAAGCGCGGTCTTCTATGGAAAGCACGACCTCAGAGTCGAGGAATCGGCAAAGCCGGCCGTGGGCAGGCGCGACGTTCTGATCAACGTCAAAGCTTGCGGCGTCTGCGGTACCGACGTTCATATCTATGAAGGCGACAAGGGCGCAGCGGACGTTACCCCGCCCACGATCCTTGGTCATGAGTTTGCGGGCGTTGTCGAGGCCGTGGGCAGCGATGTCGCTGGCTTTAAACCGGGCGATCGCGTGTGCATCGACCCAAACCATCCCTGCGGCTGCTGCGAACCCTGCCGCGACGGAATCAACCACTACTGCGAGCATATGACCGGCTACGGCACCACCGTTAACGGCGGCTTTGCGGAGTACTGCTCCGTCGATATGCAGCAAGTCTACAAGTTGGGCGATCACACCAGCTTTGAGCAGGGCGCTATGACCGAGCCCGTCGCCTGCTGCCTGCACGGCATCGATATGTGCAACATCAAGCCCGGCAGCACAGTTGTCGTTATCGGCGGTGGCATGATCGGTCTGCTCATGATGCAGCTTGCTAAAAACGCCGGCGCCACCAAGGTTGTCTTGCTCGAGCCCGTCGAAGGCAAGCGCGAGGTTGCGCTCAAACTCGGCGCCGACCTGGCAATTGATTCCATCCACGAGGACGTCCCGGCCCGCCTGGAGCAGGAGGGCGTCGGCAACGTCGATGTCGTTATCGAGTGTGTTGGCAAGCCCGTCACCATCGAGCAGGCCATCCAGATCGCCGGCCACAAGGCTACGGTCATGATGTTCGGCCTCACCAAGCCCGATGAGACAATCACCGTCAAGCCCTTCGAGGTCTTCCAGAAGGAGCTTGTGCTTACCTCGTCCTACATCAACCCTTATACGCAGCGTCGCGCGCTCGAGCTCATCGACTCTGGCAGGCTCGACGTATCCTCGATGGTCGCCAAGGTGGCTTCCCTCGACGAACTCGGCGCCATCCTGTCAGACCCAGCTCTGCGTGCCATGGGTAAATATATAATCGACCCCAGCAAGTAAATCGATTGACACCTGCGCGGACGGCCCTCATCCGTCGTTCACGCACCCAGCTCTAGGAGACCGTCATGGCGCGAGCCATCTTCCAAACTATTTATGACAACGTGAAGCAGTCGATTGACGACGGCACATACGCCTATCAGAGTTATCTGCCTTCGGAGACTGAGCTCACGCAGCTGTTTGACTGTTCGCGCATGACGGTCCGTCGCGCCATCTCGATGCTTGCGGCAGATGGCTACGTGCTCCCCCAGCAAGGCAAAGGCATGCGCGTCATTCGCAACATCAGTGACGAGAAGAGTCGTGGTGGCGGCGGACTCGAGACCTTTAAGGAAATCGCGGTCAACCGAGGCTTTGAGCTCAAGACTGTCACCACCGTCTTTGAGCTCCTCATCTGTAGCAAGGCGCTCTCCAAGATTACCGGGTTTCCCGAAGGCTGTGAGCTCACACGCGCCAAACGCATCCGTTATGCAGACGGACAAGCCGTGTGCTCCGACGACTCCTATTACCTAAGCTCACAAGTACCGGGGCTGACACCCGAGATTGTCAACGACTCGATCTATCGTTACCTCGAAGAAGATCTTGGCATTAAGATTGCCACGGGCAAACGCGATGTAACGATCGAGCATCCCACGCCCGAGGATACGCGCGTGCTCGATCTCGACGACTTTAACGCACTCGCCGTTATACGCGGACAGACCTACAACGCCGACGGTATCCTTATGGAATACACCGAGACCAAACAGGTTCCCGGGTTCTTTTTGCTCCATGAAACCGTGACGCGCAACGGTACCGGTCGAACCTGCCACCAAAGCAGCATGAACTAACCATTTATTAGTTGCGGTGGAATAGTTCCTAGAATGGCCAGCTTAAGGGCAAAACAGGAACTATTCCACCGCAACTTTTTTGGCCGGCGGGGCAGTACCTGTCCCACCGGCCATCATTTACGCTCTTTTAGCTAGTCCGCGAGCTTCTCCACCTGATCGAGCATCTTGTCGAGCTTGGCCTTTGCCTCGGCCTTGACCTTCTCGGCCTCCTCGTGGGCCTTGGCCTTCTGAGCGGCCTTTTCCTCGGCCTCGGGATCGACGACGACCAGGTTGGATGCATCATGCTCAACCAACTTAAGCGCATGCTCGGGACACACCTTGACGCAGGCCCCGCAACCTAGGCAATACGTGGACTCCAGTGCAAAGCGACCGCTTCCCACCAAATCGCAGGCAAACGTGGGGCACACGTTGACACACTCGCCACACGACGTGCACTTGTCAAAATCGCACTCCGGCGTGCTCACCTGCATGTTCTGGGCAAGCTCGGGATGGTTTTGCAGCGTCGAGAGTACCAGCTGGCGCCCGTGCGTAAGCGTACGGCGACGCTTGGTCGTCGTGGTGCCGCACATGGTGTTGAGCGTGCGCTCCAGCTGCGTAATCTGGTGACGGTGGGCCTTCAACTTCTGCGTCACCGAGGCCAGCGCCGCCGTCGCCGGATTGAGCTTGGTCACCGTCAGGCCCGTTGTACGGGCGATCTTTTCCATGTACTCTTTGCGCTCGTACTCGCGAAGCTTATGGCACTTGAGGCTCTTGGGGTCGACCTCCAGGCCCATGCCCGTACCGGCCCACTCCTCGGCAGTGGCGATGGCCTCGCCCAGAATATCCTCGCCACCGGTGTTGCGACACTTATCGCACACGCCCAGTGGCAGGTAGACGCTCACGTTGGGATAGTCGGCCAGCACCGAGAACCAGGTCTCGGCCGTAATATCGCCCACACAGGCAACGACGACCTCGTTTTCGCGCGGCATGCGCTTAAGGGCGCGCGTGCAGGTGACGTAGGCGGTCTCGTGGCTCGTAGCAGCAGAGACGATATCGTCATATAGGTTTTTAGGCGCCAGGCGCGGCGAGATGATCGCCTCGGTCGGACAGGCAGCGGCGCACAGGCCGCACTTGCGGCAGGAGTCGAGGATCTCGATGGCGTCTTCCTCGACCTCGATAGCGTTGACCGGGCACACGTCCATGCACGCGGTGCATCCGCTCTTTTCGTTTTTGCAGGTCAGGCACGGAATGGTGTTGCCGCGCGGACGCTCCTTGTAGTCGGCAGGATTCCACTGCGGTGCCGACGGATCGAGTGCATCGGTCACACCGCCAAGCGGGTTTTTAAGAAAGTCGAAACCCTTGCTGATCTCGATAATGTCATCAAACAGATCGTGTTCCTGCGCCATGCGCGGCCCCTCCCTGAGCAGTGCAAACAAGCAAGAGATAATGATACGCTATCGGCCCACGCCTCGGGCAAATTACACGCGGCGCATCTTTGCGGCAAATAGCCTATGCCTATCGCCGCCTCGATTGCACAAGGTCAATCAAGCGCCAAGCTATGCCTCGCACATGAGCTGCACGAGCTTCTGTTTGGTCACCTTGGTCTGCTCGTTGGCCATGTTACGCTCGTTTCTAAAGACCGCATTTGCAACACTCTGCAGGTCGGCATCGGAAATCTCGCCAAGGCCCAGCTCCTCGAGCGTCGTCGGCAGACCGACGCGTTGGCAAAACTCGAGCACCTGATCAAGCTCGGGTGCACGCTCCAGGCGCAGCTGCACCACCAGGCCAAATGCCACGGCCTCGCCATGCATTGCCTTGCACTCGGGCAGAATCGTCAACCCGTTGGCGATGGCATGCGCCAACGCCAAGCCACCGCTCTCAAAGCCAACACCCGAAAGCAGAATATTGCACTCGATCAGGCGCTCAACAGCTGGTGACATGCGACCCTTCTTGAGGTCGCGCTTAGCAGCGACACCACACTCCATAAGCGTGTCGTAGCAGGCACGTGCCGCGACCAGGGCCAAGTGCCCCGGCGCGCCACCGTGCTCGTTGGTACCGTGCGCCGCGGCGCACGAACGCGCCTCGAAGTACGTTGCCAGTGCGTCGCCCATGCCAGCGACCGTCATACGCAGCGGGGCCGCCGCGACCACGTTGGTATCGACCACGACCAGGTCTGGATTCTTCTCGAGCATCAGGTAGTGGTCGAACGACCCATCCTCGTGATACAGCACCGAAATAGCGCTGCACGGACCGTCCATCGAAGCCGCCGTTGGGCATACGCACAACGGCACCTCGGCATAAAACGCAACGGCCTTGGCAATATCGAGTATCTTGCCGCCGCCAATGCCCACCACCATGTCGCAATACTCGGCCCGGGCTTCCTTAGCCATTTCGACAACGGCGTCTTCCGTACACGGACCGTCATAAATCTTAAAGAACGGCTCACTTAGATCTTCGTCCAGAAATCCATCGACGATCTGCTTGCACAGCCGATCCTCGGTGCCCTGGTCAAACAAGACATAAGCAGCGCAGCCCAACCATGACAAATACCTGCCCTGACGCGAAAGTTCGCCCGGCCCCTGAACATACCGGCCGGGACCGCCATAAACCATGGGAAGCGCCATACGAGAATCCGCCCTTCATCAAACAACGATTGGTGCAAAGTAACTTGCCCCTTTGCACCATAGCAAAAAGGGGCAAAGCCATCTGTCGGCTTTGCCCCTTCCTTACCTTAGTTTAGTTTACTCATCCATAAGGTAATAATGACCCAGTGCGTCGGCACCCAGGATGGCGTTTGCGACCATCTCGGGCGTCACCTCAAACGGCATATTGCACATGGTGTCCTCGGGCGCGCAAGCGGCCTCGGCAACAATCATGGCCTGCTCGCGCGTAAGCTCGGCAACGCCAAGTTCCTTCATCGTGACCGGCAGGCCCAGCTCAATGCAGAAGCCCAAGACTTCCTCGAGCTTCTCGGTCGGGGCATCCTCAAGTACCAGCTGGACGATAGTGCCAAAGGCGACCTTCTCGCCGTGATACATGCCGTGGCACTCGGGCAGCATCGTCAGGCCATTGTGGATGGCATGAGCAGCAGCAAGGCCCGAGCTCTCAAAGCCAATGCCCGAAAGCAGCGTATTGGTCTCGATGATGTGCTCGACGGCAGGCGTGAGCGCACCCTTCTCCAGCGCAACCTTGGCCTTGACGCCATCGGCCATAAGCGTCTCGTAGCAGAGCTTGGCGAGTGCCAGGCCGGCCATTCCGCCCTTACCGCCGGCGCAAGTGCCACCGTCGGCATCGTGCGTTGCCTGGGCCTCGAAATAGGTTGCGAGCGCATCGCCCATACCGGAAACCGTCAGGCGCACCGGGCTCGCCGCGATAACCGTCGTATCCATAAGGACAATATTGGGGTTTGCCTTAAGGAAGAGATATTTATCGAACTGGCCGTCATCGGTGTAGAGCACCGAAAGTGCCGAGCACGGTGCATCGGTCGAAGCAATGGTGGGGCAAATGATAACCGGGGACTCCAGGTAATAGGCGACGGCCTTCGCGGTGTCGAGGATCTTGCCGCCACCGACGCCGACGATGATGTCGCAACCGTTGTCGCGAGCGAGCGCAACCAGGCGATCGACCTCGCCCTTGGAGCACTCGCCGTTAAAGTCCTCAAACAGCAGCTCGGCCTTAGCCTCGGCAAAGCCGCCCTCGATCTTGGCACCGACGCGCTTCTTGCCCGAAGGCGTCACGATGACGAGGGCCTTAGCGCCGAGCGGCTCGACATAAGAGCCAAGCTTGGCGAGCTCGTCCGGACCCTGGATGTACTTGCTGGGGCTATTGAAAATTGCAGCCATAACTATCCCATTCTCTAAAAAAGAAAGGGGCTCCGTACGGATACGTGCGGAGCCCCTCGTTACGATAACAAGAGTCGATTAGAAATCGATGTCGGTGTCGTAGTAGCAGGCCTTGAGGATCTTCTCGAAGTCGGCAGCCTTGGTCTCACGCGGGTTCTCGGGCGTGCAGGCGTCCTGCTCGGCGTTCGCGGCGATCTCGGGCAGCTTGGCGAGGAACTCCTCCTCGGAAACCATCTGCGGGTTCTCGGCGTCGACCTTCACGCCACCATTCGCGTAATCCTTGATGGACTGCGGAATGTTGAGCTGGTCGTTGAGGTCGCGGATCTTCTGGACGAGCGCAGCGATGAGCTCCTCGTTGGTCTCGCCGGGAAGGTGCAGGATCTCCTTGGCCACGTAAGCGTAACGCTCGGCAGCACGGGGATCCTTGGAGTTCCACTGGATGACCTTGCCCAGGTACATGGCGTTAGCGGCACCGTGGATGATGTGGCCGTTCTCGAAGGCAGCACCGGTCTTGTGAGCCATGGAGTGAACGATGCCGAGCAGGCCCGAGGAGAAGGCGATACCGGCGATGCACTGAGCCTCGTGCATGTGCTGACGGGCCTCATGGTCGCCAGCATAGGACTTGGGCAGCCACTCGACGATCTCGCGGATGCCGTGCAGAGCGTTGGCGTCGGTGAACATAGAGGCACAGGTGGAAACGTAGGCCTCCATGCAGTGGGTCAGAGCGTCCATGCCGGTGTGAGCGCACAGCTTGGCGGGCATGGTGTAGGTGAGCTCGGGGTCGACGATGGCGATATCAGGGGTGATGTTGAAGTCGGCCAGCGGGTACTTGATGCCCTTGGCGTAGTCGGTAATGACGGAGAACGCGGTGACCTCGGTAGCGGTGCCGGAGGTAGAGGAGATGGCGCAGAAATGAGCCTTCTGACGCAGCTCAGGGAAGCTGAACGGCTGGATGATGTTATCGAAGGACTCCTCGGGATACTCGTAGAAGACCCACATGGCCTTAGCGGCATCGATAGGCGAGCCGCCACCGATGGCGATAATCCAGTCGGGCTCGAACTCGCGCATGGCCTCGGCGCCCTTCATGACCGTCTCGATGGACGGGTCGGACTCGACGCCCTCGAACAGCTTGACCTCGAAACCGCCTTCCTTAAGGTCGTTCTCGACGTCCTGCAGGAACCCGCCGCGGCGCATAGAGCTGCCGCCAGAAACGATGATGGCCTTCTTGCCCTTGAGGTTCTTCACCTCGTGGCGAGCGCCCTCACCAAAGTACAGATCGCGAGGATTGGTAAAACGTCCCATACTGTGCCTCCTAAACAAGCCCCTCTTAGACTTGCGTATATAACGGAGCACCCAATTGGCTCCGTTAGGACCGGTTTGCGCGTTGCCGGCGATGACAATGCGCGATGTCTAAACGTCTCAACGCTCAGACAAACACTATTTTACCGTTATGGTTGGTCAGTTATTCACCTAAAGCCGCCAATGATGAAACGTTTTTTCTATCCCTGAAGACCCTTGTGCGGCATCCATACTCCCAAGCTGGGCAAACGTTTTATCAAGGTTGACTACATATCCCGGGCAGGACTGTGCCCCTCCAAAATATGCACCGTTCGCCGCCAAAAATCGACCGTTTGCGGCACCGTGATACCACTCGGTCGTCCAAGGTGCCGACATTTGTGCGACATCCGTCTTCGTGGTGCAAAGGTGCAAGTCCAAGTGCGGCACCCCTGGTGTGCCACATGCGGGTAAACTAGAACCTTATATAGAAACATTTGAACCCTAACCGCAGCAAAGGAGGCCCCATGGCATTCGATCCCATTCAAGAGGATTGCCATCGCCTCGTTCTTGAGGCCTTGCGCCGCGACAATATCCCGCTCACCGACGGTGCCGCCGTAGAGCGTCTGATGGAACAATTCACCCGCAACCCCGCACCGCTCATCGTGCACGACCGCGACCGCGCCGGACATCTGATTGCCAAGGTGGTCGAGGCCGTCGACTACCGCATTCCCTTTATCCCTGACGATGCCCAGGCAGAGCAGGAAGAGGCAGCTGCCGAGAACATGCTCCGCGAGGCGGCCGCGCTCGATCCGGCCAACTGGGACGCTCAGCGCATGCTGACGGCACTCACCGCCGAATCCAACGAGGAATACGTACAGTACCTGGTGTCCAAGTGCGATGAGGTCGAGCACGACCTAGCGCTCAAAATCGCCTCGGCCCAGGACTCCTACGAGCGCGAGGCCGCTGGCGACCTTATGCGCCGCCCCTACCTGCGCTGGCTTGCCGCCTTGGCATCGCGCGCCCTCATTAGCGGCCGCTATCGCATGTCGCTCGAAGCCGCAAACCGCAGCCTCGACTTTGTCCCCAACGACCCCGCTGGTGTCCGCCACACCGCGATGCTCGCCATGGCAAAGCTCGAATACCCCGCCGAGGAGCTCAAGCGCTTTCGCTCCGCTCACTCCGTGCCGTACCTCGCGAATACCCCGCTGCGCCGCCGCCCCAAGGACGCGGAGCGTGACTTGGACCCGTGGACGCTCATCGCGCTGATGAGCGCTGCCTGGCGCGAGCTGGACTACGAGGGCGCCGAACACTATTTGCGCATCCTCGCACGCTCGTGCCCGCACGCGGCCGAGGCGCTCTACTTCCAAACCGAGTTTCCCGATGGCGTCTATGCCCGCGTCAACGTGGGTGTGGGCTCCACCGACGAGCTTGTCCTTGCATTGTCCGAAGCGACGCCGGTACTGCAGGAGGGCCTGGGCGCCCCCGACAACGCCAGCTTTGCTGCCTGGGTCGCTACCAACGATATCGTGCGTTCCCAAATCGATGAGCGCATACTGCGGGCGGCCGAGCAGGGTTTGCCGTTTAAGGGAGGAGACCTCTAATGGATCCGAGCGTCTACATCCCCGCCTACCTGGAACGCACCTATCTGGCGTCGCACCCCGAGCTCACCGATGCAGCACGCGAGCTTGTCCATAACGACGTGAACGTCAACCCTCATAAGTATGCGCAGTCCGAGCATGCCCAGGCGCTGCTGTCCTACGCCGGTGTTCATCGCCACCTGCTCGACGAGCTCCATCGCATCGAGGATATGGGCAGCGACGAGGAGTTCGAGCAGACGCGCAATCGCCTGTTCGACGACATTCGCGATGAGCTGCTCAAGATCGTCCGCGTCGATGCGCTAGCCGTCGACGCACAGCTGCTCGCCATCATCCTGGCCGACACGCCCGTTGACGCCTGCCTGGGTGACCTGATGAAGCTCGAGGCGACCACGGCCGATTACCTGCAGCAAAGTGTGCCCGGGTTCGATATGGAGGCCCCGCACTACTGGGCCAACAAAGTTTTGACGGACGGCGTGACGGCGGCAGAGCTCACCGTGAGCGAGCCGGCTCTTATCGGGTGGCTCCACACGCTCGAGGCCATCTCGCAGCTGTGCATGGCGAGCGCCCGCTACCGTGCTGCCGCCAACTACGCCCGCCGCGTCCTTAAGGCGGAAGGCTACCCCACCCGAGCCGCAGGCACCGTGTTGCTCGCCCTCGCTCGTCTGGAAGACCAGGACGGCTTTTTTGCCCTGGCCCACCAGCTCGAGGAAGAGATCGGGGCTGACGCGATCGAGAACTCTCCTTGGTATCTACTCGCCCGCACGATTCTGCTGTTCAAAACAAACAAGATGCGCCCGGCGACACGCGCGCTGCGTGAGTTTGCCAACCGTTGCGAGGGCGGTGCATTCTTCTTACTGAACCCCATGTACCAGACACCGTACCTTCCCTGCCGGCCCGAGCCACGCGATCCCTGGGACCTTTCGCACCAAGCCGTTTGGGAAGCGGACGGTATTATCTCGGACACCCCCGACTTTGCCCCCTGGGCCAACGCCTGCGAAGATGTATCGCAGCTTGCCCAGGAATTTGCGCGCCGCTACGGATTTTAACGGCGCAAACGCCACGACCATGTCATCTATGTTAGGAACGGCTTCATGAACCTCCGCTCATCTCTCGCCTGCACCTCGAGCGATATCGCCCGCTGGGGGCTGCGCTCCGTCCTTAAACGCCAGGGCGGCGTACTCCCCGGCCGCATCGCCATGAAGATCGACCCCGAGTTGTTGAGCGACCTCGCTGGCCTTGTCGACCGCAGCGTGGTGATTACGGGTACTAATGGCAAGACCACCACTTCCAACCTCATCGCCGACGCCGTTGCTGCCAGCGGTGCTGCCGTGGTGTGCAACCGTGCCGGCAACAATATGGAGCCTGGTGTGGTGGGTGCTCTGCTCGAGGCCCGCGGCGGCCTTAAACACACCAGCAGCGGCAAGCGCGTGGGCGTTTTTGAGTGCGACGAGCTCTACACCGTACGCGTTCTGCCCAAGCTCAAGCCGACGTACTTCGTGCTGCTCAACCTGTTCCGCGACCAGCTTGATCGCTATGGCGAGATCGATCACACCCAGGAGGTCATCGCCCACGCGTTGGAGCTTTCGCCGGCAACGACGCTCATCTACAACGCCGACGACCCGCTGTGCGCCTCGATTGCCGCGCGCGTTCCCAACACGAGCATCGCCTTTGGCATCGACGGCGCCACGGGCACCGAGTCCGATCGCATTAGCGACTCGCGTTTTTGCTCGCAGTGCAACGCGCCGCTGGAGTACGACTATGTGCAGTACGGCCAGCTCGGCGCCTACCATTGCCCCTCGTGCGGCTGGGCCCGCCCTGCGCTTGTCCGTCGCGTGACGGGCGTGGAGCTCGGCTGCGACGGCTACGGCTTTGACCTGGTCTTTGGATCTGCGCCCGACGCGGCTGCCGTACACATCGCCACACGCTACAACGGCCTGTACATGGTCTACAACGTTGCCGCTGCATTCTTTGCCGCACATGAGTTAGGCGTGGATACGGCGCACCTGCAGCCCACGCTCGATGCCTATGTGCCCGCCGGTGGTCGTATGGGGCGCTGGGATATCGCCGGCCGCACTGTCGAGGCCAACCTGGCTAAGAATCCCGTGGGCTTCGATCGACAAATCCAGTCCATCAAGACGGCAGGCGGCAGACTCTGCGCTTTCTTCCTCAACGACAACGATGCCGACGGCCACGATGTATCGTGGATCTACGACGTCGACTTTGAGCGCATCGCCGACACGCCGGGTCTTGTCGCCTTTGCCGGAGGCACGCGCGCGCACGACATGCAGGTGCGCCTCAAGTACGCCGACATCGATGCCGCGATTATCTCGGACGTCGCGCAGGCAATTGGCGCCGTTGCGGATGAAGCTGCCGGCGACGCTTTCTATGCCGTCGCCAACTACACGGCCTTCCCGCCGCTGGTCAAAGAACTCGATGGGCTGAAGGGTGCCGATGCAGCCACGGTTGCTGCCCGCGCTGCAACGTGTGCCGATGGCAGTGCCGTCCCCGTCGGCATCGCGCCAGTCGAGCTTTCGCGCCCGCTGCGCATCGTCTACCTGTACCCCGATGCCCTCAACCTCTACGGCGACGGCGGCAACGCTATCGCCCTCGAGCGTCGCTGCGCCTGGCGCGGCATCCCCGTTCGCGTGGACGAGGTCCGCATGGGCGAGTCGCTCGATCTCACCGACGCCGACATCGTCATGATGGGTGGTGGCTCCGACCGCGACCAGCTAGCCGTGGCACACGAGCTGCTCGCCCAAAAAGACAAGGTCGCGGCCTATGTTGAGGATGGAGGCTCGCTGCTTGCCATCTGTGGCAGCTATCAGCTGCTCGGCCGTTCGTACTATATGGGCGAAAATCGCATTGAAGGTCTGGGGGTCATTGCCGCCGAGACAGTGCGCGGCGCCAATCGCCTGATCGGCAACGTAGCCGTCAAAACCGATCTGGCACCTGAGCCCTTTGTGGGATTCGAGAACCATGGAGGTCGCACGCTTTTGGACGCCGAGGCCACGCCGCTCGGAACGTCCGTCGTCACGGGCACCGGCAACAACGGCGACGATGGCTTTGAGGGCCTGATCTACAAGGGCGTCATCGGCACGTACCTACACGGACCGGCACTGCCCAAGAACCCCGAGCTCGCCGACTGGCTGATCGCGCACGCCCTCGAGCGCCGCGGCGATGCGCAGGCCACAGCCCTGCTGCCGCTCACGCCCCTCGACGACACCTACGAGCACGCCGCCCACGACGCCGCCATGAAGCTCCTCCCCTAGCACCTCACAACCACAAAGGGGACAGGCACCTTTGTGGTGGGTTGATTTCCGATCTCAGCCGAACACATTGAGCTGATGGCTCGCTCCCGCAGTTAGCCGAACGCCCCCGCGGCCCCTCCTGGGGTCCGGGGGCGCCGTTTTCCCAGTTGAAGGAACGGTGGAGATGTGTTTCGATGGGTCAGATTCGTGTCG
>UQSC01000023.1 GCA_900543615.1 uncultured Collinsella sp. | reverse complement strand
AAGGCTATTCGTCGGCAGCGTCAGATGTGTATAAGAGACAGACGGCCAGCGCCGCCAGCAGGGACGACGGCAAGTCACCCTCGAGTGCCACCACAGTACGCGACGCACCGTGGGCTCGGGCGTTGTCGCGCACGGCGAGCACCAGCGCCTGCCACAGCCACTCCTCGGAACGGAACTCGGGCAGTTCGTGATCCTCCAGGGCATCGAGCATCACGCCGCGCTGAATCTCCTGAACCAGCAGGCTCTCCTCAAAGCACGGCGCCTGGGCCACCACGCGACCGCAGTCGTCGAGCACAAACGAACCGCCGGTATACACCGACTCGTCAAAGGCACCGACCGGCGCCATGCAGGCAAACCACACGCTGCGCTTGGATGCGATCTTGCGGTAGGCGCCGCTGCGAACGGCGGCAATGGCGGCAGTCTCACGGTCGGTCATGTCAAACGCGTTGAATTGGAAATACGCAATGAGGTCAACACCGGTCGGCAACATCTCGAGTTCGCGGTCCAAGTCAAAAATCACGGCGATGCGCACGCCGTCCACGTCGAACACCGGCGGCGCCCAACGTGTGTCGTTGTTCTCGCCACGCTGCAGGGCAATGCTCGAACGCGCCGGCACCACATGACCGTCCTTGAGCATCATGTAGTCGAGCAGCGGCTGGCCCTCAAACGAAACCGCCGCGGGCACGATGCAGATCATGTCAAGCTCCTGGATACGCTCGGCGACACCAGTCAAACCGGCAAGCTCGTCGTGCTCAAAGTCGGCAGCGCCCACCAGGCCACCGGGCATGGCGCCCATAAAGAGCGGAGCCGGAACGCACAGCACGCGCGCCCCGCGCTCGTGGGCCAGACGAGCCTGGTCCTCGATGCGGCCGCAAATGCCCTCAATATCACCCAGGCGCATATCGATTTGTGCAAGCGCGAGTTTCATGGCCCAGCCCTTTCCGTCGTAAACCATCGAAATCGTAGTAAAAGCGCCGGCCGCATAATGCAGCCGGCGCTTGCATGTGCATATGCTAGCTATGATACCCCGAGCGGGGGCGCGCTCCTAGAATGTCGCGGACCACAGCCCGTGCAGGTTGCAGTAGGCATAGACGGTACCGGTCTTGGAGCCGCCCGCGAAAAACGTCGCGGGTTTCATGCCGGGCTCAAGGTAATGGACCTCTAAGCGGCCCTCGGCCTCAAGGGCGATCCACTCAATGTAGTGCTCGGGCAGGCTGGGGTGCTCGACCGAGCCAACGCGTGCGCGAATCACGTGACCGTCACGCTCGGTCTCGACAACAGGCACGTGCTTCTCGTGCGCTGCGTCCTCAGTGTTTGCAGTCAGTTCCGTGCAACCGGCAGGGGTCGCAACGTCGTCGCCAAGGGCGGCGATGAGCTTGCCGTCGGGGTCCTTAAAGAATTTCGCCATGATGTTCTCCTTTGCTGATGTGCCAATGTTCTTGATGGTTCTTATGCCCAAAGGCAGACAAACCATCCACGGCATTGCAAATGAACACATAACGAGCGGGGACGATGGGACAGCGCGGGCTATCCGCCCTGGCGGCCTCACCCGAGCGGGTTAACGCCCGTCGCCGCCGAGCAGCGCCAGAACATCCTCGCGGGTAAACAGCGCCGACGAGATGCCGTCGCCGCCGAGCACGCTGTTGACCAAGTCGCGCTTGGACTCCTGCATCTGCATAATGCGTTCCTCGATCGTGTCCTTGGCGATGAGCTTGTACACGGTCACGGTATGCTGCTGGCCAATACGGTGTGCACGATCAGTTGCTTGGTCCTGCGCCGCCACGTTCCACCACGGGTCGTAGTGGATGACCACGTCGGCAGCCGTCAAGTTAAGGCCCACGCCGCCCGCCTTGAGCGAAATCAAAAAGATCGGAACCTCGCCCGCTTGGAACTGCGCGACCATCTTGGCGCGGCTCTCCTTAGACGAAGCGCCCGTGAGCTTAAGGAAGGCGATGTCCTCCTTGGCCAAGCGCTTACCGATGATATCGAGCATACCCGTAAACTGGCTGAACAGCAGGATGCGATGCCCGCCGTCGAGTGCGCCGTGCACGAGCTCCATGCACGTATCGAGTTTGGCGCTCCCCGCCTTGTAATCCTCGTAGTGCAGACGCGGGTCGCAGCAGATCTGGCGCAGCTTGGTGAGCTCGGCGAGCACCTTGAGCTTGTCTTTCTTAAACTCGGATGCCTCGCGATGCTGCACCTGTTGGGCGATGCGGTCCTGGTTGGCCAGGTAGAGTTTGCGCTGCTCGCCGGTGAGCTGCGCCATGACCGTATCCTCGATCTTCTCGGGCAGGTCTGCCACCACGTCTTCCTTGACACGGCGCAGCACAAACGGCGACACGAGCGCTTGCAGGCGAGCGGCACTGTCGCCCTCGGCATGCTCGACCGGGCTTTCGAAGCGTCTGGCAAACGACTCGCGAGTGCCAAGCAGGCCCGGCATCAAAAAGTCGAAGATGCTCCAGAGCTCGGACAGGCGGTTTTCGATGGGCGTGCCCGTCAGGGCAAAGCGCACGCCGGCAGGCAGGCGCTTTGCGGCGCGCGCCACCTGGGTGAGCGGGTTTTTAATGTACTGGGCCTCATCGAGCACCACGCGGGCAAAGTCCTGCTCGACGTACTCGTCGATATCGCGCCGCATAAGGTCATACGACGTCACGACCACGTTATGCTCGGCCACGCCGGCGATCTGCACGCGGCGCTGCGCCTTGGCGCCCACAATGGCGCACACATCGAGCGACGGGGCGAAGCGCTCCAGCTCGGCGGTCCAGTTGTACACAAGCGACGCGGGACACACCACAAGCGTGGGTTTAGTGTCCCCCGCCTCCACGCGCGCCAGGATATGCGCGATCATCTGGAGCGTTTTGCCCAGGCCCATATCGTCGGCCAAGATGCCGCCAAGGCCCAGGTGTTCGAGCGAGCCAAGCCACTGGTAGCCGTCGACCTGGTAGCCGCGCATCGTTGCCTTGAGCGAGACCGGCACCGTAAAGTCCATCTTGCCGAGCGTGTCCAGACGCTCGACGGTACGGCGGAACGCAGCGTCGCGATCGGCCTCGAGCGCGGGCGTGCGCGCGAGCATGCTATCGACGAACAGGGTGCTCGATGCGGAAAGCGACACGCCGTCGAGCAGGTCGACGGCATCGACGCCCAGGTCCTCGGCGAGGCCAAACGCGGCTCGAGCGCCCTCGTCCAGGCGAATGATGTCGCCGGACGTAAGGCGCGCAAACGTTTGATGGCGCTTGTACGAATCGAGATAGACGGCAAGGTCCGCGGCCGAAAGCCCGCTCGCGCCCAGCTCGACATCGAGCAGATTGCTCTTGACGGTCGCACGAACCGAGAGCTTGGGCGCGGGGCGGACCGAAATCTGGCGCAGACGGTCGCTGAGCATGACCTCACCAAGCTCGGACAGGGCGGATAGGCCCTCGGTCAGCAGGCAGAACAAGCTCTCGTCATCGCGTTCCTCAAACGCCAGACCGCCCTCGTAAAAGTCGAAATATAGGGCCGCCGTGTCCATAACGCGAAACTCTGCCACCTCGTCGCGGGGCGGCACGCCGGGGCGTTGCTCTTCGAAGAGACTGCCCGGAGCGCCCAGGCTAAAGAGATCTGCCGACCAGTCGCCGTAGGTAACCGTAATTTTGCAGGTCACAAGCCCATCGTCGACGCCGATCGCCATAGCAAAGCTCGGCTCGGGCGCCACGGTATCGAGCGCGGCGGGCGCGGTAAGGTCGGTGTAGTCGCGCAAAATGGGCAGCGCCATACGACAGAACTCCCCCACCTGGTCGACAGCGATATGGATCGGCGTGCGACAGGGCAGTAAGCGCGATAGGAACGGCGCCGCATGCTGGGCAAACGCTACATCGGCGCGGCGCGCACGGCGGGTGTCGACCAGATAGGCAACGTCGCCCGAAGCAAAGCAGTATGCATCGGCCGGCAGGCGTAGATCGTAGCTGCCGCCAGCCGCCGGCGCGATTTTGGCGGCAAGGAGCGGTGGGCGCTCAGACAGCGCCTCGTCCTCCCCTTCCGGAGGCATCTCAACCGCCACGTCATAGGTGCGATGCGTCGTCGTCCCCCGCGACCAGGCGGGCTCAAAGGAGATGGTCTGGCCACGCAGCAGGTCCAGCACATATACGATGCTATGCTCGGACAGCGGCAACTGACGCTCGGCGACAAAACCACTGCGGGCAAAGTCGTACGACGCCGAACGCGAGCTTGTGATGTCATCGAGATAGGCAACTGTCGTCACGACAAGGTTGAGCAGCTTTGTCGACACGTCTTCGAAGGCTTCGGGCGTATGGACAAACGTGAGCTTCTTGCCGTACGAGAAGGTGCCGCCGCGCACGTAGGCATCGGCCATGCCGTCGATGTCCTTGACCACGTAGGACACCGATCCACAGCGAATGCGAAGCTCGAGCGCCCAGCTAAAGCGGTCGGCAAACAGTGGATTGTAGTACGGCACCAGCGAGGGCTCCAACACCGCCTTGGGGGCATCGGGATCCACACTGCTGGCGAGCTTGCGGCGCATGCTCGCCAGCTCATCCATGCGTGCGTCCGAAAGATCGGAGAGCGCCGCCATGAGGCTGGGACTCGTGGGGACGGGCACCGGAAAGGGAAAGTTGGGATTGACGGCCGGCGCTTTGAGCGCGGTGCGCGCGGGCTGTTTCGGCTGCGCCGTAAACGTGCGGACCGGCGTGCGCAAACCTTCGACGGGCTCGGCGCCGCTGGCATCCAAATACGCCAGAGCCGTGGCAATAGCGTGCTTGCACATACCGGGGTAACGATAGGCGGCGGGGCAATCGCAGTCGTAGTCGATCACCTCGTGCTCGTCCATGTCGAGCGCCACGTGCGTCTTGTACAGGTCGCCGCGCGAACCGCGCACCGAGCCCTCAACCGTCACGTTTTTGGAGAAGCGCGAGCCGCTGTCCTCGATCGACAGCACGGCGCCGTTGAGCATGAGCGAACGCCCCTTCATAAAGGTGCCGCTCAACGCCGCCTCTTTACGAAGCGCCTGCACAAACGTCCCCTGCGCCATCACTTCCTCCAATCTCACCCGGGGTAGCTTAGATAACCGTCACGCGGCCTTGGTTGCCGACGATGGCCTTTGCCTCTGCCAGCAGCGGAATCGAGCGCGCGTTGACCTTGGCAGGCACCTCGGCGCGCAGCACGCGCCCGTCCACCTGCTCGATAAAGATCTCCACGCGGTCGCCGCCCGGGTTAGCGGTGAGCACCGTGGCCAGGCGCGCCATATTGCCCTGGCTAAAGCGGCTGTTGGGCACCATGACCTCAAACACCTTGGGCTTGTTGTTCTCCTCGTTGAGCTCAAGCGGCACGATCTCCTGCGCGATGATCTGGTCGCCGCGGTCCGAGCGCTCGAGTTTGCCCTTGATGCGCACAAAGGCGTCGGACAGCTGCGCACCGGTCTCGGGATCGACCTCGCCGTACAGGTACCCCTCGGCCTCCTTGTAGGTCTTGGGGAACACGACGACGGTGGCCTCGCCTTCCATGTCCTCGAGCTGCACGATGCCCATGGGGTCGCCGTTTTTGGTCACGCGCTTGGACACGCTCGAGACCATGCCGGCCCACCACAGCGCTTTGCCCTCGGGAATCTCCTGGTTGATGGTGCCGCCCGTAGGATTCTGAACTTCGTAGCCGGTGTCGATCTGCGAGAACGAGAAGTCGCGCGCTTTGCTGAGCGCATACTCAAACGGGCGCAGCGGGTGGTCCGAGACATAGATGCCCAGAACCTCCTTCTCCTGGCTCAGCTTAAGGTGGCGGTCCCATTCCTGGCCGTCCGGATCGGGCACGCTGACCTCGAAACCCGAGCCCTCAACATCACCAAACATGTCGAAGAACGAGGTCTGGCCGCTCGCGCGGTCCTTCTGGCGCTTTATCGCGGCGTCGATGATGTTCTCGGGGTTGTTCTTGTCCACAAAGTGCATCATCTGGCGGCGCGGATAGCCCGTGGAGTCGAAGGCACCTGCCTTGATCAGCGACTCGATCACGCGACGGTTGGCCTGGCTCGAATCCACGCGCTCGACAAAGTCGTGCAGCGTCTTAAACGGGCCGCCCGCCTCGCGCTCGGCGATAATCGCCTGCGCCACGCCAGTGCCCACGCCGCGGATGCCGGCCAGACCAAAGCGCACGCCCTCCTTGGTAGCCGTGAACTCGGTACCGGACTCGTTGACATCTGGCGACAGCACGGGGATGCCGTCGTGACGGCATGCCGAGACGTAGTGCACGATCTTGTCGGTCTTGCCCGTGTAGGACGTCAGAACGGCTGCCATGTACTCGTGCGGATAGTGCGCCTTGAGCCACGCCGTCTGCATAACCAGAATGGCGTAGCCGGCGGAGTGCGACTTGTTGAAGGCGTAGGACGCGAACTCGAGAACATCGTCCCAAATCTTCTGGGCAACCTCGCGCGTGTAGTTGTTCTTGATGGCGCCGTTCATCCAGTGGTCGTAGGTGGTCTCGTCCGAGCCATCCTCCCAGTGGAGCACCGTCGACGTGAGCAGCTTGATCTTCTTCTTAGCCACGGGTTTACGGATACGCGAGTCCGATTCGCCCTTGGAGAAGCCGCACATCTCGACGGAGATGAGCATAACCTGCTCCTGGTAGACCATGGTGCCGTAGGTTTCGCCCAGGATGTCGTCCAGACGGTCGTCGTAGGAGACGGCCGGCTCCTTGCCGTTCATACGGTTGATGTAGGACGAAACCATGCCGGCGCCCAGCGGGCCCGGGCGGTACAGAGCGATCAATGCCACGACGTGCTTGTACTCGGTGGGCTTCATGTTCTTGATCGTGGCCGTCATGCCGGCGGACTCGACCTGGAAGACACCGGCGGTGTGGCCGGAGCCCATGAGCTTAAAGATCTCGGGATCGTCAAAGGGAATCTCTTCCTCTTTGATGTCGATGCCAAAGTTCTTTTTGATGTTTGCCTTGGCCTTGGAGATAACCGTCAGCGTGCGCAAGCCCAAGAAGTCCATCTTGAGCAGGCCCATGTCGGCGACGGTATGGCCCTCGTACTGGGTAATCTCGACGCCGCCCTTGGTGTCGAGCTTGGTGGGCACATGCTCGTTGACGGGGTCGCGGCAGATCAGAACGGCGCACGCGTGCACGCCCTCGCCACGGGTGAGCCCCTCGATCGAGAGCGCCGTGTCGATGATGCGGCGGGCGTCGTCGTCCTTTTTATAGGCCTCGGCAAAATCGGGGTTAAACAGATCCTCTTTGCCGGGCTGTTTGTCGAGTACCTGCTTGAGCTTGACCTTGGGGTCGCTCGAGACCATCTTGGACAGGCGCTGGCCCATGTAGACCGGGTAGTCCAAAACGCGCGCGGCATCGTTGATGGCCTGCTTGGCCTTAATGGTCGAGTAGGTGATGACGTGGGTAACCTTCTCGGGACCGTAGAGCTGGCGAACGTGCTCCACGACCTCGAGGCGCCGCTCATCGTCGAAGTCCATATCGATATCGGGCATCTCGGTACGCTGCGGAGACAGGAACCTCTCGAACATCAGGCCGTTCTCGAGCGGGTCGAACGCGGTGATGTTCATGGCGTAGGCGACGATAGCGCCGGCGGCAGAGCCACGGCCGGGGCCGACGCCGATGCCGTTGTCCTTGGCCCATTGCACGTACTCGGCAACGATCAAGAAGTAGGCGGCAAAGCCCTTGTCGCAGATGACCTTGTATTCGTACTCAAAGCGCTCTTTGATGTTGACTCCGCCGATCTCGCGCGTGGCCCAGTCGTCACCGTAGTGCTGGCGCAGGCCCTTC
Organism: uncultured Collinsella sp.; assembly: GCA_900543615.1. Classification (GTDB taxonomy): domain Bacteria; phylum Actinomycetota; class Coriobacteriia; order Coriobacteriales; family Coriobacteriaceae; genus Collinsella. The sequence continues at coordinate 12,826 of UQSC01000023.1, read as the reverse complement.
TCGCACTCGCGGCGGAACTGGCTCTCGTGCGTCTCGCCGGGATCGAGCAACGGGAAGCGCGGCAGGATGATGGAGTCCCAGTCGAGCTCCACGTAGCACTTGTCGGCGATCTCGAGCGTGTTGTCGCAGGCCTCGGGGCAATACGGGAACATCGCCCGCATCTCCTCCTCGGTCTTCATGTAAAACTCCGAGCCGGTCATGCGCATGCGGTTGGGGTCGTCGACCTTGGCGTTCATGCCAATACACATGATGACGTCCTGCACGGGCGCGTCCTCGCGGCGCAGGTAGTGGAAGTCGTTGGTGGCGATGACCTTGACGCCCACCTGTTTGGCGATGTCGATGAGCGTGCGGTCCATCTGCTCGTCGGTCAGGCCGTTATCGGTGGTAATGCCGTGTTCCTGGATCTCGATGTAGAAGTCGCCGGGGTCGAAGGTGTCGCGGAAGGTCTCGGCCCACTTGATGGCGCCTTCCATGTCGCCGCGGTCGATATATTTGGGGATGATGCCCGCGATACAGGCACTCGTGCAGATCATGCCCTTGGCGTGGCGGCGCAGGTTGTCGAGCGTCACGCGGGGCTTGTAGTAAAAGCCCTGTACGGCGGCCTCAGAGACCGTCTGCATCAGGTTAACGTAGCCCTCCTGGTCCTTGGCCAGAAGGATCATGTGGTAGAGCTCGGGCTTGTGGTCGCGGGCAAGGGTCTCGTCCGGCGTAAAGTAGACCTCGCAGCCAAAGATGGGTTTGATGACCAGGGGCGGCTTGAGCTCGTCGATGTTGCCCTTCTCGTCCCACATGGCCATGTCCTTCACATACTGGGCATGCTCGCGCGGGTTTTCCTCGGGATCGGGCTCCACCAGCTCGTCGCGGCGGTCCTTTTCCAAGAAGGCCTTGTCGTGGCTCCAGGTTTTGTACTCGGGCGTGTTGTGATTGACGGCGTCGCAGGCCAGCGCCAGGTCGGGCACGCCATACATGTAGCCGTGGTCGGTAATGGCGACGGCGGGCATGCCAAGCTCAACGGCACGGTTGACCATATCCTGGATACGGGTTGCGCCGTCGAGCATGGAGAAGACAGTGTGGTTGTGCAGATGGACGAATGCCATGTGATGAGCTCCGATGCGGGTTCGTGTTCTGACTGAACGATTTTACCCCACGGCACGGACAGCACCCGAACCTAGCCAAACCCACACGGGTAGCTAATTTGGTACCTTCAAAAAGGGGAATGAGGGCATCCAGATACATCGAGTATTACTGGAACCCCGGCGATGCGCGAAATGATTTGTGACGAATAGTCATGTCCATCAAGAAGGCTCGACGCTTCGGATAGCTCGTCAATCGATATATCAATTCTTGGAGACCTGCATTCCTACCATTTTCAATGAAACAACGGCGGTAATTGCTATCGCGATTGTACCAATAATACCGAGCGCTATCTGAATGGGATATAACCCCAACACATGTCCAAATATGGAGAAAAACATTGCGGAAAAGAGAGCCCTTACCAGAGACGCGACGGAAAGGATCGTCGCGCGGAGATCGTCCGCTATCGCGTCTTGGATTAAGTTTTCCGAAGTGATGTACACCACTTCTGGGAGAAAACAAAGCACCATGCTAAGGCCAAACAAACACAGCGGATTTGAAGCGAACCACGGAAGAATCATGAAAAGGCCAGCCTCAATTAGCATCGAGCCGCGCATGGTATTTCTTTTCCCGAAACGCGATGAGAAGAAATCTGCTGCAATGTAGGCCATCGCATTTACTGCATAGGATGCACCGAAAAAGATTCCTATTATGGAGACGGGAGCATCAAATGCGTCGAATACCAACTGATTCAAGTTGTAATAACTCCCGTAGAATCCGTCGAGCATGCTTGTGCCGATTAGGAGAAGCAATACCGCAAAAGCGGATTCTCCAACGCGCCAGGTCTCGCGCCTGAACATCTTGGCTGCGTCAAACCTCCCCTTTTCTGATCTTTCAGAACGGGTCGTTTCCGTCCTCTCAATGGGATACAGAAGGAAAAGCTGCAGGAGATAGAAAACGGAGACACATACGTAGAGGGCACTCCAAGATACTTGGGCAATGAAAGATCCGAGCACAATTGCCATTCCCGTAGCGATTGATTGCGCGGCAAGCAGCCGAGCGTTGATGGTGAGGAAGCGCTCTCCTTGACCGGCATTTCGGGCAATTTCATATAAAAGTGCTTGTTCGGATCCCGATTGAAGGGAGTAGGCGAGTGCCTCAACAAGGGAAAGCACGACAAGAAAGGGGCCTGAGAGCAACAGCATGCCGGCGGTATGGAAGAAAAGCAGCAGCACGCCCACTTGAATCGAAAACTTCTTTCCAAAGAAATCGCCTATCAGCCCTGTTGGCAGCTCGAGGACGACCGTTGCTATGTTGAACAGGGCTTGATAAAGCGCGATTTCCGTTACAGACATTCCTTTCTCCGCAAGGAAAAGTAGAAACACTCCCCGATTTAAAACAAATCCCGTGAGAACGAAAAAGGCGGAATAGACGTGCAGTTGCGTAATGGCATTCTTATTCATTTGGCACTACCAACAACTATTTTTGTCGGGCCGCTCGCTACTGATTCGAAGCCTGAAGTGTTCACAGTTGATGTGAAGAGCGGTAAAGCTTTTGAACAGGGTATCAATGGAATACATCCGAAGCGTTTTCGGCAGTATCATCGGCGAAGGCGGGATTAGCCTTTACGCGGCGCTCACCCTCGATGTATTTGACGATTTGATCAATCGTCTGGTTGGCGTGGCTCTTGAGCTTGCGCTCATAGAAGAAGAGGCCGAGCTTGCCGCGCGTGCCAGACGTGTTGCCACCCACGCCCTGAAAATCCTCGGTATAGGTGAGCTCGCAGGCACCATCGCCAGCAGGTGCAGCCTCATAGCGCATGGTATTGATGCCCGCCGCATACTGAAATCGGACCTCATAGAAGCACGGGTAGTCAAAGTGCTTGATCTTAACCTTAATCGCCGTGCCCTTAGCCTTGCCTTTTGCAGACTGGGCACGCTTCTCGTACTTATAGCCGTTGAGCTTGTTGCGGCTGGGACGCTTGCCCGTGGCGTTCTCGATATCCTGCATGATGGACCCCGCCAGAGCGTCAAAAAGCTCCTCCGGCGTCACCTTAAGCGTTTTGGTGAGCTGCATGATGGCTCCTTATTCGTTTGAACCGTTCGAGTCATTGTACCGCCCCAGGCTCTCCCATGCGTTGCGGTGCCATTTGGACGATTGAGGGCTTTACGGCCCCAAAACTAACCAAATAGCACCGTAAAGCCTGAGGTGGCTAGAGGTTGTAGGTGACTACTTGAGGTTCGGCGGGTTCGACGAAGATGGTTGGATCCGGCTGCTCCACGCGGACGAACTTGACGGTCACGGCCTCAAAGCCCGCCTTGTGCAGAACATCAGCGTAAACGCGCGCCTGCAGGGCGTGCTTCTCGAGCAGCTGGTCGGGCGTCTCATCCGGCGTGCCGCCCGTCTTGTAGTCGATGACCAGTGCGCACGACGGATCGGCCTGGTCGGTAGCCAGTGCATCGATGGCGCCCTCGGCATAAGCACCGTAGCGAGCGATGTCCTTGTCCTCGCAGCCCAGTGAAAAGAACGGCACCTCGGCGCGAACGCACGGCCACGCGAGCAGGTCGGCACGAACAGCCGACTTGAGCCAGCGGTCCAGGGCAACGTCGAAGCGTTCGCGCTGTTCCGGCGTCAGGTGCCACAGGCGAGCCAGGGCCTCGGCACGCTCAGCGGGCAGCGCATCGGCACCCATCTCGATGAGCCACTGGCAGGCAGCGTGGAAGGCCGAGCCCAGCGCCATGGGGTTGCCAACGGGCTCGACGGCGGCCACGTCTGCATCCGTCATCTCGGAACCATCCGACTCCGCATCATCGCCGGACTCGTCCATGGGCACGTGTGCCTCGGCGGCACGATCTTCCGTCTCGGCATGGAGCGCCGCGGCGATTGACGAGTAGCTATACGAATCACGCATCGGATACGGACAGATGCCCATGCGCACGCCCACTGCCTGGGGATACACAAGCTCAAACGAATCGGGCTTGGGGTCGGCAGGACCGGGCACGGTTGAGCGCGCAGCATTATCGGCGGCATCGGCATCGCCGCGAACAAGCCTGCCCTCGACATCCAGCGAAGCGTTGGCCTCAAACGCCTGCTCGCCAAACGTAAAGTCCGCCAGCGAGATAAGCTCGTAGTCGCCCGGCTTGGAGTTGTCGAACACCAAACGGTCGCTATCGAGCTGCGGCATGTCCAGACTGTCGGCCGGCAGGATGCGGCGCAGCACATCGTAGGTCAGATCGGTCTCGACATCGAAGGTCGGCGCCGTCACCTTGCCGCGGCTCACGCCGGCATCCATCGCCAGAATGACCAGCTCACGCGCTCGCGTCATGGCGACATAGAGCAGACGAGCCCGCTCCTCGAGCGAAAGCTGCAGGTCGTCGTTGCGCAGGCGAGCAAATGCCTCGGCGGGAGAACCCGTCGCACAGACGTCCTCCATGAGCTCCGGCGGCAGCCACAGCGACGTGCCCTTGCCCTTAAACGCATGCTCAAACTGCTTTTTGACGTCATCGCCCTTCACAAAGGTCCCATCGGCAAGCTTAACGCCATCAAAACGAGCTGGCAGTGCCACGACCTGCGCTCCGCCCTCGACACGCCCCATCTGAGCCGCACCGGACGGCTTGCGCACGCCAAAACACTCGGCAACCGCTACGACCGGATACTCCAGACCCTTGGACGCATGCACGGTCATGATGCGCACCGCGCCGTCGCCCTCCTCGTTGAGGGCACCCGGGGCCTCCTTGCCCGCCAAGAAGCGGTCGAAGGCCAGCGCGATGGAACGCGGCGAGTTGCCGAACTCGGCCTCCTCCTCGGCCACGGCGTCGAGCGCCTTGAGCACGTTGGCGGCGATGGCCTTGCCCTCGGGGCCGCGCTGCGCCAGGCGCACGAACCAGCCGGAGGCATTGACCGCGTCGCGCGCGATGGCGGCGAACGAATCACGCCCCACGCGACGCAGTGCGTAGCGCAGCACCTCGCGGGCACGCGTCACAAGCGGCAAGCCCTGCAAGCCCGGCACATCGGAATCGCTCATGATGCCCATGTCGATATTCCGGCGCGAGGTCTCCCCCGTCTCGCCATCGAGCTTGGTCGCCAGCGCCAGGAACTCCTGGGCGCCGAGCGCAAACATCGGCGAGGCGAGCAGCGGCATAAGGCCCTGCGCCGTATCGGCCGGATTGGCGAGCGCGCAGACCAGGGCACGCACCGTCTGCACCTCGGCTGCCTGGGCAAAGACCGAGCCGCCTGCGATGACGCAGTCGAGCCCCTGATCGCGGAAGGCCTGGGCGTAGACATCGGCGTTGGTCATGCGGCCCAGCAGCAGTACCATGCCGCCCTGGGGCTGGCCGGCATCGGCAAGCGCGCGGAAGCGCTCGGCGATCGCGCGGGCCTTGGCCTGTGTGCGCTCCTGCATACTGCCGCCGGCAACAAAGAGGGCCTGGCGGCGCGAGGCGTCCGCCACCAGCGTGTCCTTGCGGCCGTCGCTCGCCTCAAGATCCAAAAAGCCCTGCATCAGGCCGCCGTCATCGCCGTCGAAGACGCGTGCCACGTAACGCAGCACCTCGTCATGGCTGCGGAAGTTGCGCACGAGTTTGACGAGTTCGCCGGCAGGGGCATCGGCCACGGCAGTCGCCTCGGGCGCGGCAGACGAGCCCACCTTGCGCTCCTGACGACGGAACACCTCGACCTCGGCGCCACGGAAGCGATAGATGGACTGCTGCGCATCGCCCACGGTGCACAGCGCGCGCTCCCCCGCACCCGTCAGGTAGCGTATCAGATCGACCTGCATCTGGTCGGTATCCTGAAACTCATCGATCATGACCATCTTAAAGCGGCCCTCGTACGCAGCACGGATGGCAGGGTAATCGCGCAGGGCCTCGTAGGCCATACGCAGCAGGTCGTTATTATCGAGGGCGGACTGGGCAGCCTTCAGCGCGCGATACTCAGCCTCCACGGAACGGGCCAGGCCCACCAGCGCATCGAGCGCCGGGCCACCGCAGGCAAGCACGATATTGATAAACGCATCGGCGGCCTCGGCCTTGAGCAGCTCGACCTGCTCCTTAGGGAATGCCTTGCTCGCGCGCGGCATGGTGCACGACATCATGAGTCGCGCCGCATCCTCCATAGTTTTGCCACTCGCCTCGAACGCGTCAATGGCGTCGAGTGCCATCTGCGCCTTCTCGGTCGCGGCCTTGCTTGCGCCCAGCGCCGCGCGATAGGCATCGGCGAGTGCCGAGGTATCGGCCTGCCCGCGCGCCACGCACACGTCGTCCATACCGCCCGGCAACTGGCTCGACAGCTCCAGCAGGTCGCGCACCAGGCCCTTGATGGTCGCGCCAGCGCCAAAGGAACCGCCCTCGCCCGCCATGGGATACCAGGCATAGAGGGCCTTGAGCGATGCCGCGAGCTCGGGGGCGGCATCGGGCGCCGTCGCGCGGGCCAACACATGCTCAACAGCCTGGTCCATAAGCTCGTCGGTATCGGTGAGCACCGTGAACTCGGGGTCGATGCCCAGCTCCAGCGCATGCGCGCGCAGGATACGCGAGCACATGCCGTGAATGGTCGAGATCCACGCGTCGTCGACGGTCAGTGCTTCCTCGTCCATGCCCTCGTCGATAAGCGCACGGCGCACGCGGTCACGGATCTCGGCCGCGGCATCTTTGGTAAAGGTAATGGCGAGCACCTGGTCAAGATGTTCAACGAACGGACCGGATTCAGGCGAGAGCGCGTAGACGATGCGACGCGTGAGGGTAAAGGTCTTGCCCGAACCGGCGCCCGCCGAGACAAACAGCGGACGGTCGAGCGTTTTGACAATCTGCAGCTGTTGCGGCATCAAAGTCGAAAGATCCATGGTCTACACGTTCCTCCTTACAAACGTTCCTTCGTGGTTATACGAGCAGCGCGCATGCGCGGCCTGAGCCGACGTCGGGTCGACGGCGGCAACGTTGCCTGCCTCGAGCTCGCGCAGGCGCTCGGCGATGCCGGCCTCAACGCGATCGAGCAGGGCGTCGAAGTCCATGCTGCCACCCTCGCCGGGGAAACCTTTCTTAAGGCCCGGGATGCGACCGTCGCCGCGCTCTTCCTCGAGCAGCTCGGCGCTCGCGGCACCGCGCAACGCCGGCTTGCCGCCCTTGGTCGAAAAGTAGAGCGCCGCGCGGGTGTCCAAATCCAGCGCCCGGCGCATGGCCTGGGCGTAGATGAGCGTTTGGGTATGTGGTGGCAACCAGCGCGGATCGTCGATGGGCGCCGTGCCCGATTCCTCGTCGCGCACCGTGGGGTCGGCGAGCTTAAACTCCTCAACGCCCGTGCGATGCTTGTAGTCGATCACCACGGCACGATTCTCGGCGTCCACGTCCACGCGGTCGATGCGCCCGCCAAGCGGCCAACCGGCATACTCGACCTTGAGCTCGTTGAAGGCGAACTCCAGGTAGCGCGGGGCAAAGGGGGCAAGTGCCTCGGACTCGTAGGCAAGCACACCCTCCAGCTGCGGCAAGATCTCGGCCACCTGGCGTTCCTCCACCGCAGAGAGCGGCACCAGCGGGCCCTCCGTGCCGCGCTTGCCGGCGTGCTCGGCCAACGTCTCGTCAAAGACCTCGTGCAGCAGCTCCTGTGCGCGCGGCAGATTCTCGGGCGTCACGCGCTCCATGCCCTCTTGGGGCAGACGGGCATGCAGATGCTCCAGCACGTCGTGGACAAAGTTGCCCTTTTCCATGTTGCCAAAGCCCGCGTCGATCGACTGGGGCTTCACGCGGTACGAGACGAACCAGCATAGCGGGCAGGTCGAATAGGCCTCGATCTGCGAGGCGGACGTCAGACGCGGCACGAGCGGCGCGTCCTCACCCTCGCCATCGCGACGGCGCAGGACCAAATACGGCACGGCCTCGGCACTCAGATGCTGAGGGGCTTCACAGGTCACGCGCTCGCGCTTGAGGCCTTCACCTGCCGCGGGATCAAAGTCGGCGATGATATCGCCCTCGCCCACGCGCATGGGCTTGGCAGCGCCAGCGGCCTCGGCATGTGCCCACAGCTCGGTCCATACGGCTGCCGGGTAGCACTCGCGTGCCTGGCGATCGTGCGTCACACGGGCGAGCGCGACCGGACCGCTCGCCGCCTGCATCGCACGGCCAAAGCGCACGCGCAGCAGGGCAGCGGGCTCCAAAGACACGCCGTCGCGGCGCAGCTCGGCTGTCAACGTGGCAAGCGGGCCCTCTTCGTGCGAAAGCGGATAGCTGTCCAGGTCGACATCGGCAAACAGCACGGCATCGTAGCTGCCAGGGCGAAGAACCGACGCATCGGCAAGCGACGCGAAGCGCACTTGTGCTCGTGGTGTGCGATCGACCTCATAGGTCTCGTAATCGTAGGCGGTACTGCGCTTGTCCACCTTGGTTCGAACGCCGTCGAGAACCGGCACGGTCGCGGCCTGCGACACGTCGAGCGCGCGAGCATCGTTCATAAGGATGTCGATGGCATGGCGCAGCAAAGCCGTCTCTGCCTGGCGACGGGCCTGGCCGTCAAGGCCGCCTAGAGCGCGATCGGGCAACGCCTCGGCAACGGCAAGCATGGCCTTAAGCGCCGTCACGGGCTTGTCACGCCACAGCGCCTGGAACACGTCCGAGACCACACACGGTACGTTCTTAAACCAGTTATCGTCGCTCGTCGCCTTGCGCGCGCCCCTCACCTGGCCCTGAACGCTCTGCAGCAGGCTCTTGACGCCCGCGGTAGTCTTGCTGCGCGAGAGACGCATATTCTTATCGAAGGTACGGGCATTGACGGCATCAGCGCCCGAAAGCGGACTGTAGATCCAGTCGGTAAGCTCCGGCGCGGGCCACCACTCAGTCTTGGAAGCGGTGCCCTCGTCGGCGGCTTTCATACGCTCGATCAGGTTGGCGAGCGCCGTAAACTGCCTGCCCGCGATGGACTGGGAAAACGCCGTGAACTCAGTCGTCTCGGCCGCAATGTGACGCGCCGCCAAACGGGCGGCGAGCTCGCCGAACAGCTGGGGTGCCCGGGCAGAAACGACGAGCACGCGCACGGGGTCGGCGGGCGTTGCAGTAGCTTTATCGGCCTTGGACTCCTTGTGCGCTTTCACCAACTTATCGATGGCGTCCGCATAGACATGAGCACGGGCATGGGGGCCGGCGACCTCAATAAAGGCAGGCTGAGCGGCGGCCCCGCAAGCGACATCAGACGCGACGGCGTCCTCCCCCAGCGGCGCGATCTCAAACAGCACACCGCGGGCATCAAATGCCGTGGCAAGCTCCTCGCGCATCGCCGCCTGCTCGCGGGCAAGCAGCGCGACGACCTCTCCCCCATTGTTCGCCACGGCAGACAGCAGCTCGAGTAGACCGTGCGTAAACGACGTGGTACCGCGCACGCATACGGCGCGGGCGCACGCCGGCAGGCTGTTCGCCAGGGCTTCTGCCATCATATCGGCGGCTTCGCAGGGCTCGACCATGTCTCGACGGTCCAAGCCGCTCGCATAGGCGCTCAACAGCTCGAACACGCGGGCCTCGGCGTCACTTTTGGGCTCGGGTTGAGCGGCGGCGTCGCGGCAGCGCTCGTCGCCCGTCCCCGCAACGCCCGGCAACACGTCGCGGGCCATGCGCGCGAGCATGCGCACTGTGCCCTGGCTGCGCGAAAGCGGCTGCAGAGCGGCGGCGTCGCGGCGGTCGATCATGTCCGAGAACAGCATCTGGCGCTGAAGGTTGTCGACGAAACCGCGCCCGTCGCCCAAAAGCTCCCAAAGCGAGCGAAGCCACGATGCGGGTGTCTTGTAGTCGATACCCAGCGAAATGCCGGCTTCCGCCGCATCATGACGGCACAGATCGAGCTCGGCAAACGTTGGTGCCAGCAACACGGCACGCCCGTGACGGGCAATAAGGTCGGTAAGCAGCGCCGACTCGGCATCGCTCAAATCCGTGCCGGCATTGGTGGTATAGATTCGAACAGGCATGGTCCTCCGCTCAAACCGTTCGCAATAATCAATGCATCCATCCTACCCGCCCAAGCGGACACATTGCCACCGCAGTTCCATCTTTTGGTACAAAGCAACCTGAACCCAACGCACCAGCCGATTGCAGGCATATAAAAACCGCCCCCGGAGGGACGGTTCTTCGTAATTCAATGTTGTCGCTGGCCTACTCGCCATCCTCCAACTTAATGAGGATCTTGCGGTAGCCACCGTACTCGCCGTTCAGCGCCTTTGAAACGCGGCTCACCGTGGTGGACGAAGCGCCGGTACGGGCCTGAACCTCAACATAAGGCTCGCCCTCGTCCAAATAGCGCGCAACCTGCAAACGCTGAGAAAGGTCGCAAATCTCGCGCGGCGTGCAGATATCGGTCAAAAACGCTTGGATATCCTTCTCGTCGTCCAAAAGGCTAAATGCGTGGACCAGCTGCTTGACATCAGGCTTGTCAAACATGTTCTCGATATTCATCGATCACCGCCAAACCCGCCAAAAGGCATCGAAGTTGATACTGACATCGGGCATCGTTCACCCGTTCTATGCAATAGGGCAACGCCTGTGGCTTTTGCCCGTAGCAGTGTAGCACACCACCAAACTAAAGCGACAAGACTCTCTGCCAGCGGCGCGTTTTTCAGGACGAACGCCGTTTAGAAACCATATGCGCACGTAAGCTCCACGAATATTTGAGACAATGGGCGCCCAAACACCGCGGCGCGCCCGCGCAACCATCCAGGTCGCCGCCGTAAGCCGCTTCACGCGACGCCAGCAATCCCGGCGCAAGAAAGGATTCACGCCATGCGCTTTATGCTTAACTGGCTCTTCACCTCGATCGCCATCGCGATCGCCACGTTCCTCGTCCCCGGTATCCAACCCTTCGGCTTTGCCGAGACCTGGGTCTGCTTTGCCTTTGTGGGACTGTTCCTGAACATTGTCGATTCGTTCGTCAAACCGTTCCTCACGGTCATCTCGCTGCCGCTCACGATCATTACGCTGGGCATTTTCCAGCTTGTCGTCAACAGCTTTATGCTTGAGCTCGCGAGTTACCTGTCGGTCAACCTGCTGGGCGTCGGCATCTCCATCGCCAGCTTTGGATCGGCCTTTATGGGCAGCATCCTGGTGTCCATCACGCGCAGCATCCTCGACAGCATCGCCGAGGACTAAAACGGCCATTCCGGCCGTGTCCGTCTCAACAGCCCAAAACGAAGGCCGCCCATCGCAAAAATGGGCGGCCTTCTTATTTGCCAAGTCTCAAAGGGCGAGAAAATCTACCATTTCCACCCCGTCCCCAAATGCAGGTGTGGGTTAGATGACGTAGTCGTAGCCATGGTTGGGAGCGACAAGTTGATCGAGCGTCACACCGTCGAGGTAGTCGTTGATGAGCTTGTCCAGGTTCTTCCACACGTCGAGCGTGGGGCACTCATCCGAACGCGAGCAGCCCTTGCAGTCGCCGTCCAGGCATGCGACCGGTGCCAGGCTGCCTTCGGTCAGGCGCAAGATCTCGCCCACCGTGTACTGCTCGGGCGGGCGCGTGAGCACATAGCCGCCGCCTTTGCCGCGCATGCCCGAGAGCATATTGGCGCGGACGAGCGTAGCCAAGATGTTCTCCAGATATTTCTCGGAAATCCCCTGGCGTGCCGCGATCTCTTTGAGCGGGATGCGACCGGCCGCCTGGTGCTCGGCTAGGTCGACCATAACGCGCAGGGCATATCTGCCCTTAGTAGAAACCAACATGTATAGTGCTGCCTTTCGGTCATTTAGTCCGTAGAAATTCTAGCCGAAAAATTGGTTTTGAAAATACCCGTTCCGGTCAAGATGGTTAATCGACTCGTAATAATCTTCTATTTCCTATTGCGTTACTAGGCTTTACTGTCTACTATGCTTGCCAACAGCAAAACGAACAACCCATAAGGTTTGTGGGTTTCGCTGCTACACACACCGTAAAACCACACGGTATCCAGTCATTTGAACACTTTGGAGGTTCACCATGAGCAATGTTTACACGTCCATCGATCAGCTTATCGGCCACACTCCGCTTCTGGAGCTCACTCACTTTGAGGCCGATGAGGACCTCAAGGCCCGCGTGCTCGTCAAGCTGGAATACTTCAACCCCGCCGGCTCCGTCAAAGACCGCGTCGCCAAGAACATGATCGACGAGGCCGAGAAGGCCGGCAAGCTCGTGCGCGGCGGCGACTACACCATCATCGAGCCCACGAGTGGCAACACCGGCGTCGGCATCGCCTCGGTGGCGGCGGCTCGCGGCTACAAGGTGATCATCACCATGCCCGAGACTATGTCCGTCGAACGCCGCAAGCTTATGCAGGCATATGGCGCACAGCTCGTGCTCACCGACGGTTCCAAGGGCATGAAGGGCGCCATCGCCAAGGCCGAGGAACTGCAGAAGGAGACGCCCAACAGCATCATCGCCGGCCAGTTTGTGAACCCCGCCAACCCCGCCATCCACAAGGCCACGACCGGCCCCGAGATCTGGGATGACACCGACGGCAAGGTCGATCTCTTTGTGGCAGGCGTCGGCACCGGCGGCACTGTGACCGGTGTTGGCCAGTACCTGAAGAGCCAGAACCCGAATGTCAAGGTCGTGGCTGTGGAGCCCGCCTCCTCCCCTGTCCTGAGCAAGGGCACTGCCGGTGCACACAAGATCCAGGGCATCGGCGCAGGCTTTGTCCCCGCTGTGCTGGACACCAAGGTCTACGATGAAATCATCGCCGTGACCAACGAGGACGCCTTTGCAACGGGCCGCCTCATCGGCCACAAAGAGGGCGTGCTGGTGGGCATCTCCT
>UQSC01000022.1 GCA_900543615.1 uncultured Collinsella sp. | reverse complement strand
ATCTACACAAGGCTATTCGTCGGCAGCGTCAGATGTGTATAAGAGACAGCGCCCCAGTCGCCGCCGCGGCTCTCACCCGTCATGGTCTTGTTGTTGGTGATGTAAATCTTGCTATTGGGGCTAGCTTCAATTTTCGCCTGCATACCAGGGCTGTTGCCGCCAGCGATACGCAAACCGCCGCCCTCGCCGTTAAGAGATTCGTTGCCCGCAATCGTGCCACCTGTCATGGTAAACTGAATCTTTTTGTCCCAGAAACCGGCATAAATACCGCCGCCTGCTTCTTTGGAGTAGTTAGCTGTAACGGAGCCGCCCTCCATGGTTAGTGTGCCGCCGTCAACAGATGCAATGCCACCGCCGCCAAGCAGGCCCTTGTTATAAATGTTCGAGTCGTTGATATACGAATCAACACGGTTGTTTGTGATGTTGGCCGAACCACTGATGTTAACGTTGACGCCTTTGGCAAAGACACCGCCGCCATAGCCATTGTTGGGACTCCCGCCTTCGTTATAGACGTTGCCATACGTGGCGTTGCCCGAAATGACTCCACCAGAAAGATTCAGCTTGGCGCCCAGGTCAGCATAGATGCCGCCGCCAGAAGCAGCCTTGTTTGCAGCGATTACGCCGCCGGTCATGTTAAGCGAGGCATTTGCGCCCGTCACGCACAGGCCACCGCCCCAGCCGCCATTGTCACAGTTACCACCCGCGATATAGCCGCCTGAGATGTTAACGGTGCCTGAAGCTCGGATTACCTGGCCGTATGGTTTTAAACTTGCGGCAGTGGTGATCATGCCACCCTTGAGATTGAGCACGCAGCCCTCATTAACGTTAATAACGTTTTTAACAGAACCATTATCTGATGCGGCATCAATCGCACCGAAGCCGGTCAGGACATGCTTGGTTGTAGTTTCGGTAGTACCGAGCCCGTTTTCCGTTGGCTTACTCACGGTCTCGAAGTAAGTAAGGCTCTCAGGAGTGCCATTGTTTTTTCCATTGTCAGATGGACCGGTCCATTTAACCTCAGCGGGCTGACCCGGCTCACCGGTAAACGGCGTGGGATTATCGGCAACACGGCCGGAATCTTCGCCGGAATCTTCGATGGTAAGCGTGGCGTCGTTCTGAACCACGATGAACGAATCCACCGAACCGGGACGGTGATAGAGCATGTTGCCGTTAAGATCGATGGTGGTGTTTGCGGCGATGGTAATCTGGCTATTTGACCAGGATTCACCACTCAAACGATACTTGCCGCCACCATCGAATGCATTAGCAACATCACCGCTTACCCCGATATAGCCATCGGCACTGGCACTCGCGGGAGCAATCACGTTTTCATCGTAATTAGTATCATCGGAAGGTTGCGCTGCACCCTTGGCTTCCGCGCCATCGGCAGCCGGATCCGCCGCAGCAGCGTCTTCTCCCTCGCCACCCTCACCGTCGTCACTAATCCGGTTTTCGGCGTCTTTGCCCGTGGAATTGCCTGCAACGGCCTCCTCGCCCAAAGTGTTCTCGTCTGCAACGGCTTCCTCAGTAGAAGCTGCCTGACCATCGTTTGCAATGGCCTGCGAGATTGGGGGCATGACGAGCGACAGCACCAGGCTCAACACGGAGGCTCCGCACAAAACGCCTGCCAGTACACGGCGCGTCGCTTTTTTACTCTGCTTAGTTTTTTCTGAATTCGCTTTCATCGATGTCTCCTCCCCAAGAGACCGCGATCGTGCTCTTTCACTATCAAACGTATCTGCGCAACCTGAAATTGCGCACGCTTAGTAATGACTATTCTAACGATTGTTTGAACATCTGGGCAAATAAACCGATTGTTTTGTAGCGAATTGTCAATTCTCTTGACAATTGCTCAGATTTACCTTCGTTTATTCGCTATCTATTTTTTGTTTCTACTGGTAATTTAGTTGCCCATCATTTTTTAATGGCATTAGATTTATTTGCACAACATTTTGCTCAAGAGTAAACATCCTGTAAACAGTCGAAAATTGACCATGAGCTGTAGGTCATTTACCGGGAGAAATACCCTACCAAACTGATGAGAATATCTTTAACTCATCGGTAGTCAGAAGCGTAATGTTCAGACAACCATATTGGTATTTGCGCGCAGATTGTAGGCATCAACTCGCCCAAATCGCCTGAGGCCACCACGAAGGTGCCCGTCCCCTTTGTGTTGATTCTGCCCCGGCGCTACAGCAGATGTTCCTCGATAAAGATCGCGATGCCGTCTTTGTCGTTGCTCGCGGTTACAAAATCAGCTGCGGCGCGGGTGGCGTCGCTGCCGTTTGCCATGGCCACGCCCACGCCGGCGTCGGCCACCATGCAGGTGTCGTTATCGGCATCGCCAAACACGCAAATGTTCTCGAGCTCCATGTCGTTGAGCTCCGCCACGCGCACAAGGCCGCGCGTCTTGGACACGCGCGGATCCATGAACTCGTAGAGCCGCTGCGTGGTTTGCAGAGCCGCCGCCTTAACAGCGTTATCGGCAAACGTCGACGCCCGCTCAATCACCCGCGGCATCACCTCGGGTGCCATGGTAAACATCACCTTGGGCTGCGGCTCGCGCAAAAACTCGGCAAAATCGACCACCTGGTAGGGCACGCCGTCGACGCGCGACAGGTGCTCGACGCACGCGTTGCTCTCGGGCACGTAGAACACGCCGTCTCGGGGGCAGACGGGCGTTGCTGGAAGGTCCGCCATGTGCTTGCAAATGCGCGCGATGGTCTCGCCCGGCAGCGGATAACTCAGCTCGTTGATGTCATGCGCGCGGTCGATGACCTCGGCGCCACCGCAGCCCACCATCACGTCTACCAGGCCTTCGATACCCCAGAGCCCAAACATGGCCTCGGTCGCCTGGGCGTCGCGCCCGGTGCACAGGCCAAAGAGCACGCCGCGCTCGCGCAGAGCGCGAATCGCCGCCACGGTGCGCGGGGACACCGCGTGCTGGCTCGTGAGCAGCGTGCCGTCGATATCGCAGAACACGGCTTTGATGTGGCTGAAGGTGGTGTCCATGGGGGGCCTTTCTGGGTTGTGCGACGGTGCTGAATGTGGCTGGAAATGGTGTACATGGTATACCAAGGCGCGCACGGAGCGCTTTGGAGCAAAACCACCACAAAGGTGCCTGGCCCCTTTTGTGGTGGCCGAACCCGAAGGGTGGCCTGGCCGGAGCGCAAACCATCACAACATTCGACGTTTTTTGGCAAAATCGCGATTTTCATCTAATGTTGTGATGGTTTTTACTGCCTTGCGGCACGATCAAAATGTCGGCGTCCAAACAGCAGCAACGCCGCGGGAACCGCCGTCACGACCATGCCCGCACCAACGAGCGTCTGCTGCACGCCAAACGTCGCCGCCAGCCACGGGGCAATCGCCAGCGGGGCCACGCCGGCGAACATGTTGCCAAAACCCATGACCGAGTTCACGCGACCGAGCTGCTCGAGCGGGGCCGTCGTTTGCACGATCGTGTTGTGGAGCGGGTTGACGACGCCCCAGGCCACGCCCAGGGCAATCTGGCCAATGAGCGCCACGCCCACGTACGTTGTTCCCACGTAGAGCAGGCTTCCCAGGCCCACGGATATGAGTGCCACGAGCAGCGTTTTGAGACTGACAAAGCGCGGCGGCAAGCGGAGCGCGAGGACGGCGCCCAGCACCGCGCCCACACCGCTGGCCGACGAGAGCCAGCCCATCCACTCAACACCGACGTGCAGGACATCGCGGTAGAAGAACGACTCCAGCGGGTCAAAGGCACCGTAGCCAAAGTTTGAAAGGATAATAATGCAGAACAGCAGGGCGAGGACGCTGTTGGTGAAGACTGTCTTGATGCTGGTCGCGAAGGTGACGCGGGTGGATTTACTGGAGTCGGAGCTTTGACTGGCGGTACTTGCCGTTGCGCTGCTGTCCGCGGGACTGCTTTCGCGCGTGGCGACGTGACCCGCTTGCGGCCTAAAGCCCCAACCGGCGACGAGCGCCAGTACGGTAAAGATCATCATGAGCACGAACACCGCGCGCGACGACGCGGCCGCCGCGACAAAGCCGCCCAGTGTGGGGCCAACGATGATGCTCACGTTTGAGAGCATGGCGATGGCGGAGTTGATGTCTTTGAGCTCGACAGGATCGTCAGTGAGGTAAGCCGGATAGGATGTGGCGATGGGCTGGGCAAACCCCATCACAAAGCCCAAGAGCGCCGCGCCGAGCAGGACGATGCCGGTCGCGCTACCAAAAACGAGGATTGCCGCGCCGGTTGCCAGCGTGCCCACGATGCTCAGCAAGAAATGACGGCGCGGGCCCCAGGCGTCGAGCGTCGCGCCACCCGCAAAGGATCCCAAGATCACGAATACGTTCATAAAAAGGACGGCCAGCGATGTCGCCACAACCGAGGCATCGTCTGCATAGGTGAGCGTTCCGATGACACCGATGAAGTAGCTGGTCTGAAAGCCGGTATATATGAGGAAGCGCATTGCCACCAGGTGCTTAGCCTGCGCGGACAGCGATGATTGAGGCTTTGAGAAAAGAGAGGCGAGCATGGAGACTCCTTGTTTCATACGAATACGGGCGGTGGGCATTCACCACCGTCTGTCAAATCAATCTATTCGCAAGAAACACTAAGGACGCATCAAGCCCCTTCTCTCCGTTTTTCGCCCGTCATGAACTACTTGGTAGATTGTAAGGCATGCCCCACACATCTACCAAAGCAAAAACCACCACAAAGGTGCCTGGCCCCTTTGTGGTGGAAATGACGTTTGCCCAGATAAAACCTGCCAAAACAAACCTGTCCCTTTTTGGCATGTTATGGCAGCGCAGCGAGCCGGTTCCAAGTGCCCCAGGTCGCCCCGAAAGAGGAGCGACGCGTACTTTGGTACGCGAGCGACGGCTTGAGGGGCGAGATGGGGTGCTTGGGGCCGGCGCAGCGTCAAGCCTGAAGGTGGTCTTGGATGAGATCGCAGATGGCTCGGGCATCGTTGATGTTGATGGCTCGGGTCGCGAAGCCGGCGTCGAAGGCCTGGCGCGCCAGGGCCTCGTTGCAGGCAAGGGCCAGCGTGCGGCCGTCGACCAGGTCGAGCGAGCTCTTGCCACGCAGACGGTCGACACCGGAGCGCGCGACGACGATGTTGTCGAAGCCCTCGGTCTTGTAGCCCTCGATGATCACCACGTCGACATCGTTGTAGCGCGACAGCAGTTCGCGCGCGGGCATCTCGTCCTCCTCGCGCGTGTCGGCGTACTCCGCCCAGCGCGTGGCGCAGATGAGGCCAACGTGCTTGGATCCGGCCTGGTGATGGCGCCACGTATCCTTGGCGGGCACATCGATATCAAAGCCGTGGTGCCCATGATGCTTGAGCGAACCCACGCGCAGGCCGCGGCGGGTGAGCTCGGCGATAACCTTCTCGACAAGCGTGGTCTTGCCCGAATTTTGGTAGCCGATAAACGCGATCGCGGGGACGGCCGGTGCCGGAGCTGCGGGCGCGACGGCGACGGGTGTGCTTGCGAGCGCGGCACCATCAGCGGCCACGGCCTCAACAGCAGCCGCCTGACGTTCGGCACGATCCCACACGCCCGATCGGCCGCCTTCCTTGTGCAGCAGGCGCACGTCGACGATCTCCATGCCGCGATCAACCGCCTTGCACATGTCGTAGATTGTCAGACACGCGGCACTCGCGCCGGTCAACGCCTCCATCTCGATACCCGTCTTGCCCGTTACGCCGGCCGTAACTAGCACGTGAAAGCCAACCTGCCCGTCCGAACGCGCCGGCGCCCAGCCCTCGGGCACGTCCTCGGCCGGCGTCCCCGCCGGAGCGATGGGCGCAATGTCGCACTTACTCTTGGTAACGAGCAACGGATGGCACATGGGGATGATGTCGCTCGTGCGTTTGATGGCCATAATGCCCGCCACGCGCGCGCAGGCAAGCACGTCGCCCTTTTTGGCACGGTCCTGCAGCACCATAGCCTGCGTCTCAGGGTGCATGAGGATGGTGCCCTCGGCGATGGCGATGCGATGGGTCTCGGCCTTGTCGGACACGTCGACCATGCGTACCTCGCCCTTGGCGTCCACATGCGTCAGCTCGTCGCGACGGGCGTCGCGGGCGGGCTCGGTGGCAGCGCTGGCAGTCGGCTGTGCGGACGCGTCGGCGTTGCCAGCATTCGCCGCAGCCGTGACTTTGTGGGCAGACATCGCGGCCCTGCGAGCGGCCTTGGTGGCATCGGCGTACCTGCTCTTGGCCATATGATCATCCTCCGATTTGGGACATAAATCGTTGCGTGCCCTCAATTATCGCGTGTTCCTGCGGTTTGTGGGCCACGGCATCGCGCCAAATCGAAAGTACCTGCATATCATCACCACGGCGCAGGGCGTCGCGCACCGAATACTCGGCATCGCTGAACAGGCACGGACGCACGTTGCCATCGGCCGTCAGGCGCAGACGGTTGCAATTCGCACAAAAATGGTTGGACATGGCGCTAATAAAGCCGACCGTTCCCGCCACGCCCGGAAAGTGCCAATAGCGCGCAGGGCCCGCGCCGGCAGGAGCGTCGTTGATGTCGAGCGGCTCGAGCTCGCCCAGTCCCGCCGCCGCGGCCCCGGCATTGATGCGTGCCCGCAGCTCATCACTCGGCACGGTATCGCTCGCGTCCCACAGCTCGGAATTGAGCGCGGGCGCATGCGGGTCCACAGCGCAATGCGAGCTCGTGCGCTCGTCACCGATCGGCATGTATTCGATAAAGCGCAGGTGGATGGGGCGATCGAGCGTGAGCCGCGCGAGGGCCGCCACATCCTGGTTGAGTCGGCGCACCACAACGCAGTTGACCTTAACGGGCTCAAAGCCCCAAGCCAGCGCCGCGTCGATGCCAGCCATGGTCTGCTCGAGCCGGCCCAGGCGCGTGATCTTTCCAAAGAGCGTAGGGTCGAGTGTGTCGAGCGAAATGTTGACGCGATTAAGACCGGCGTCTTTGAGCTGCGGCGCCAACTTGGGCAGCAGGGCGCCATTGGTGGTGAGCGAGATGTCCTCGATCTGCGGAATCGCGCGGATGTCACGAATAAGCGGAATGATACGGCGGCTGACCAGCGGCTCGCCACCCGTCAGGCGCACGCGGCGAATGCCCTCCCCCGCCACCAAGCGCACAAAGCGGGCGATTTCCTCGGCGCCGAGCAGCTCGTCGTGCGCACGGGGCGCCACGCCATCGGCCGGCATGCAGTAAATGCAGCGGAAATTGCACTTGTCGGTAACGGCAATGCGCAGGTAGTTGATATCGCGGCCAAAGCCGTCATGTTGCACGTGCCCGTCCACGCAGCCCTCCCCTCACACGGCGTTTTATTCTTCGGAAAACATAATACCCCACGAAGGAAACGAACCGACACTCGTACGACAGGACAGGTCGCTTCGAGCAAAACCAGCTTCCCAAGCCCATCCTCAGCACAGACCATCACAACATTCGATGCTTTTCCCGATTTTGGCAAAAAACGTCGAATGTTGTGATGGTTTGCCTGCCCACAGCGCCCCGTAGAAGGACCGAAACGCCCCTAAAGGCCGCCGTCCCAGTGACGAATCACGAATTCTCGCAGGTCATTCTGACGTTTCTGGAATGTCTCGCTACGGTCGCACTTAAGGCCCATGGCGAGCGCGATGGCGTTCATCGCCCGGTGCAATTGCAGCTGATGGGCAAACTGAGTCCCGGTGAGGACGATCATCCTAAAGCCCAGCGCACCCAGCACGGTCATACGCTCCGCGTCCGACGCGCTGCGCTGTTTATCAAGATGGTCCGAGCCGTTGTATTCAATCCCCGTACCACTCGCAGGCGCATATACGTCAATCTCGAAATACCCGGCCTTCGCGAGATATTTGAACTCGCTGGGAACATTGACCCGATGGTTGAGCTCGATCTTGGCGTATCCCAGCCCTCCCTGGGAACGTTTTGCTACGACCATGATTGTGGTGGCCGTCTCCATGGGCGACCGCGCGCCATCGTGCACGCGCTTGAGCACGGCGGCCGCGCGTATAGCCCCCTGACGAGATCGGTTCTCATTGCAATAGGCAATCATGTCGGCAACGGTATACCTCTGCCCCATCTCGATATAATCGCCTGTCGACAGATGATTCAAATGGTATCGGGCGCAGATTTCGTAGCCATATTCCAGCTGCTCGGGCTCGCTCATCCACGAACCCGCCTGGACAAAGCACATGGCCTCATCAACCACTAGAAGGCCCTCTGCCACCTCGATAAGATGGCCTGGAGGTACCGGCGCTCCAAACACGTGGCACCTAAATCCAGCCGGCGTCGAGCGCTCAAAATCGAAGTTGACGAGCGTGTCGATATGATCGAGCTCTTCTCGTGGAATACCAAGCGAAGCCAGATAGCCGGTAACGATCCCAACTGCCGTTGAAGCCCTCAGCCCCTTGGCATCGAGCCCCAATTTGGGCAGGTCCGCGGTCGGCTCCGCCTCGTTAGCAAGCGAGTCCTCATCGTATAGGCTGCTTGCTCGCGAGAGCGGCTCGGACGGGCGCGCCACGTTGTGGTACAGCCAGGCAGTCTTATGGGACAGGACGATCGGCAGGTCCATGAGCCCTCCAATGGAGTCGGATAACCAACCTTATTCCCCTGCCCACGGGTCCGCACACCTTCGTGCACAAGAAAGCGATTCCACCCGGTCGAGTGGCAGAAAAACCATCACAACATTCGATGCTTTTCCCGATTTTGGCAAAAAACGTCGAATGTTGTGATGGTTTGAGTCGAGGGGCACGGAGGGATCAAAGCATCGTGCTCGAACGGGTTAATCCAGCTCTTTTAAGCCATGCGCCAGCTGCCAGTACTCGCCGTGCTGGGCGAGCAGCTCTTCGTGCGTGCCGCGCTCGATGATGCGGCCGTGTTCGAGGACCATGATGGCGTCGGCGTCGCGGACAGTGGACAGGCGGTGCGCGATCATAAACGTGGTGCGACCGCGCATGATGCGGTCCATACCGCGCTCGATGAGCTTTTCGGTACGCGTGTCGATGGAGCTCGTGGCCTCGTCCAGAATGAGCACCGGCGGATCGGCGACGGCCACGCGCGCGATGGCGAGCAGCTGACGCTGGCCCTGCGACAGGTTGGCGCCGTCGGCCGTGACCGGTGTGTCGTAGCCCTGCGGCAGGCGGCGGATAAACGAGTCGGCGCAGGCGGCCTCGGCAGCGGCGCGCACCTCCTCGTCGGTCGCGTCGAGCTTGCCAAAGCGGATGTTCTGCGCAATGGTGCCGCTAAACAGGTGCGTGTCCTGCAGCACAATGCCGAGCGACCCGCGCAGGCTGGCCTTGGCAATGTGCTTGACGTCGATGCCGTCGTACGTGATCTCGCCGTCATCGACCTCGTAGAAGCGGTTGATGAGGTTGGTGATGGTCGTCTTTCCGGCGCCCGTCGAGCCCACAAACGCGATCTTTTGCCCTGGCTTGGCAAACAGGTTGAGATCCGTGAGCACACGGGTGCCCGGCACGTAGGAAAAGTCCACGGCATGGAAGCGCACGTCGCCGGCAAGCGGGACCAAGCCGCACGTGAGCTCGGTGCCGTCGGCGGCCACCGCGCGGCCCGACTCATCAACGGCTGCCACGTCATGCAAGTGCCCGTACGCGCCCACGCCCTGGCCCTCGGGAATCTTCCACGCCCACGCGGCGTCGCCCGTCTGCACCAGCTCCACGCAGCCCTCGTCCACCTCGGGCTCAAGGTCCATGGCGGCAAACAGGCGCTCGGCACCGGCCAACGCGTTGAGCAAGAAGTTGCCGAGCTGCGTAAACTGGTTGATGGGCATGGCGGCCTGGCGCACAAAGACCAGGTAGCTTGCAAGTGCGCCCACATCGGCGAGCCCCTTGATGCAGAGCATGCCGCCCGCCACGGCGACGATGGCATAGTTGACGTAGCCAATCACGACGGTCATGGGCACCATGGAGTTGGCATAGCTCACGGCGGCGGTACCGGTGCGGCGAAGCTCGTCGTTGCGGCAGGTGAAGCCGGCGACATTCGCTGCCTCACGGTTAAAGACCTTGATGACCTTTTGACCCGAGACCATCTCTTCGATATATCCGTCCAGGTCGCCAAGCGATGCCTGCTGGGCGGCAAAGAAACGCTTAGAGCGCGCGCCCGAGTAGCGCGCATACAGCACAATGGCCGCATCGCACACGAGCGTGATAATCGTGAGCTGCCAGTTAAGGATGATGAGCATGGCCGTGGTGCCCACAACCTGAATGGCGGCCTGAATCACGTTGGCAAAGCTGTTGTTGAGCGCCTCGGAGACGGTGTCGACGTCGTTGGTGAAAAAACTCATGATGTCGCCCGAGCGCGTGCTGTCAAAATAACTGAGCGGCAGCGTCTGGATGTGCGCGAACAGGTCGCGGCGAATATCGGACACCACGTGTTGGGCCGCGCGCACCATAATCTGCGAGTAGCCCAGGGCCGAGAGCACGCCCGCAGCGTAGATGATCGCCGTCAGGATGACCTGCTTGGCAAGCAGTTCCTCCCCGCCCGTGGCCAAACCGTTAACGATGGGGCGCACCATGTAGGTGCCGGCGAGGCTCGCGATGGCGGCGACGGAGGCGAGCACGCCCACCGCGAGCAACGAGAACTTGGCATGCCCCATGTAGGAGAGCAAGCGACGCACAGTGCGCTTGAGGTCGGCCGGGCGTGCTTGGGCTGCGGTCTTAGGCATGGCGCTCACCCCCTTCCAAGGGTGATCCGCATGCGACGGAGGAAAACGGATCATTCGCGCAGCCACCGTCGTTGCCATCGCCGGCGTCCGCGTTCCTCGCAAACTCCATCTGCGAGGCGTAAATCTCCTGGTAGATGTTGTCGCCCGCCAGCAGTTCCTCGTGCGTGCCCACGCCGTGGACACGACCGTCGTCCAACACCACAATGCGATCGGCATCCATGACGCTCGCGATACGCTGGGCGATGATGAGCACGGTCGTATCGGAAATCCGAGCGATGTGCTCGCGAATCTTAGCGTCGGTCGCCATATCGACCGCGCTGGTGGAGTCATCAAAAATGAGCACGCGCGGGTGCTTGAGCAGCGTGCGCGCGATGCACAGGCGTTGCTTCTGGCCACCCGAAACACCAGCGCCGCCTTGGCCCAACTCGCCGTCCAGCCCGCCGATGCGATCAAGGAACTCGTCCACGCACGCCGTGCGGCAAGCCGCGAGGAGTTCATCGTCCGACGCCTGCGGATTGCCCCACTGCAGGTTCTCGCGCACGGTACCCGTAAACAGCACATTCTTTTGCAGCACAATGCCCACAGCGTCGCGCAAGGCGGCGAGGTCGTAGTCGCGCACGTCGCGTCCGCCCACAAGCACGGCGCCTTCGGTGGCGTCGTACAGGCGCGCAATCAGCTGCACAAGCGAGCTCTTGCCCGAGCCCGTGCCGCCGAGGATGCCCACCGTCGAGCCGCTCTCGATGCGAAGGTCGATATGCTCGAGCACATCCTCGGCTGCATCCGCGCGGTATTTAAAGGAAACGTCGCGAAACTCGATACTGCCGTCCGCTGGCGCCGCAATCGCGAGGTCTCCCGCGGGGTTGGCGATAAAGGGCTCCTCATCGAGCACCTCGGCGATACGGCCCACACTCGTAAGAGCGCGCGTGAGCAGCAAAAACACGTTGGAAATCATCATGAGCGAATTCATGATCAGCAGCACGTAGCTCATAAAGCCCGTGAGCGAGCCCACGCCCAGCTTGCCGGCGAGAATCATGCGGCCGCCAATCCACAGGATGGAGAGCGCAGCCACGTACATCGACAGCTGAAACACCGGCAGGTTGAGAACCGCGTTGCCAAAGGTCTTCGTCGCAGTGCCGGCGAGCTCGGTATTGACGGTGTCGAACTTGGCCTCCTCGTGCTCGGCGCGCACATACGCCTTGACGGCGCGCACGGCAGTGAGGTCCTCCTGCACCACGCCGTTGAGGTGGTCCATCGAGGTCTGGAGTTGGCGGTAGAGCGGACTGACGCGATAGGTGATGACGCCCAGTACGATTGCCAGCACGGGCAAGATGATCGCAAAGACGGTGGCGAGCGGGCGCGACAGCATCAGCGCGTAGATAAGGCCGACGATAAGCGTCACCGGGCCGCGCACCATAGGGCGAAAGCCGTTGCCCACAGCATTTTGGATAACGGTGATGTCCGTGGTCATGCGGGTGACGAGCGAGCTGGCGTCGTAGTTGTCCAGGTTGCCAAAGGCGAGCGTTTGAATCTTTTTGTACTCGGCCTCGCGCAGGTTAGCGCCTAGGCCCGAGGCAACGCGGGCGGACGTGCGGGCATAACCCAAGCCCAGTACCAGCGAAAGCGCAGCGCACACCAACATGTACGCGCCCTGTAGCAGCATGTAGTTGATATCACACACAGGCACGCCCACATCGATGATGTTGGCCATGATGACCGGGATAAACAGCTCGAGCACCGTCTCGACCGACACAAAGAACACGCCGAGGATGGCATCGCGACGGTATGCCCCTAGATAGAAAAACAGTATTTTGAGATTGCGCACGCAGGTTCAACCCCCATCAAACGTTGTTCGCAAACGCACGTATTATTGCGCGCCGAATAATGGTGTCAAGTATTCCGAAATCGTTTTCTGCAAGGTTAGCGCCGGCGGCGAGTTCTCGTGATGTGTGTCCATATTCACTCGGAATAATGGTGCGCGAGACTTTTTCGCTCCGGCGTCATCACAAACCTTGACTCTACAATCGTTATAGGGTTTTCACTACACTGGTACGTAAACAAACCCAGCCAGAAAGCCCCGCCCATGGAACACGACCTCACACGCGGCAATGTCCTCAAGACCATCGCGGTCTTTGCCCTGCCCTATATGCTCTCGTACTTTTTACAGATGCTCTACGGCATGGCCGACCTGTACATGATGGGGCAGTTTAGCGGCGCCGCCGGCATCACCGCCGTGGGCAATGGCGCGCAGACGCTCTATATCATTACCGTGACGCTCGTGGGTCTGGCCATGGGAACGACGGTCATCGTCGGCCACGCCGTGGGCTCGCGCCGCTTCGACCGCGCCGAGACCGCCATCGGCAATACCATCACGCTCTTTATGGGCGTCTCGGTGGTACTGGCCGCCGTCCTGCTCGCACTGTGCCCGCAAATCGTGGCACTCATTGGCACGCCGGCCGAGGCGGTCGAAGGAACCGCCGCCTACCTGCGTATCTGCTTTGTCGGCATTCCGTTTATCGCCGCATACAACATTCTCTCGGCCATCTTTCGCGGCCTAGGCGATTCGCGCTCGCCCATGTACGTGATCGGCGTGGCATGCATCATCAACATCGCGCTCGATTTTCTGTTTATCGGCCACATGGGGCTCGGCCCTGTGGGCGCGGCGCTCGGCACGGTAACCGCCCAGACGGCCAGCGTTGCCCTCGCGCTCGTGTGGCTCAAGAGCCGTCGCACGAATATCCACGTTAAGCGCAGCGACCTGCGCCCCCAACCCGAGGTGCTCGGCAGCATTCTTAAGATCGGCGTACCCGTGGCAGTACAGGACGGCTGCATCCAGGTGGCGTTTATGTTCATCACCGTCATCGCCAACCACCGAGGGCTCGTCGACGCCGCCGCCGTAGGCCTGGTCGAAAAGATGATCAGCTTCTTGTTCATTGTGCCGAGTTCCATGGGTGCCACCGTCAGCGCGCTCACGGCGCAAAACGCCGGCGCGGGCAAGGGCGACCGTGCACGTCAGGTACTCAAGGACGCCATGACCATATCGGTAGTGTACGGTTGCCTAATCACGGTGCTGATGTGGCTGGTGGCGCCGGCGTTTATCGGCTTTTTTGCCAAGGACCCCGCGGTGGTCGCGGCCGGTACCGGCTATATGCACAGTTATATTTTCGATGCAATCTTTGCCGGCATCCACATTTGCTTTAGCGGCTTTTTCGCTGCATACGGCAAGAGCTACATCGGCTTTGCGCACAACGTGCTGGCCGTGGCACTCATTCGCGTGCCCGGTGCGTGGCTGTTGTCGAACGCCTATTCCGATACGTTGTTTCCCATGGGCATCGCGTCGCCGTGCGGATCGATTTTGTCGGCAGTCATCTGTGTTGTCGCGTTTACCGTGCTCAACCGCCGCGGAGCTTTTGACAAGTTGGCAGCATAACGGGGCGACGCAGATCTGACGCCCTTCCCCTGCCCATCGAAAGGAACGGTCCCATGACCGACTCGCCAACCGAACATACCGAGGGCCTGCTCCGCATTGGTGAGGTGGCACGCCTGTTTAACCTGAGCGTGGGCACGCTACGTCATTACGAGCAGACGGGCTTGCTGGACCCGGCGCACATCGATCCGGCGAGTGGGTACCGCTACTACGGATCGCGGCAGCTCTCCACTCTCAACACCATCAGCCACCTGCGTGTTCTCGACTTACCGCTCGCGCAAATCCGTGAGTTTGTGACCACGCGCGACATGAACCTTATGCAGCGGCAGCTGGCTCAGCAGCAAAAGCTCATCGAGCGCAAGCGACGTGAGCTGGAGCGTGTGTCGCGCAAGATCGATAACCGGCTTGCTCTGCTGCACAATGCCTTGAACATCAAGCTCGATACCATTTGCACAATCGATGCGCCCGAGCTTCGCTGCGCCGTGTTGCGCGAACGCGTCAACCCTACCGACGCCTATGCGCTGGAGTGGCAGATCCGTCAACTGCAGAAGGGCCAACACGAGACCTTTGTCTTTCTGGGCAACTTGGGCGTTGGGATTTGTGCTGAGCGCCTCGCCGCCGGCGACTTTGATGGCTACGACGAGGTCTTTCTACTGCTCGATGACACCGATGATTACATGGGCGACGTCGAGGTGCGACCCGCCGCGCGCTGCCTGACCATAAGCTTTCGCGGCACGCACGGGCAAGCAGCCCCACGCTATGAGCAGCTGCTCAGCTATATGCGCGAACACAACCTGACGCCCGCCGGTCCCTCGCGCGAAATCGCCCTCATCGACGACATCATCAGCGACGACCCGGGGGCGTATGTGACGAGGATCGCGATACCGGTCCGCTAATCACTACCATTTATCGAGCAATTCCATCCATTTACCTTAATCCGAATTAGATTGTATTATGTAGCAAATAAAATGACAGCATATTGCCCCCCATAGGCAGGAGACATTATGCCCAGAGTTCAATCACGTCGCTCGTTTCTTCTCGGCCTAGCCTCGATCATCGGCTTATCCGCGTCACGCCCAACAAGAGTATTCGCTGCCGACTCAAACTCATCCGTCGCTTTTACATCAGACCTAGCACAAGACTACGCGCTTTCCCTGTTGCCCATCGTCGACGGATCCGCGAACTTAGAGATCGAGCAAATCGTTCCCGTATGCCAACAAATCGGCCTTATCTGTGGCTATGAAATCAGTGTCACAAGGGAAGGAAGCCCTTACGGTTATTTAATACTTGACGCATCATATCCTGGGCTTCTGAAGGAGATAACCCTCGGCGATACCATTCTTCCGATTTCAGCTTCTCTATCAAACGCCATTTCAACTTATTCCGGCCAACAGGCCACAAACCCAACCGTACTAATTTCGTACAACGATATTGAATATGGAACTTTGGTGCCAGGAACTAGAGACTGTGTAACCAACTATAACAATATACGGTCTGTCCCAATTGTCACCGAAAAGGGTATAGCACCTCAAAGCAATAACCCAACTTCATGGGATGCAGTCATTATCAATGAAGATGACTTGATGTTGCATTTCCAAATAGACGATTTAAACGGAATACCGTTCCGAGGAGTCTCGGAATCATTAGTTGAAGCCCGCACTAATAAGTATGCATGCGTCGTTTCTGCCTTGTACGCTGTATCAATGCATTACGGTCTCACCAGTTCAAACGCTAATCAATTTAATCCCGATTATTATAAAGAAATATGGAACGTCACTGGCACAACAACGTATAAGACCAATGATCAGGGCGTCGAGTACGGAAGCACGATCATCCCAGATGGAATTGTTCCGTTTAAAAGTCTTGCCGCTCAAAAGGGTAGAGCACTTAATACTCAATTTTTCGGTTATCAGCCTCAATTCGCTCAGTACAGAGCAACTATCGATCAAGGGAATATCGGCTTGTATCATATGTGGATCAACAGCCGAAACAGTGAAGGATCCGTCGAGCTATCAGGTCATACAGTCACGGTAACTGGCTATTTTACTGGGCATAATGGAAGCTCTGGCATCGAACTGCAGTGGCTCGAAGTATTCGACGGATGGAACACTTATCCCCGAGCGATTAACTATGCAACGCCCAATATGGTCAAATTGAACGGAACAGTCTTTTGGTAGACCGGATGGCACCATCAAAATGCTATGGCACCACGGCCTTTGCCCTGGTTACGATATTGGTGATTTTCGCTATGTTTGCATCCGTTTCTTCATGCACAGATAGAGCCCGCTATAGCGGAGGAGATGATTACCTTGTCTTTGGAGCCGGCAGCGTTCATTCTATTGAGGGAACGGAACTCGTAATCCAAACAGACAACAGTCCCCGCTACACCGACGCTGGAAAGCAAACCCGGATTACATTCCCCTCATCTGGCCGAATCAAAGACAAGCTTTCCCAAATCAAAGTTGGGACAAGAGTTTCCTACTCACGCTTTGAGTCGGTAGACGCATCTGGATCATACGAGGGAAACGATATCGAAATTGAACAGGCAAACACCATAAGGAGATGTTGAGGAACTGAGCCTCTGCGCAGTTCCTCAACAAATCATTATGCCTCCGGGACCCTACCCGTCGCCAAAATCTGTTCAAGTGCCGCCTCATCCAACACGGGCACACCCAGCTGCTCGGCTTTGGTGAGCTTGGAGCCCGCTTTGGGGCCGGCGACCAGATAGCTCGTCTTCTTTGAAACACTGCCCGAAACCTTGGCGCCGAGCACCTTGAGCGCCGCGCCCGCCTCGTCGCGCGTGCGGTTGACGAGTGTACCAGTGAGCACGAAGGTCAAACCCGCAAGCGGCTGTGCGTCGGCGAGCTCGCCCGCCACGCCAGCGTCGGCTGCGGCTTGCGCGTGCGCGGCGCCCAGGTCGACCTCGAGCGACAGGCCCGCCTGACGCAGGCGCTCCAGCACGGCAAGGTTTTCGGGCACGGCCAGGAACTGCTTGACGCTCGCCGCGATCTTGGGACCGATGCCCTCGCACTCGGCGATGTCCTCTTCGCTCGCCAAGATAAGTTTGTCAATCGACAGGAATCGTTCGGCGATGACCTCGCCCACGCTCTTGCCCACGTGGCGTATACCCAGGGCAAACAGCACGCGACCGAGCGGCTGACTCTTGGACTTGTTGAGCTCGGCGATGATTTTCTCGGCCGTCTTGAGGCCTACCGGAATGGGGTCGCCCTTCTTGACGCCCTTTTTGCTGTTGGAGCTGGCATAGGTGCGCCCCGTGTCCAAGCCGGCGATGTCGTCAACCGTGAGCTGGTAGAAGTCCGCGACATCGTGGATCAGGCCGGCGGCGATCATCTTGTCGACGATCTCGTCGCCCAGGCCGTCGACGTCCATGCAGCCGCGGCTCACCCAGTGAAGTAGGCGCTCCTTGAGCTGCGCGGGGCAGTCGATGGAGACGCAGCGGTAGGCGACCTCGCCGTCCTCGTGGACCACGGGGCTGCCGCACACGGGGCAGACCTCGGGCATCTGCCAGTCGACCGAATCGGCCGGGCGCTTGTCGAGCACCGGGCCCACGACCTCGGGGATTACGTCGCCTGCCTTATGCACGATGATGGTGTCGCCCTCGCGCACGTTTTTGCGACGGATCTCGTCGATGTTGTGCAGCGTGGCGCGCGCGATGGTGGAGCCGGCGACCGTCACCGGATCGAACTCTGCGACCGGCGTGAGCACACCGGTGCGGCCCACCTGGATGCGAATTTCGCGCAGGACAGTCTGCTTTTCCTCGGGCGGAAACTTAAAGGCAATGGCCCAGCGCGGCGCGCGGGCGGTAAAGCCCAGGTCGAGCTGCTGCTGAAAGCTGTCGATCTTTACGACCACGCCGTCGATGTCGTAGTCCAGGTCACCGCGGTGCTCGAGGGCCTGGGCGCAGAACTCGTGGACCTCGGCGGGCGTGGCGCAGCGTGCCACGTTGGGGTTGACGCTAAAGCCGGCGCTACGCAGCCAGTCGAGGAACTCGCGCTGGCTGTGGACGTGCAGCGGATCGGTATCGGCGATGGCATAGATAAAGGTGGCAAGATCGCGGCGTGCCGTGATCTTGGGGTCCTTTTGGCGCAGGCTGCCGGCGGCAGCGTTGCGCGGGTTGGCGAAGGGGTCGCGACCCTCAGCATCGGCCTCGTCGTTCAGACGAACAAAGCTGCCCTTAGGCATGTAGACCTCGCCGCGCACCTCAATGGTGCGCTCGCGGTCGGCGCCCATGTGAGCGAGCGCCGGCTCGGACAGGTGCATTGGCACATCCTTGATGGTACGGACGTTAAGCGACACGTCCTCGCCCGTGGTGCCATCGCCACGTGTGGCCGCACGTACGAAGGTGCCGTTTTGGTAGGTAAGGGCCACGCCCAGACCGTCGATCTTGAGCTCGCAGGTATAGGTAACGCTGCCGGCACCGAGCGCATCCTCGGCGCGCTGGAGCCACGCGTCGAGTTCGTCCAGATCCATGGCATCATCCATGGAATACATGCGTGCCATATGCGTGACCGGCGTAAACTGCTCGCTCACGTAGCCGCCCACGCGCTGGGTATAGCTGTCGGGCGTCACCAGGTCAGGGTAGGTCGCCTCGATTTCCTGCAGCTCAACGAGCATTTTGTCGAAGGCGGCATCCGTGATCTCGGGCGCATCGAGCATGTAGTAGCGATAGGCGTGGTAATCGAGCTCGTGACGCAGCTCGGCCGCGCGCGCTGCCGCCTGGGCACGGGCATCGGCCGGTGCAGCGGTATCCGCGCTCGCGGGCGTTTCGGTATCGATGTCCACGCCGTCACCAAACAGGCTCGATTGCTCCATAGCGGCACTCCTTCGCTCGATTTCAAACGGATACTAGAGTACCACCGGTCGCAATGAGGCCGAATAGCGGTCTCGAACCGCACCGAATCGGCAGCGCCCGGACCGGGGTGGATCGCGCGATCAAACCATGCCCTTGTCAGCCCCAAGTGATCCGTTTTCCTCCGTCCCCAACGGATCAATAAGAAAAGAGGGGCTGTCCCGCGTTGGTGGGACAGCCCCTCTGGCATCGGTATGAGCGAAACGGCTCGCTAGTAGCCCTGGCCGTAGCCTTGACCCTGGCCCTGGCCCTGCTGGCCTAACAGCTCCTCCAGATACTGGCGCAGCTGCTCGTCGGTAATACCGCCGTTGCCGGCGTCGGTCGAACTGTCGTCCTGCTGCTGGTTCTGCAGCTCCTCGTCGGAGCCCAGCTCGACAGTGACCTTCTTCTCGTCCTTGCCGCGCATGAGCGTGATCTCGACCTTCTCGCCCACCTCGTGGCTGCGCAGCGCGATGATCAGGCCATCGGCGCTCGTGATCTCGTCGTCGCCCAGCTTGGTGATGACGTCACCCTCCTGAATGCCGGCCTTGGCGGCAGGACCATCCTCAACGACGCTCGCCACATACGCGCCGCTATCGGTGCTCAGCTTGTTAGTGCGGGCATTGAGGGCATTGACGCTCGAAAGCGTAGCGCCCATGTACGGATGCACCGGCGTCTTGCCGTCGATAATCTGGTCGGCAATGTTCTTGGCGTAGTTAACCGGAATGGCAAAGCCCACGCCCGAGCTGGAGCCCGAATAGCTCTCGATGAGCGAGTTAATACCCACAAGCTCGCCATTGTCGTTGACGAGCGCGCCGCCGGAGTTGCCCGGGTTGATAGCGGCGTCGGTCTGGATCATGTTGGCATAGATGGTGTTACCGCTGGTAGAGCTCATGGCCGTGGAGCGGTAGAGCGCCGAGACGATACCGGTAGAGACAGACTGTTCGTTACCGAACGGCGAGCCGATCGCCATAACCCACTCGCCCACGTTGAGCTTGGAGGAGTCACCGATCTCGATCGGCGTGAGCTTGGAGGCGTCGGCATCCTTGAGCTTGATAACGGCTAGGTCGCTCGAGGCATCGTTGCCCACGAACTCGGCCTCGTAGGTGGTGCCGTCGTCCATGGTCACCACGTACTGGTCATAGCCATCGACCACGTGGTTGTTGGTGAGGATGTGGCCCTCGGTATCGAGCACCACGCCCGAACCGACGCTGCC
The DNA here is from genome assembly GCA_900543615.1 of uncultured Collinsella sp. GTDB lineage: Bacteria > Actinomycetota > Coriobacteriia > Coriobacteriales > Coriobacteriaceae > Collinsella. Next base: position 1,475 of record UQSC01000022.1, on the reverse strand, counting down.
CGAGCTGTCCGACTCATCGGCAGACTGCGAAAGCGAGCCATTCTGGCTGCCGCTCGAAGTGGCGGTAATGGAAACCACAGAGGGCAATGCCTTGGCAGAAACGGCCTCGGCCAGCGTGGTGTCCTCGGAGTCGATCGTGATCTTTTGCGTCGATGAACCCGAAGCGCCCGCCGTCACGGCATTCTTGCCGCCACCGATATCGAGCGTGCCACTCATAATGAGTGCAATGACCAGCAGGGCGCCGCAGGCACAGCCGGCGAGTGCTGTAATGAAAATCGGCAGCTTTTTGGTCTTGGTCTTGACCACCGTGTGCTTGTTTACGACCTGTTGGCCGCCCAGCGGCTTGCCGGTCTGTGTGTCGTAAGCCTGCACGTAGGGAATGTTGCTGCCGGCAGGCGTCGACTCCACCTGCACGCGCGGCTGCTGCTGGGTCTCGCCGGCGTTGCCCGCATCCTGGGGACGCTGGGAATCGTACTCGCTCATAGCTGCGATCCTTTCGTCAAATAACCAAAGGCCCGCCAAACACGTGGCGGGCCATCATTGTTCACGTTGAGTTGTACCCCAATATGCGGGCGAACGTGTATGAGAACGCAATCTTTTAGGAAGGCTTAAGTTCTGCTGCAGGCCCAAAAGGGCCCAGCCTACGGCAAAACCACCACAAAGGTGCCTGTCCCCTTTGTGGTGGAAATCTAGTCCTTAAACAGATAGCCCACGCCGCGGACGGTGGTGATGTGTGCCGCGATCTGCGGGCCCACCTTGGAGCGGATGCGTCGAATGTGCACGTCGACGGTGCGCGTGCCGCCGCAGTACTCAAAGCCCCACACGCGGTGCAGCAGCACCTCGCGGCTGTAGGCACGGTTGGGGTGCGTCGCCAAAAAGCTCAGCAGCGAGTACTCCATCAGCGTCAGGTCGATGGGCTCATCATCGAGCGTCACCTGGTAGGTAGCCAGGTTAATCTCAAGGTTGTCGATGTTGAGCACATCGTCGGCGGTGACGGTCTCCTCCTCGCCCATCAGGCGCTGCGCACGAGCCTTAAGCTCGTTGGGCGTCGCCGTGGGGCATACAAAGTCGGCATGCGCGTGGTTCGGCAGACGCAGGGTGCCGAGCGCCTCGTCGTCGACGATCACCAGCATGGGAACGCCACCGCGGTCGTCGAGCCATTTGGCAATCTGATCGATGCGGTCGCTGCGGATGCCGTCGGAGTCGAGAATCAGCAGGTCAAAGTCGTGCGCCGCAGTCGGCGAATCGGGGGTGGCCAGGCTCACCTCGACCCCCAGGGTGGTCGTCAAGCTGCGGGCAAACTCGTGGAAGCGCGTCGTGCGCGCCATGAACAGGGCACTCTTTTCGGACATATCGGCCTCCAAGGAAATGAGCTCAATCGTACTGGAACAAGCCAACGCGATTAGGAGTTCGCCAGGTAGTGCTTGATCTGTCTCTTATACACATCTCCGAGCCCACGAGACCGAGGCTGATCT
>UQSC01000021.1 GCA_900543615.1 uncultured Collinsella sp. | reverse complement strand
TCTCGTGGGCTCGGAGATGTGTATAAGAGACAGATAAGCACGTGGTCTGCGACAGCATCTCGCTCTTTGTGGGCTACGCGAGCGAGCGCGCCGACATACGCAGGCTTGATGCCAGCGGTACTGCACAATATGTGGACGGATGCGGACACCTGCGCTCGAGTACGTCGAGCATCGAACCCACCGCAACCGCCGGCCCCGAGCTCGCGCCCCGTGCTCCCAAGCCCGTCCAGCGCGATGACGAACGGCGCCGCCTGGTGCGCGAAGCGCAGGCAATCGATGGCATCTTTGTGGGAGAGCATGGTGGCAAACCGCGTGGTGGCTATGCCGCGCTCTTTGCGCACTCCAACGCCTCGCGCAAGCTGCCCGAGCGTACCAATTCGTTTAAGAAGATCATGGGCTATTTCGATGAGCTCTGGGCGCAGACTGTCGATCCCAAACGACCGGTCAAGCGCATCAACCTGGGCTTTAGCAATCTTGTGCCCGAGGAATTTGCCACCATCGATCTGTTCAGCGATATCGAGGCCGATGAGCGCGAGCGCGACCTGGCGCGCGCCGTCCTGGCCGTGAAAGGCAAGTACGGCAAGAACGCGCTCGTCAAGGGATTAAGCTTTACCGCCGGCGCCACCGCGCGCGAGCGCAACGATCAAGTTGGAGGACACCGTGCCTAAACCCAAACAACAGCCCATGCGCCCGCCGACCGCCTTCGAGCGCCTGGCGGACCCCGAGGGCAGACGCCGCGCAGCCGACCCCAACCTCACTGCCAACGGTACCGTGCGCGCCAACCGCGCCGCACAGTTTATGCCCTTTGCCGCCCTCACGGGATACTACGAACTCGTGCGCAAGCAGGAAATCACCGTCGAGCAAAAACGTGAGCTCACGGAAGAAAAAGCCCTCGAGCTTTCGCAAAAGCTCGAGGGCCTCAAACGCGGCGACTTGGTGCGCGTCACCTATTACGATACGTACGGCTATCGTAGCCGCACGGGCATTCTCGACGAAGCGTTACCCGCATTCAAGCTGCTCAAACTCAGGGATATCGCCATCAACTTCGACGATATCCAGGACATTGAGCTACGCGGACGAGCCTAGCGACGAGAACGCTTGCGCAAGACGAGAGCAATGCCAAGCACTGCGGCAGCTGCAACCAGCAATCCCAAGACCAGCGTGAAGGTCGAGTCGCCAGCGCGAGGCAGCGAGCCGTCCTTCGGAGTCTTCTTAGCGGTCGTCGTGACGGTGGTCGTGGTGCTGCTCGACTGGTCGTTGCCACCCGTCTGGCTGCCGCCAGGCTGATCGCCGCCACCCGGCTGCGAAGGATCGGTGGGTTCCGTCGGATCCGGAGTACCGGGATCAACCGGATTCTCCGAATTCTCCTTGCGCTGGATCCAGACCTGGCAACCATAGAACGGGTTGGCGGTACCAAGGCACAGACCCTGGTTGGTCACCGCAAAGGTGCGCAGACCATGGTTATACGGATCGTTAAAGCCATTGGTCGTCAGCGTCGTAAAGTTCACGCCGTCCTCGGTCACATACATATCAAAGCCGCGCTCGGCATCGCGCAGGTAACACATGCACGTAAGGACACTCTGCAACTTCTTGAGGTTCTCCTCGCTCAGCAGCTTATCGAGCGCATCCTGAATATCGCTCGGCAGCTCGGTGCCATAGGCATCCTCGTACTGCTGCTTAAGGCTCTCATAGCTATCGAGCATGTCCTGATACTGGTCGGCAAAGGACTTGAAGTACGCGATCTCGCCATCGATCTTCTGGACATAAGCGGCGTCGTCCTCAAAGTCCTGGGACATCGTCGCGGCCTGATCGCAAAGACCGCCCGCGGCATCCTCCAGCGCATCGCTCAGATCGCCAAAGCCCTTAGCAACCTCGGTCTTCTCGTCATCGACATCGACGGCCTTGTTTGAATCATCAACCTCAGCAGCTTCGTTCGAATCATCGACCTCGGCGGCCTCGTTTGAATCATCGTCCGCAAGCGTGTTCACGGGAACGATGGGGTCGTCAGGCGATTTCTTGTCGAGCAGGTGATCGAGCAGGTCCCTAAGGCGCTGAACCTGAGAGTCCCACTCCTCGGGCGTCATATCGATAATGTCGCCATTGGAGAACTGGCCGATCGGCTCAAGCAGGCTCGCGGTATCAAAGGTACCGATATACAGCTTGCCGTCGAACTTCTGCATGCGCCAAATGTACTGGTTCTCGTTTCGGCCAAAGCCCGAAGTCAGGCCGGAAATACCGCCCTCGGGGAACATGTCGGTGCGATCGCCAACGACGAGCTCCATGTTCTCGTCCTTGTCCATGCGATAGATGTTAACCGACTGCTCAAGATTGGCATTCACAAACGAGCAGTCAACGCCACCCATGCTGCTCTTGCCGCCCTCTTCGGTGTTGGATTTGTTGAACAGGATGCGCTCGAGGGCAATCTCCTCGTCGTTGTATTCACCGATATAGAGGTAGTCGTTGTAGACGATGAGGTTGGCAGCGCCAGAACGGGTACGGGCAGGATCGATGCCAAAGCAGTACTTTGCACCGTCCGTCTTCTGATCGCCGACAATGGGAGTCCACGAATAGCTGCCGTCGGCATTCTTGTCGCCACGGACCATGGCAAACGACTGCATGGAATTATCATCGGGAGCGTTCTCGGGCGTACCGGTGCAGATGGTCGCATAGAGATGGCCATTGTACGAGACCATATCCCAAATGGCGCCGCCGTAGATGCTGTCCTGATAGCGAATCGCCGGATAGCCAAACAGCGTCTCCGAGTTGGCAATCTCGGTGAAGCTGTCCTGGCCCTTCGAGGGGTCAGACGACGTCAGGATTGTCGACACAAAATTACCGTTCGCGTCTTTACCCACATTACTGATGACGAGCTGGCCATCATGGACGCACATGCCGCGGATACCGGTAGAAATGCCCTGCTTGTAGGCAGCACCGTAATCCTGCATGCTCGAAAGGCCCTGATAGACAACTTTGTACTCATCCGTCTTAGGATCGATCTCGTATACAGCAGGCAGGCCGCCTTTGCCGTCATTGGTCCTGACGCTGCCGCAGAAATAGAGCTTACCCTTATAGCTCACGGCATTGCGGAACAAAGGAGCGAAGCCGTTGAGCGATTCAGAGAGTAGCAGCTTGGTCTCACCGGTCTTGGTATTGATCTTGACCAAGATGCCGCCGCTGTCCTTGTCGGCCGTGCCGTCCTCCTTCTGCTGTCCATAGAAGAAGGTACCGTTAAACATGGCCTCCAGCGTCAGGCGCATGGTTTCGACATCAAAGGAATCGCCCAGCGTGCTGTTCATGAGCGTCAGCGTGTTGCCCATCGCCGCATAGCAGGTGCCCACATAAAGCCAGTCACCATAGCTCGCAGCCGCCCAAGTGTAGCTCTGGCCGCGATCGCCTTCGTTGTTGGCCGTATTACCATCGGCGCCCGGAACGGCAACGGCACCGTTACCCTGGTAGTCGACGATGCCATCCGGCTGCGACGTTCCTACCGTAGGATGCGAGAGCTTCTCAAAGGAATACCCATTTCCCGCATTGTAGGTAACGGCACCCGATGCGTCTTCGGCGTGCGCCGGCAGCGGCGATACCAAGATAGCGGCAAGCGCTGCCACCAAGCCAAGTGTTCCCACTCGTCTCATAAGGTTATAGCCTCCCCTGTCCTAAAGCCCAGTTTTAGCATTCTTCATTTCTGTCCACGGTTAATTGCAATCTGAGCACAGCAATAATCAGTGTATAAATATACACCTGTAATTTTTTGGACGGGTTCATAGATGCTCGATTGGTAGCGAATTCCGCGCAAACCGTCACCAAACTCCACTTTTGCCGCATCTAAAGGTTATTTTTGCGCAAATTTTTGGATGCCGATAGTCACAATGGGCAGGAGGCTGGTACCCACCGGAGAGGGCAACGCCTACATTTTCATAACGTAATAGCCCGCACCCCTCACTGCCGTCTCGAGTGTGTCGCGATCAACCGGGCGCTTCGAGCGCACGCGTGCCGTGTGGTCCGCGTACGTTACCGTAGCCCACACGCCATCAAGCGCATTGAGGGCATTCGTCACATTCCGGGCGCAGCCGTCGCAACTCATGCCGCCGATAAGAAGTTCCTCACGATAGGGGTAGTGGGACTCGTCGGTGTCTGCCACCACAACCTTTTTGGCCTTCTTGCCGCTCGCACCATCGCTGCAGCAACTCTTCCCGTGTGTCGAAGCGGCAATGCGACGCAGTCCAAAAAACATGCCGACGGCAATGACGGTCAGCACGATGAGATTCGCAGGGTTGAGCAAGTCACTCATGCGTTCCCCTTTCAGTAGCACTATCTAGATACCCCCATGGGGTGTCCCCATCTTAACCCAAAATCATGTCCGTTCGGTCAATTAGTTTTCCTCTTCAAACTTTTTTTGTTGACCATGGCTTACTTTCGTGTATAAGTTTTCCTAGGCTAACAGTTTAGATCCGTAAGGAGCGACGTGACTCGAACCATAGACATCCCAACGTTTCAGGCAGCAGTCGTGCGCAACTGCTCCCCCACGCTCGCGGGCATCAAGCCGGCATCGCTCTTTACCTATCCAGGCACCTACGCCCACGGGGACGGCTCGACCGCAACAGAAACCATCGCAGAACGCCGAGCACGCCTGCTCAACGTTATCGCCCAGTGCAACCGCGAGCTTGACCCGCTTGGCATCCACCTGAGTGTTTTGGTCTGGCGGCCCTGCGGAGCGCTCGTGTACGTGTACCGAGCCAAAAGCCTCACCACCTATTTCGCGGACCCTCGCGCCAAAACGGCGCTCGCCTCGGAAGGCTACGACACGAGAGACCTTTCGACATGCCTTGTGCATTTGGCATCACGCATCACGCTCGCGAGTAATAACGTCGCGGAATGCGCCTGTAGCCAGACTCGATGCGCACTACCCCAGCAAGCTAGCTGCAGCAACGACTGCACCTGCGAGTTTCCGCACGAAATAGGCTACTTCCTAGGATATCCCTACGACGACGTGCACGAGTTTATCGTCCAGCGCGGCGAGAACTATAAGGTCTTTGGGGCCTGGAAGGTCTACGCAAATGTCGAGCAGGCACTTGCGACGTTTGATGCCTACCGCGCCTGCACCCAATACTTCACCTTTGTCTATCAGCAGGGCTACAGCTTGGCGCAACTTGCCCAGGCAACCCGATAGAACATAGAAGCCGTGGCAACCTGCCGCACAACTGAAAGGACTCAACATGAGCAAGATCGCCGTCGTCTACTGGAGCGGCACGGGCAACACCGAGGCCATGGCAAACCTCGTTGCCGAAGGTGCAACCGATGCCGGCGCCGAGGCAGAGGTCATCTCCTGCGCCGACTTCTCCGCAGACAAGGCCGCTGGCTATGACGCTATCGCCTTCGGCTGCCCCGCCATGGGTTCCGAGGAGCTTGAATATGATGAGTTCCAGCCCATGTGGGATGAGGTCAAGGAGACCCTCGGCGACAAGAAGGTCGTCCTCTTTGGCTCTTATTCGTGGGCCGAGGGCGAATGGATGGACAACTGGAAGGCGGACGCCGACGAGGAGGGCGTCAACGTCGTCGATTCCGTCATCTGCTACGACGCCCCCGATGATGAGAGCGAAGCGGCCTGCCGCGCCCTTGGAGCCGAGCTCGCCTAGCGGCAATGAGCTCCGCCCGCAACGCGCATTGCAACAAAACACATTCGCGTCCCAACAAAAACGGGAGCCGGATCACATCCGGCTCCCGTTTTCTGCTATGTCAGTCATATAAAGCGGCTACGAGATATTGCCCAAGAACGCCTTGGTGCGCTCGCTCTTGGGGTGGTCGAAGACCTCGCTCGGCGTACCCTCTTCCACAATGACGCCGCCGTCCATAAAGACGACGCGGTCGGCGACATCGCGGGCAAAGCCCATCTCGTGCGTCACGACGATCATGGTCATACCGTCGTGCGCCAGGTCGCGCATGACGCCCAGAACGTCGCGCACGAGCTCAGGGTCGAGCGCCGACGTGGCCTCGTCAAAGAGCATCACGTGCGGGTTCATCGACAGGGCGCGGGCGATGGCCACGCGCTGCTGCTGGCCGCCCGAGAGCTGGCTCGGCATAAAGTCGATGCGCTCGGCCAGGCCGACCTTGGTCAGCTCCTCGACGGCGATCTTCTCGGCCTCTTCCTTGCTGCGCTTGAGCACCTTCTGCTGCGCGAGCATGACGTTCTTTTTGACTGAGAGGTGCGGGAACAAATTGAACTGCTGGAACACCATACCCAGATGCGTGCGCACCTTGTTAAGGTCGACGCCCTTGGCGCACACGTCCACACCCTCAACGACAATCGAGCCACTCGTGGGATGCTCCAGACGATTGATGCAGCGAAGCATCGTCGACTTGCCCGAGCCTGAGGGGCCCAAGACCACAACGACCTCACCCTTGTGCACATCCAGATCGATATCGCGCAGGACCACGTTGTCCCCAAAGGCCTTCTGGAGGTTCTTGATGCTGACGACGACCTCGTTCGAGTTATTGGTTTCGCTCATGATAGGACCTCCTTACAGACCGGCGATGTGATCGGCGGGCGTCGCGACAACCTGTCCGGCGCTCTTGGCGGGACGCTTCTTCTTGGTCTCGGTCGTGCCCAAAAGCCTCGCCTCAAGACCGCTCACCAAGCGAGCGAGCGGCAGGGTGATGACCAGATAGAACAGGGCGGCAACCACGTACGGTGTAATGGAGCCCGTCGTGGCCACGATGGTACGGGCGTTCATGACGATCTCGACCACACCCACGGCGGCAAGCAGCGACGTATCCTTGTAAAGCAAGATAAACTCGCTGGTCAGCGTAGGCAAAACATTGCGGAACGTCTGCGGAATCATAACGTAGAGCAGCGTCTGGAAGGCATTCATGCCCAGAGAGCGAGCAGCCTCGTTTTGGCCCTTGGGGATCGATTGAATACCGGCGCGGAAGATCTCACACAGATAGGCAGACGAATTCATGGCCATGACGATGACGCCGAGCACGTAGTCATCAACCTTGACGCCGGCCAACGGCAGACCGAAGAACGCGATATAGATCTGCAGGAACGCCGGCGTACCGCGAATGATATTCACGTAGATGCCAGCGAGGCAGCGCAGGATGCGCGACTTGGAGATGCGCATGAGCGACAGGGCGAAACCGAAGGGAATTGCCAGCGGAAACGCCACAAGCACGATCGAAAGCGACATGAGGAAGCCCTTGAAGACGATCGGCAGGCTCTGGACCAAAATGACCGGGTTCAGGAACAGGCGCAGGAACATATTGGAGTTCCACGCCTCGACCCACGGCTGCTCCTTAAGGTCGGCCAGGAAGTTATCGAATGCCGTCACGCCCTTAATCTCGACGGAAGGAATCTTGGAGATCTTCTTGGTCGAGCCATCGGCCAAAGTGCAGGTGCCGCTAAAGGCCTCATCGCCGCCCTCGACGGGGAAGGTCACGCCGTAAACCTCGACGCGGAAATAGCCGCCGGCAGGCGCCGTCTCACCAAAGTCAATCTTGAGCGTCTGGCCGTCAGCCTTGCACGTGGGCTTCATGGGCGTACGATCCATGAGGTCCTCGCCCGAGAGCATCGTCAATCGAGTGTCATCGGTACCAAACGTCGTACCGTCGACAAACGTCAGCGAAAGACCGCTCAGCTCCTCGTCGGCATCGGCCTGAACTTCCCAAGTGATGCGCGTCTCGGTGCCGCCGACCACATCGCTGCCCGAACCGGTGTTGGGTCGGGCGGTAATCTTTGCGGTCTCAAGCGCCTGGGCGGTCGTGGGCACGCAGGCCCCCGCGCATACCAGGGCGAGCGCCACAGCCAGGGCACAGGCCAGCTTTTGGAGCATCGAGGGCAGTGGAAAACGCTGCTCCGCGGCCCCTTTGTTCAGTCGAGACAAGGTGGCTCCTATCGTAGAAGTTGCCGGCAAAACGAGACGGAAACGCTCTCCGTCAAGAGAAGCGCAAAGGCCCTTTCCGCCAAAACGAAAAGGGCCCGCGCGCAATCAAGTAGTTATTTTACTTGATATTGTACTTAGCCATGAGGGCGTCGACGGTACCGTCGTCGGTCAGGTCCTTGATGGCCTGGTTGATGTCATCCTTGAGCTTGGTGTTGCCCTGGTTGATGGCAATGGCGTACTCCTCGCCGGTGCTGATCTGCTTGATGGTCTGGCAGGTGTTGAACTGCTCGGCGGTCAGCTGGCTGGCAACGGAGCGGTTGGTGACTACGGCGTCGCCCTTATCGGATTGCAGAGCGCTAAAGCACTCGGTGGCGTCCTTGTAGGGGACGATCTTGGCCTTGGGGAAGTTCTCCTGGGCAAAGGCCTCGGCGGTCGAGCCAGACTGGACGATGATGGTAGCGTCGGAATTGTTGAGCTTCTCGCTGTAGTTATCGGCCGTGATGTCGGTGTTATCGACCTTGGTCACGATAGCCTGATCGTCCATGTAGTAGGAATCAGAGAAAGTGACTTCCTTCTCACGCTCGGGCGTGTCGGTGATAGCCGCGATGGAAACGTCATACTTGGCGCCCGAAGCGACGCCCGGAACCAGCGTGTCAAAGTCATTGTTGACATACTCGACATCCAGGCCCAGCTTGTCGCCGATAGCCTTGATGAGCTCAAGGTCAAAGCCCTGATAATCGCCGTTGTCATCTTTGTACTCAAACGGAGCGTACTCGGCAGAGGTGCCGACGGTGAGCGTACCGTCCTTGACGAGCGCATACTCCTTGGAGCCGTCGACCTTCTCGACCTTAGCGTCGTCAGAGCTGCTGGAACCGGCATCAGAACCAGAGGTGGCGTTGGACGAGCCGCAGCCCGTCAGAGCAAGGGCGAGCGCCATAGCACCCGTGGCGGCAAATGCGCCAAGCTTCTTCAGCTTCATAATCAGTCTCCTTCCGGTGACCTCGTTTGATTCAGAGGTCTGCAAAAACTGTTGGCTATTATGCACCCGGAATTACGAATCTGCAATGAGAAAACTGATTGAAACAAACCCATAACGTGAATTGAATACTCTACTTTGTGACAGTCATTACTGCTGCAATGACCTTAATAGTCTAATTTCAGCTGCATAACCTGCAAGTTCGTTCGGAGTCTCCAAAATAAACGGCAGCGAACGCAAACGGCCATTCGATACAATATTCTGCATAACCTGCATACCGCCACCAAATTCCTCGCTGCCAAGGTATCCCTTGCCGATGCACTCGTGACGATCTTTATGGGCGCCACAAGGGTTCTTCGAATCGTTGATGTGTACGGCATACAAGCGATCGATACCCACCACGCGGTCGAACTCGTCGAGTACGCCGTCCAGATCATGGATGATGTCGTAGCCGGCATCGCTCACATGGCAGGTGTCCAAACAAACGCCCAGCTTATCGGACAGCTCTGGGCACTTGGCGGCAACGCCCTCGATAATGCACGCCAGTTCTTCAAAGCTACGGCCCACCTCGGTGCCCTTGCCCGCCATGGTCTCGAGCAATACCGTCGTCTGCTGTCCCTCAAACATCACCTGGCACAGCGTGTCGACAATCATCTGAATGCCGGCGTCTGCCCCCTGTCCCACATGCGCACCGGGGTGAAAATTGTAGTAGTTGCCGGGCAGTGCTTCCAGACGCTGCAAATCTTCCGCCATAGCCTCCAAGGCAAACTCTCGCGCCCGCTCCTTAGCGGAGCAGGGGTTATAGGTATACGGGGCATGCGCCACCAGCGGTCCAAAGTCGTTTTGCGCCATAAGCTCGCGCAGAGCCGCCACGTCATCCATGTCAAGGTCTTTTGCCTTGCCACCGCGCGGGTTGCGCGTAAAGAACGCAAAGGTATTGGCGCCAATGGACAACGCCGTCTCTCCCATTGCCCGATAGCCCTTTGTCGTCGAAAGATGACATCCGATCGTCAGCATCTCCAACTCCCCCTCATCAGTTGCGGTGAAATACGGTCTATTGGTGCCCTATTTTGGCGCAAACAGACCATATTCCACCGCAAGTTATAAAAGGGGCATCAGGGACAAAGGCCTCCAAGGCATTCCAGGCGCTGGCGCCATGCCCCCACGCCCTAAAGTTTCAAGCGAATCGCATCGATGATGTGCGCACAGCGCTGCGTGGCGGCAAGGGGCATGACGGGACTCTCGAGTTTCCCCGCCTGAATGAGCCGCACCGCATGCGACACCTCACCGTAAAAATCATCGACTTCAAATGGTGCATCGATTTCGAGTACTCGACCGTCGGAATACTTCACATGGGCGAGCTCGGGGCGATGGAGACGCTCGATTTCCAACGAGCCCCGCTCACAGGCAATCGTTAAGCGGCTTTCATATGTTGCTTTGCCGTCGCACGCCATATGAATGGGTATACCGCCGACGCTCATATGGATCTCGTCGGCCCAATCGACGCGGCCGCCTGATACGTCACGCCAGCGAACTTCACGGGACGAAACCTCGCACGCGCCCGAGAGCAAATCCTCAAACCAACCGACCGCATAGCAGCCCATGTCATATAGACAGCCGCCCTGCAACGGATCAAGCAGATAGCCCGAAGGAAACTCGCCGTAATCGAGCTTTTGCACGCTTTCAATCGAGACAATACGGCCAAGCTCACCCGACGCAAGCAAGTCCTTCACGCGAGTGTGCATCGGGCAAAACCGATTCTTCATCGCCTCCATAAACAGCACCCCGCGCTCGCGAGAGATGGAGGCAATCGAGAGAGCCTCTTCCTCACTCAAAACGGCCGGCTTTTCGCACAGCACGGCCTTTCCGGCGCGCAGCGCGCGACAGGCCCAACGCGTATGCATGCCATGCGGAAGAGCCAAGTAGATTGCATCGACATCGGGGTCGGCAATCAGCGCGTCATAAGCCGCATCGCCGTTATCGTCGACCGAGGCATGGCCATGCGCAGCATCGATCGAAAACGCTCGGCAAAATTCCTCGACATGTGCAGGAGTGCGGCCGGCCGCAGCCACAAGCCGTGCCCCGTCCACCTCCTTGAGCGACGATGCAAATCGATGCGAAATGTGCCCGGCGCCCAAAACGCCCCAACGAACCTCACGCAAATCATCACATGAATCTCGATGACCCACGACAGCCCCCTTCAGTTGCGGTGAAATAGTTCCTGTTTGGCCCCTATTCTGCCGCAAACAGGAACTATTCCACCGCAAGTTATAAAAGGGTCATGAGGAGCGCGTTTTGCCGAAGGCCTTAAGCACCGCCGTCACGGGACCAGGCTGGAAACGTCGGCGCACATCGTCGAGACGCTCGGGAATATCGATGTGCTGCGGGCAGCGCCGCGCGCATTTGCCGCATTTGACGCAATTGCTCACCAACTTGGGCTCGCTTGTGCGCACCGCGCTCGCCGTAAAGTATTGAGACAGCCCCGTAAACCAGCTGTGCGCATAGCTTGCGTTGTAGGCGGCAAAACATCCAGGGATATTGATGCCTTTAGGGCACGGCATGCAATAGCCGCATCCCGTGCAGGGCACGCGATTCGATTTTTCAAACTCATCCAGCACGTGCGCGATCGTGTCGAGCTGGTTGGCAGTCATCGAATTCGGCAACGCGAGGTCTGCCAGTGACGAATTCTCATCCACCTGCGCGGTATCGGTCATACCCGAAAGCAGCATCGTCACCTGAGGATGATTCCACACCCACGAAAGACCCCAGGCGGCAGGAGTGAGCAAATGCGGGTCACGGGCACTATCGAGCACAGCGCGGGCCCGTGGCGGCAGCTTGCCCGCTAAACGCCCGCCCAGCAGCGGCTCCATCACAAACACCGCGAGGCCTCGCTCGGCGGCGGCCATGAGCCCCGCTGTTCCCGCCTGATATCGCTCTCCAGCGTAATTGTACTGGATCTGGCAAAAGTCCCACTCATATGCATCGAGCATCGTCAGGAAGTCCGCTGCGCTGCCGTGGTACGAAAAACCAATCTGGCGAATACGCCCCGCCGCCTTTTGACGCGCGATCCAGTCCTCGATGCCCAACGCCACCACACGTTCCCACTGGGCGGGCGAGGTAATGTTGTGCATGAGGTAATAGTCGATATGGTCAGTCCGTAGGCGGCGCAGTTGCTCGTCGAAGAACCGGTCGAAATCCTCCGCGCATTTGCATGAAGCATGCGGCAGCTTGGTTGCGAGCAAAACCTGGTCGCGCAAGCCCAGGCGCTCAAGCGACGCACCCACGCACGCCTCGTTGCCGGGATAGAGATAGGCCGTGTCCAGGTAGTTAATCCCCTGCTCCACCGCACGGGAAATGATGGCATCGGCTGTCTTCGCATCGGGGTGCCCCGGTGCACCGGGAAACCTCATGCAGCCCAGCCCCAACGCCGAGATACGGTTGCCGCTTTTGGGGTCAACGCGATATTGCACGGCCCCTCCTCTCCCCTCGAAGCCCTAATGAGGCGAAACACAACGGCCACGTCATCGAAACACATCGGAATCGCAATTGAGAACGTATCGTAACGCAGCAGAAATCGAGCCGTCACGGCACCGCTTTAACATCAGCAAAAAGCCCGATGAAAGGAGCCGGGCATGACCACGCGCGAGGACGCCTACCCCCTACCCCGGCGAGCAATACATCCTCTCGGTCGACCGCTATCAGATCGAGGTCATGGACCATCTGGACGAGCTTCCCGCCACGGGTGCCGTCATCTTCTGCACCTTCCCCAAGGTCCGCGATGGCGTCGGATACCCCGCCCGCGTCTTTGCGGTCTGCCCTGCAGCGTAGCGTCCAGATAAACGTTTCTTTTTTATAACAGCCGCCCCGCGCACCCACCAATCACCCTGGCAGCATACAATCCATCAGGCGCCCCTTACGCGGGCGCCTTTTACATGGGGAGATGATTCACATGCAGATCAACAAGGTCGCCTTTATCGGCAAGGGCGGCGTCGGCCTGCTCTACGGCAGCATGATCGCCCGGGCGCTCGGCAACGACGCCGTCGAATACGTCATGGATGATGCCCGTTTTGAGCGTCATGCGAACGACGCGCTCACCGTCAACGGCAAGCCCTGCGATCTCACGTCCGTCCGTGCCAGCGAGGCGACGCCCGCCGATCTGGTCATCCTGACAGTCAAGACCACCGGTCTCGACCAAGCACTCAAGACTATGGAGCGCGTCGTGGGACCCAACACGCTCATCGCCTCGCTGTGCAACGGCATTACGAGCGAGCAAAAGATTGCCGAACGCTTTGGCTGGGAGCATACCGTTCTTGGTATCTGCCAGGGCATGGACGCCGTGTTTCTCAACGGCGCGCTCACCTTTACCAATGCGGGCGAAATCCGCTTTGGCGCGGCGGCCGGCACGAACCCCGCAGCCATCACCGCGATCGACGAGCTCTATACGCGCTGCGGCATCGCCCATACCGTCGAGGACGACATCGCCCACCGCATGTGGGCCAAACTCATGCTCAACGACGGCATCAACCAGACCTGCATGGCCTACGGCGGGACCTACGGAAGCGCCACGGAGCCGGGCTCCGAGCAGCGTCACTGCTTTGTTTCCGCCATGCGCGAAACGCTTGCGGTCGCCAACGCCGAGGGCGTTGAACTGACCGAGGCAGACCTGACGCAAATGGTGCACCTCATCGAGGGAATCGACCCCGCCGGTATGCCCTCGATGGCTCAAGACCGCATCGCAAGGCGCAAAACCGAGGTTGATGAGTTCGCGGGCACCATCTGCCGCCTCGCAACCAAACACGATATCCAGGCACCGCAAAACGAGTGGCTCTATCGGCGCATCCGCGATATCGAGAAAAGCTGGTAGCGCCGACGCGCCGCATTCAACAGCCTTAACAGCAAAACCGCCGCAAGGGAACCTTTCCCCTGCGGCGGCCTTCATCTTCGTCTATGACCGGCGGCCGATCTCACAACAGTTAGCGTTGCGACCCCGGCACCTCGTCCTCATCGTCGCGGCAAAGAACCACGCCTGCGCTTCCCAGCAGCGTGGCCGCGATCAGCGCGCCGACCACGATAGGAGCAGCCCCGCATGTCCCCTGCATGCCCGCGACGAGCGCGGCCGTGGGACCAAGGCAGCCAAGCATCAACGCGACGGCGGCAACGGCAATATCTCGAGCATTCACAAGACCACTTCCTCCAAGAGAAAGACCTTATTTCTCAAGAACCAGTGTGCCCCGCATCCATACGCCCAGCGTACCGCCACGGTAAGGGCTCTGTTAACTCAAACGCATACATAGAACGGACGTCCTTACGTTGCCCTAAAGCTCGGTAAAGACGCCCGTCCGCCAAATATCCGTGATGCAGAAAAATTACCAACCGGTGTAGTAATCGGTGGTTCCGGCAGCGCAGCCGGAGTCATAGACCTTGCAATCACCCTTGGAGCCCGTAAAGGTCGAGCCCTGGGCCATATCGCCCGCGGCAACAACGTAATAGCCGTCGGAATCGCGCCAGAAGCCCTCAGAATCCTGAGTCCATTCGCCCGTGCGATAGTGATAAAGCACATTGCTGCTGTAATAGGTCTCGCGGCGACCGTTGTAGTTATTGACACCCGCAGAGCGCGTCAGGCCCGATCCGTTCGCGTAGGACGCGGCAGACGCGTAGGACGGAGTGTAACCGGCGTTGTAGTACGAAGCCTGGGCGGCCTCGGCAGCCTCCGCCTCGGCGGCAGCAACCTCGAGCGCTTCGCGCTTGGCATCCTCAAGTGCAGTGCGCAGCTCATCGAGCTCGGTCGACTTCGCGTCGACCTCCTCCATCGTCAAAAGACTGCCCGCACCGTCGATACAACCCTGCAGTACAGCGCGCTCGTCATCGGTGGCATAGTCACCGTACATGTTCATGATGATCTGAGCACGCATCTCAAGGGAATCGCGCTTGGCCTCCATCGAGGCGTTCCACTCCTGCATGGAGCCAAAGCCGTCGCTGCGATAGTCGACGGGCTGCACCAGCGTCGCCTCGGACGGCGTGGATCCGACCGTGTCGGATAGTGTTGCCGCGTGGGCATCAGTTGCACCGGCGCCCGCCAAAAGTGCCACGATCAGAGCGGCGGAAAGGGCGGCGGCTTTCGGTTTTCGTGAATCGATCCTCATGTAGCTGGAAACCTCCGTAGTGCGTTTTTGCTGCGTTTGAGCTGCGTGTGATTCGATCGCGCTGCATAGTGCCCCGAGCAAATCGCGACCTGCGGTTTTACTCAAAAGGCGCACGTCAATTGCGTAAAACTCACATCCTCTCAACAGGAGTTTTCCACAACTCGAATGCATAAATCGTGTCAAAAACCCTGTTTTTGCACCCTCTCTATGCAAAAAAGGCGCCTGTGCAACCATTGTTCGCACAGGCGCCTTGAGCAGGCATTTTATGCAGTTATACCTATCGAGCCGCAAGGGGTCCTTGCACAAGTCGCCTTACTCGTCCAGCGCGGCGAAGGCCTGCTTCAGATCCCAAATGATATCCTCGGCGTTCTCGGTACCGATGGAAAGACGGATCGTGGAGGGCGTGATGT
This sequence comes from uncultured Collinsella sp., assembly GCA_900543615.1. Taxonomy (GTDB): domain Bacteria; phylum Actinomycetota; class Coriobacteriia; order Coriobacteriales; family Coriobacteriaceae; genus Collinsella. Next base: position 6,323 of record UQSC01000021.1, on the reverse strand, counting down.
TCTGCTCGGCGAGCTCCTCGGCAGAGAGCTGGGAGTGCGTGGTGGTAGCCGGGTGCACGACGAGCGACTTGACGTCGGCCACGTTGGCGAGCAGCGAGAACACCTGCAGATGATCGATGAACTTCCAAGCTGCCTCCTGGCCACCCTTAATCTCGAAGGTAAAGATCGAGGCACCGCCACGGGGGAAGTACTTCTGATAGAGCTCGTGATCGGGGTGCTCGGGCAGGCTCGGGTGGTTCACCTTGGCGACGTGGCTGTCACCAGCCAGGAACTCAACGACCTTCTTGGTGTTCTCGACATGACGGTCAACGCGCAGCGACAGGGTCTCGGTGCCCTGGAGCAGGACCCAGGCGTTGAACGGGCTGATGCAAGCGCCCTCGTCACGCAGCAGGATAGCGCGGACATAGGTTGCAAAGGCGGCGGGACCGGCAGCCTCGGCAAACGAAACACCGTGGTAGGAGGGGTTGGGCTCAGCGATCTGGGCGTACTTTCCGCTCGCCTTCCAATCGAAGTTACCGCCGTCGACAATCACACCGCCCAGCGAGGTGCCGTGGCCGCCGATGAACTTGGTTGCGGAGTGGACGACGATGTTGGCACCATGCTCCAGCGGACGGAACAGATACGGGGTGCCGAAGGTGTTATCGACGACAACCGGCAGACCGTGCTTCTTGGCGATCTCCGAGATGGCGTCGATGTTGGGGATGTCGGAGTTGGGGTTGCCGAGTGTCTCGAGATAGATGACCGTGGTGTTGTCCCTGATGGCACCCTCAACCTCTTCCAGGTTATGGGCATCGACAAACGTGGTCTCGACGCCAAACTGGGAGAGCGTATGCTCCAGCAGGTTGTAGGAGCCACCGTAGATGGTCTTCTGAGCCACCACGTGGTCACCGGCCTGGGCAAGAGCCTGCAGGGTATAAGTGATGGCAGCAGCACCGGAGGCGACGGCAAGACCCGCCACGCCACCCTCGAGTGCGGCGATACGGTCCTCGAAGACGCCCTGGGTGGAGTTGGTCAGACGGCCGTAGATGTTACCGGCGTCGGCAAGACCAAAGCGGTCGGCGGCGTGCTGGGAGTTGCGGAACACATAGCTCGTGGTCTGGTAGATAGGCACGGCGCGGGAGTCGGATGCAGGATCGGCGTTCTCCTGGCCAACGTGCAGCTGCAGGGTATCGAAACCAAAGGTGTGCTCGGGGTTGTTGATGAACTGGCTCATGATGATCTCCTTGATCGAATAAAAGTAATAAGAGTAAGAGAAGTAAGTGGCTGTCTCCTGATCACGCCGACGGGCGCAAACAGGAGCCCGGCATTCGTCTTGGTAAGCAATTCATATGCGGGCCTCCTTTCGCATCCCGGTTCCGTAGTTGGCTTAATTACCTACCGTCTTTGTGTGTTTTGATAGTACGAGCATTGTTTTCCTCGGTCAATCACTTAAAAGCGCTAACCTGTTATCGGTTTTATAGATAACACTCGAAAGGACGGGCGCCGATGACCCTCCAACAGCTTCGCTTTTTGATCGCCGTGGCAGAGTCCGGTTCGATCAACGCCGCAGCCCAGCGCCTCTATACGGCACAGTCCAATATCTCCAATGCCGTCAAAAGCCTGGAGCAGGAACTTCATATCGAAATCTTTACGCGCTCCAGCCGCGGTGTTGCACTCACCAACGACGGCACCGAGCTTTTGGGTTATGCACGCCAGGTCGTAGAGCAGGCCGACATGCTCGAGGCCCGCTACGAGGACGGCGGTACCCCGCAAGCCCGCCTCGCCATTTCCGCCCAACACTACGCCTTTTCGGTCGAGGCCTTTGTCAACGTAGTCGAGCGCTGCCGCGACAGCAAGTTCGAGTTCATCATGCGCGAGACCACCACAGCGCAGATTATCGACGACGTGCGCGCGTTTCGCAGCGATATCGGCATCCTCTATCTGGATGACTTTAATACCCGTGTCTTGCAGAAGGCCTTTACCGATGCCCGAGCGAGCTTTCATCCCCTCTTTGATGCAAAAGTCCACGTGTTCGTCAGCGAACGCCACCCGCTCGCACGCCGTTCGCAGCTGTCCCTTGCCGACCTCACGCCCTATACGCGCTACAGCTTTGAGCAAGGCACCTCGAACTCCTTCTATTACGCCGAGGAACCGTTTAGCTATATTCCCTGCAACCGCAATATCCGCGTATCCGACCGCGGGACGCTCACCAACCTGCTTATCACCTCGAACGGCTATGCGCTGTCGACCGGCGTACTCTCCAGCGAAATGCAGTGGGGCATGGCCTCGATCCCCCTGGCAGACGCCCCGACGATGCACGTAGGCTATATCATGCATGACGACCGCAAGCCCTCTCCCCTCTTGCAGCAATACCTCGACGAGCTCAACCGCATCATCCATGCCAACCAACTGTCGGAAGACGGGGTAGAAATCGTAGATTGCTAGCCCCCGGCGGGCATGGCGCTACAATGGTCACTCACACGAAACGTACCCAACGAAAGGAACCATGTGAAGGTCATCATCTATACCGACGGCTCGGCCCGATCAAATCCGGGACGCGGCGGCTACGGCGCCGTGCTCAAATACACCAACCCCGCCGGCAAGACCTTCACCTCCGAGCTTTCGCGCGGCTACGCCAAGACCACCAACAACCGCATGGAGCTCATGGCGGTCATCGTGGCGCTCGAGGCACTCAACCGCCCCTGCGACGTCGAAGTCCATTCCGATTCGCAGTACGTCGTCAACGCCTTTAACAAGCACTGGATCGACGGCTGGAAAAAGCGCGGATGGAAAACCGCCAACAAGCAGCCCGTCAAGAACCGCGACCTATGGGAGCGCCTGCTTGCCGCAAAGAGTAAGCATAAGGTGGAGTTCATTTGGGTTAAGGGGCATGCCGGCCACGAGCTCAATGAGCGCTGCGACGAGCTCGCCACCACGGCGGCCGACGGAGCCAATCTCGATATCGACACCGGCTTTAACGAGAGCGACCTGTAACGGCGTTTTCGCACGCCATTTCCTGCCCCCTCGCGCTACACTCATCCTGTAAACCGAACGGCACGAGGGGGATACATGCTGCGTATAGCGACCATCGGCACATCCATGATTACCGACGACTTTATCCAGGTCGTCAACGCCAACGACCAAGCCGCGTTTGTGGGCACGCTCTCGCGCGATGCAGATCGCGGTGCTGCCTTTACCGCCGAGCGCGGTGGCGAGCGAAACTTTACTTCACTCGATGAGCTCGCGGCAGCCGACGACGTCGACGCCGTCTACATCGGCAGCCCTAACGCACTTCACTACGAGCAGGCCCTTGCCTGCATCGCCGGTGGCAAGCACGTCATCGTCGAGAAGCCCTTCTGCGCCACCGAGGCGCAGGCGCTGGAAGTCTTCCGCGCTGCCGAGGCAGCAGGTGTCGTGGCCCTCGAGGCCATGCGTCCCCTCCACGATCCCGCCTTCCACGCCATCGAGGACGCCCTGGGCGAGATCGCCCCCATCCGCCGCGCCTCATTGCGCTTTGGCAAGTATTCCTCGCGCTACAACGAGATTCTCGCGGGACGCGCCACCAATATCTTCGACTGCAACATGGCATCGGGTTCCCTCATGGATATTGGCGTCTACACCGTCGAGCCCATGGTCGAGATTTTCGGCATGCCCTCCGGCCTTACGAGCATGGCTACTCTGCTCGACCCCACCACGCAACAGCTCACGCACGGCCCCATCGATGGCTGCGGTTCCATCCTCGCCAGCTACGGCGGTGGCCGTATCTCCGTCGAGCTCGCGCACTCCAAAATTACGAATGACCTGCTGCCCTCGCAGATCGAAGGCGAGCGTGGCACTATCCAGATCGACCATCTTTCCACGCCCCGCAACGTCCGCATCGACTATCGCGGCGATGTCGTACGCGGCTCGGCGACCGAGGCACCGCGCGAACAGGGCGACAACGGCCGCGTGCTCGACCTGCCCAAATCGAGCAACACTATGGAATACGAACTCACAGACTTTATCACCGCCATCGGCGGCATCGATAACGTTAAAGAAGAGATTTGGGAGACCCCGGCGGGACGCCACGAGCTTGGCCACTACCGCGATGTCACGCTCGTCTCACTACGCATCATGGATGCCGTGCGTCAGCAGGCCGGCATAACCTTCCCGGCCGACGCAGGCAAGCAGGCATAACGATGGGCCTCTTCGATACGTTCTTCTCCAGCGTCACCGGCGGCAGTCGAGAGCCTCAAAAACCGTCAAACGTCGAGCTCGAGCTGCGCCGCAGGCTTACCGTGCTCGCAAGCGACGAGGCCACTCAAGACACTCCCCTGCGCTATTTCCTGCGCTGGGCGGGGCAAGTCCAAGGCGTTGGTTTTCGCTTTACCAACACCAACCTCGCGCAGGCACGCGCGCTCACCGGCTGGGTGCGTAACATGGAAGACGGCTCAGTCGAGATGGAGATACAGGGAGCTCCGGCAGACATCCTATCTCATCTCGAGGCGCTCCATGCCTCCTACGAGCGCATGGGAACGCGTTTTCGCCTCGTAGATGCCCAGGCCCGAGCCCCACTTGCCAATGAAGACGGTTTCAGTCCTCATTATTAGTATTGTGTGCTAAATACGGTATCATTTACCTACGACCGTTGATAGAAAAGAGGCGAGGCGCATGGCGGTGCAAAGAAGGAATACCAGGCAGCGAAAGCTGGTTCTTGACGCCGTGCGCCAAAGCTATAACCATCCCACCGCCGACGAAATCTACAACGCCGTGCGCGAACAGGATGACAAAATCAGCCGCGGCACGGTCTACCGCAACCTCAATCTCTTGGCAGATGCCGGAGAAATCCTCTCGATCAAGACGCCGGGCGGGAGTCGCTTCGATCGCACCATCGAGCCGCACGCACATATCATCTGCACCTCGTGCAGCCGCGTCATCGACGTACCGCTCCCCTTCGATGCCCAGCTCGACGCCAAGGCGTCCGAGCAAATCGGCTGGCACGTCACGTCGCACTACACCATCTTCGAGGGTCTCTGCCCCGACTGCCGGTAGATGTTTGGGACATGCCCGCAAATCTACTTGCCCATCCGCTACAGCAAGCAGCACATTTCTAGGCATGTCCCGAAAACCTACTCGGCGAGCAGGCGGCACAGTTCTTCTTCGACCGTGCGCACATAGCGAACGCGGTCGTTGATGCCACGCATGCTGGGATTGCAGCTCTCCATCAGATAGGGATGGCCCACGACGTTGAGCATGTCGCGATCGTTCTCATTGTCGCCAAACGCCATCATCTCATCGGGCGAAATCCCCAGGGCACGACCGTAATCGGCAAGCGCGGAGCCCTTGCCCGAACCGAAACCGATAAAGTCCGTCCATTCGGTTCCCGACGTCATCACGTCGACACGGTCGCTAAAGAGGCGCTCAAAATGCTCCAGCGCCGCTGGCTGATCCACCTCGGGCGTCTGGAAGGCAATCTTAATGACTTCCTCGTCGATGTCCTCGGGGCGGTCGACCACCGCCACATCGCAGTGGACCTCATAGCGCAAATGGTCGACGAACGCATCGTTGCCGCTCATGGCGTAGAGGTGCCCCTCGCACGAAAGGGTCACGTCGGCATGGGGATACGCAACCACGGCATTCGCGATATCCATAGCAAGGCCACGCTCCATGGAACGCTTGACAACGGCACGCCCCTCGCTCATCACCAGGGCTCCGTTTTCGCATACATAGGCGAGCTCATCGGCCACCGGGGCAAACAGATAGCGTAAGCTCGCATATTGACGGCCGCTCGCCGGCATAAACACGATACCGCGACGATGCAGCTCATCGATAAGCTCAAAGGCCTCGGAACGCGGCTCGCGCTCCCCCGGGTGCAGCAACGTGCCGTCCAAATCGCATGCAATCAACTTGATTCCCTCAAGACCCATACGCTTCCCCAAAGCCTCCTATCAACAGCAAGACGGACCTTGATTGGTCGCCCCTCAAAGCCCGTCTTGCGCATACGCGCGCTTAGCCGCGCGTCTTTTTTACGATGGTAAAGTCCGGAGCCATGCTAACGACGACCTCCGCCGCACTCGACGCAAAGCGCCGGTCCGTATCGAGTTCACGGGTAACCACCGAGAGCCGAACACCCTCGATACCCCGGAGCATGCGGCCCAAAACAGGCTGCACCGGCGTATACATGCGCACGGTATGCTCGTCCGAGTCGCCCCGGAAGAGCGGCGCATGCATGTTGCCGATCTCCCAGCACGCATGCGCGAGCGCAATCGGATCCATGCGGTCGACTTCGACCAAATAAACCTCGGCGCTGCGCAGGCGCACGACAACCGCCACGGGCACCATGCCCGAACGGTCAATGGCTGTCT
>UQSC01000020.1 GCA_900543615.1 uncultured Collinsella sp. | reverse complement strand
GAGATCAGCCTCGGTCTCGTGGGCTCGGAGATGTGTATAAGAGACAGGCACTGGCACGGTGCGGCGCCCGACAGCTGGTTCTCCCATCTCGCGGTGGAGGTTCCGGGCGAGGAGGCCTCCAACGAGTGGTTGGAGCCCGTGGACGACGAGCAATACCTTAAAGCGACTGACAAGGAGGTTTAGGTATGGAACAGTTGAATCTGACGCAGGAATGGGACAAAGTATTTCCCAAAAGCGACAAGGTTGAGCACAGCAAGGCGACCTTCCATAACCGATACGGCATCACGCTGGTGGCTGACGTCTACGTGCCTAAGAACGCGGAAGGCAAGCTGCCCGCCATCGCCGTCAGCGGCCCTTTTGGCGCGGTGAAGGAGCAGTCCTCCGGTCTGTACGCGCAGAAAATGGCGGAGTTGGGCTTTTTTGCAATTGCCTTTGACCCGTCCTATACCGGCGAGAGCGGCGGCACACCCCGCTATGTAGCATCGCCGGACATCAACACCGAGGACTTCTGCGCAGCGGTGGATTTCCTCTCTGTGCAGGAAAGCGTTGACCCGGAGCGTATCGGCATCATCGGTATCTGCGGTTGGGGCGGCATGGCAGTCAATGCGGCGGCCATAGACACCCGTATCAAAGCTACCGCGGCTATGACCATGTACGATATGACCCGCGTGACCGCAAACGGCTATTTCGACGCCGAGGATTCCGAGCAGGCGCGCTTTGAAAAGCGGAAAGCGCTGAACGCGCAGCGCACCGAGGACTATAAAAACGGCAGCTATGCGCTGGCGGGCGGCGTGGTCGATCCGCTACCGGAGGATGCGCCGCAGTTTGTAGCGGACTATAACGCCTACTACAAAACTCCGCGAGGCTATCATCCCCGCAGCCTGAACTCCAACGGTGGCTGGAATGTGACGTCCTCGCTGTCGTTTTTGAATATGCCGATTTTGCAATATAGCGGCGAAATCCGCTCAGCTGTGTTGCTGGTGCATGGCGAGAAGGCGCACTCCCGCTATTTCAGCGAAACCACGTACGGCAAGCTGACGGGGGACAACAAGGAATTGCTCATTATCCCTGGTGCCAGCCACACCGACCTTTACGATCAGATGGACATCATTCCGTTTGGAAAGCTGAAGGCATTCTTTGAGGAATACCTGAAATAAGGCGCGCCTTGATTCAATACCAAGTTTCCAGCGACGATTCTTCTAAAGAGTGGGAGTAGCTGAAACGAGGCGATTGATTAACTCCATTCGTTTTGGCTACAAGAAAACATGCCGCGCGCCTGCGGCATGAAGGAGGGAGATTTCTATGAATATCGTTGTATTGAGTGGTAGCCCGCGCAAGGGCGCCAATACCGACACCATGGTCGAGGCGTTTGCCGAGACCGCGCGCGAGGGCGGTCATACGGTCGAGGTCGTCCGCGTTGCCAGCAAGAAGATCGCCGGCTGCTTGGGATGCCGGTACTGCTTTGCCCATGAGGGCACCTGTGTGCAGAAGGACGACATGACCGACGTGATCGAGTCACTGAAAGACGCCGACATGGTTGTCTTCGCTTCGCCTATCTACTGGTTTGATATCACTGCGCAGGAGAAGGCCGCCATCGACCGCCTGTACGCCTTCGGTGCTACGGGCTTCCCGTTCACTAAGACGGCCCTTTTGCTCGATAGCCACAGCGAGGGCGTCTATGATGCGGCGATCGCTATGTACAAGACAACCTGCGCGTACTGCAAGTGGGAGGACCAGGGCATTGTCACCATCAGCGGTATGACCGAGCGCGACAGCATGGCATCCTCGCCCAAGCTGGAAGAGGTGCGAGAGCTCGCCCGCAAGCTCGCCTAAGGGCAAGAAGAACGCATGGCAATCGGTGTTGGTGGAAAATGCTTGCTATCCTTACCAAGAGGAATGCTGATTGCCATGCGTTGATGCTTCCGCGGACAATTCCGGCGTGCTAAAACGCCTTCTCGTTCAAGAATTCCCTGAACGCGGGAATGTCAAAGCCAACGAGACCACGCCCGCGCTCTCCAATGACGCCGTCCTCCAGGAGGCGGCGTTTGTATTGGCTTGCGTAGTTGCTGGCGACGCCCATGCGTTTGGCTATCTCCGAGACTCTACTGGGGCCAGAATCGGGCAGCATTGCGAGCAAAAACTCAATGTCTTTATCGGAAAGCTCCCGATAGGTCGTTTCGAGAATTCGACCGCGCAGCTCCATGCGGGCAAGCAGAGAACCCTGCTGTACATCAGGTGCACTGATTTTGGGCGAGTTCTCCGAAACATCCCATGTGCGATATCCGACGAGCTGCATCATATAGGGAAATCCGTCGACGGCCTTCACGGCATCCTCGAGCGCTTCTGGCGTGATTGAGCGGCCTCCGGCCTCAACGGTTTTGCGGAATGCGTTTGCAATTTCAACGTCAGTGATTCGTCCCAACTGATGATATTGGGAACGCCTGAGGAACGAGACGGAATCGTTACGCAGCAACGCCGATACTTTGTAGGGCAGTCCTGCCATGCGTAGGGCAACTTTTTTACCTTCGCGTACAAAGTGCTGGTAAACAGAGGCAAATTGAAGTATTTCTTCGAGATTGACGGTGACTTCATCGATGGTGATGAGAAGTCCGATGTCATGTTTTTCGAGTTGCTTAAAGATGCCATTCATGCGCGTGCGCCAGTTGCCCTGAGCCTCTTGAGCATATGTCCAATCGATGCCCACTAGGCCAATTTGAACACCGTTTATGCGCGCGTGAGGCTGTGAGAGGTAGCTATCTGCGGCTTCTTTGGTTCGCTCGATAATATCTTCGAGCATGCCTGGCATGGCGGAGACATTTGCTGCGATCCATGGTGGCCCCTTTGCAAGTTTTGCTAACTTTTGCAAGTTTTGCTAACGACTGACCAAAGGGCATCGAAGCAGTGACGCTGACATTTTTTACGCAGAAAAATAAGCAGAAATCAATTTATCTGCATTAAAAAATAGTTGAGAAGAAAAACGACGAGTCCCGGGCGCAATGCCGTTGCGTTCCGGGCCTCGTCGCTTTGCGAAGTATCTAACGATCTCGTTGCCGTCGTCCTAGTCAAACAGACTCGGCATGTCGTTTTCTTTCATGAGAGCGCCGGCGGAGGGGAGGCTCTGCGCGGTGAACTTCTCGGCCGAGACGCCGGCGCCAAGAATCTCCTCGGTCGTGCCGACGGTGGTGACCGAGCGGCCCTTCTTGGTCGTAAAGGCCTGGACGCCCTGCGTGTTGGTAGTCGTCTTGGTCTTGAGCAGTGACGTGTTGAAGTTCATCAAACGATAGTCGCTCGAGACCAGCGCGATGTCGCGATCTTCCTTGAGCACCTGGGCATACAGCAGCTTGCTGCCGCCGTAGATGGCGTTCTTGAGGCGCTTGCGGTTGGTCTTGGTGACGTATCCAGAAAGCGCGACGCGCACCACGCGGCCGTTCTCAAAGACGAACAGCACGTCGGCCTTGTAGTCCTCGGGGTCGATGACCCAGATGACACTCTCATCGGGTTCCATCTCGAGATCGGTCGGCAGGTACGAGCCCAGCTGGGCCGACTTGGTGTCCTCAAACGCCGCAACCTTGCACTTGTACACCTGGCTCTTGTTGGTAAAGACCAGCAGCTCGTGGGTGTTGGAGGACGGGAACTCGATAAAGGGTTTGTCGCCGTCCTTGTACTTGAGCGTGGTCGCCTTCTTGAGCACGCGGTCCGTCATCTTCTTAAGGTAGCCATCGCGCGAGAGCATGATGGTGACCGGGTACTCCTCGACCTCGGGCTCCAGGCTTACCTCGATGACCTCGTGGGGCTCGATCCTGCCCGTGCGACGCGGCATCACATATTTCTTGTTGACCGCGGCCAGCTCGTCGCTGATGACCTTCTTGATGTTTTCCTCGCTGGAGATGATCTCCTCAAGCTCGGCAATCTCGCCCTCGAGCTTGGCAATGTCCTTGGTGCGGTTGAGGATGTACTCCTCGTTGATGTTGCGGAGCTTAAGCTCGGCAACAAACTCGGCCTGGGTCTCGTCGATGTCGAAACCCTTCATAAGGTTGGGCACGACCTCGGCTTCGAGCTTGGTGCCGCGGATGATGGCGATGGCCTTGTCGATGTCGAGCAAGATCGCCTCGAGGCCGTGCAGCAGGTGCAGGCGCTCGGACTTTTTGCCTAGGTCAAAGTTAATGCGGCGACGCGTGGACTCAATACGCCACTTGACCCACTCGTGCAGAATCTGGCGCACGCCCATAACACGGGGATAGCCGTCGACGAGCACGTTAAAGTTGCACGAGAACGAATCCTGCAGCGTGGTCGAGCGATAGAGCTTGGCCATAAGCTTGTCGGGGTCGACGCCGCGCTTAAGGTCGATGGCGATGCGCAAACCCGAGAGGTCGGTTTCGTCGCGGATGTCTGCGATCTCCTTGACCTTGCCCTCCTTGGAGAGCTTGACGATGCGCTCGATGATGACATCGGTCTTGGTGGTGTAGGGGATCTCGTAGACCTCGATGATGCGCTCTTCGGGAATCCAGCGCCAGCGGGAGCGGATCTGGAAGCTACCCAGTCCGGTCTCGACAATCTTTTCCATCTCCTCGCGGCGGTAGATGATCTCGCCGCCGGTCGAGAAGTCGGGCATGGGCATGTACTCGAGCAGGTCGCAATCGGGGTCCTGCAGGTAGTGCATGGTGGCAGTGCAGACCTCGTTGAGGTTGAAGCCGCAGATGTCAGACGCCATGGCGACGCCGATGCCCTTGTTGGCCGAGACGAGGATGTTGGGGAACGTGGTGGGCAGCAGGCGCGGCTCCTTCATGGCGCCGTCGTAGCTGTCGACGAAGTCGACCGGGTCCTTGTCGATGTCCTTGAAGATCTCAGCGCTAATGGGGGAGAGCTTGGCCTCGGTGTAACGCGAGGCGGCGTAGCTCAGGTCGCCCGAATAGTACTTGCCAAAGTTGCCCTTCGACTCCACAAAGGGGGCGAGCAGCGCTTCGTTACCGGTGGCTAGACGCACCATCGTCTCGTAGATCGCGGCGTCGCCGTGCGGGTTGAGCTTCATGGTCTGGCCCACGATGTTGGCGCTCTTCTGGCGCTCGCCCTTGAGCAGACCCATCTTGTACATGGTGTAGAGCAGCTTGCGATGCGAGGGCTTAAAGCCGTCGATCTCGGGGAATGCACGCGAGACGTTGACGCTCATAGCGTAGGGCATGTAGTTGACCTCGAGCGTCTGCGTGATCGGCTGGTCGGTGACCTCGGAGTGCAGGCCGATGACGTTCTCGGCGTTAACCTGTTTTTTCTTTGGCTGGTTCTTCGTCTTCTTCTTTGCCACGATATCCTCTTGAACTTCTTATGGGCCGTCGTTATCGATTTGCTGCTATTGCAGGTCCAGCTGGTCCAGGTATTCCTTGCCGTGCTCAGAGATATGGCGCTTGCGGCCTGCCTCGTCGTTGCCCAGCAAAAGGTTGAACATGGTCTCCATCTTGGTGACGTCCTCGGGCTCCACCTTGATCAGACGACGCGTCTCGGGGTTCATGGTGGTGAGCCACATCATGTCCGGATCGTTCTCACCAAGACCCTTGGAGCGGTTGATCGAGCACTTTTGGTCGCCGATCTCTTTGAGGATGCCGTTCTTCTCGAGCTCGGTGTAGGCAAAGTAGGTCTTCTCTTTGCAGTTGATCTCGTAGAGCGGCGACTCGGCGATATATACGTAACCCTCGTCGATAAGCGTGGGCACCAGGCGGTAGAGCATGGTGAGCACGAGCGTGCGGATGTGATAACCGTCGACGTCGGCGTCCGTACAGATGATGACCTTGTTCCAGTTGAGGTTGTCCAGGTCAAAGGCACCGAGGTTCTTGATGCGCTTGTCTTTGATCTCCACGCCGCAGCCTAGCACGCGCATGAGGTCCATGATGATGTCGGACTTAAAGATGCGCGGATAGTCCTCCTTCAGGCAGTTGAGGATCTTGCCGCGGACGGGCATAACGCCCTGGAACTCGGCATCGCGCGAGGTGCGAATGGCGCCTGCTGCCGAGTCGCCCTCTACGATGTAAATCTCGCGACGGCTCTTGTCCTTGGAGCGGCAGTCGATGAACTTTTGCACGCGGTTGGCCATGTCGGTCTTCTGCTGCAGGTTTGTCTTGATACTCTGGCGCGTCTTCTCGGCGTTCTCGCGCGAGCGCTTGTTGATGAGCACCTGCTCCATGATCTTGTTGGCGGCGTCTTTGTTCTCGATCAAGTAGGTCGAGAGGCGCTCCTTAAAGAATGCCGTCATGGCCTGCTGGATAAAGCGGTTATTGATGGCCTTTTTGGTCTGGTTCTCGTAGGACGTCTGGGTGGAGAAGCAGTTGGTCACCAGCACTAGGCAGTCCTGGACGTCCTGCCACTTAATGCCGCTCTCGTTTTTGTTGTACTTGCCCTGTTGCTTGATGTAGGCATCGATGGCGCTGGTCAGAGCGCTGCGGGCAGCCTTCTCGGGCGATCCGCCGTTCTCGAGCCACGATGAGTTGTGGTAGTACTCCTGCATCATGAAGGTGCGCGAGAAGCACATGCACGCGGTGATTTTTACGTTGTAGTCGGGCAGGTCCTCGCGGTCGCGACCGCGGCGGTCGGCTTCGATAAAAAAGGGCTCGGTAAGGTAGTCGGTACCGACCTTCTCGAGCACGTAGTCCTCGATGCCCTTGGGATAGCAAAAGTCCTCTTCGGAAAACTCGCCATCGTCGCCCTCGATGCGCAGGCGGAAGGTCACGTTGGCGTTGACCACGGCCTGGCGGCGCATGGTCTCGCGATACCAATCGTGGGGAATGCTGATGGAGGTAAAGACCTCAAGATCGGGGCGCCACTTGATGGTGGTGCCGGTGCGATCCTCGCCGCTGGGCTCAATCTCGAGTGCCTTCTTTTTGGCACCGACGACCTTGCCCTTCTTAAAGTGCAGGGAGTACTTGTTGCCGTCGCGCCAAACCGTGACGTCCATGTACTCGGATGCGTACTGGGTCGCGCACGAGCCCAGGCCGTTGGTACCGAGCGAGAAGTCGTAGTCGCCGCCCTGGTTGTTATTGTATTTGCCACCGGCGTAGAGCTCGCAAAAGACGAGTTCCCAGTTAAAGCGCTTCTCGGAGGGGTTCCAGTCGAGCGGGCAGCCACGGCCGTTGTCCTCTACCTGAATGGAGCCATCGCGAAAGGCGGTAAGGGTGATGAGCTTGCCGTAGCCCTGGCGCGCCTCGTCAACGGAGTTGGACAGGATCTCGAAGGCAGCGTGTGCACAGCCATCGAGTCCGTCCGAGCCAAAGATGACGGCGGGGCGCAGGCGTACGCGCTCCTCGTCCTTGAGCTGGCGGATACTGTCGTTACCATAATTTGCGGTGTTTTTTGCCATACTCGCTCTCTCGGTGCTCCCTTGCTGCGTTTAAGTCATATAGATAGTCAAGGTAGCATAGCCCAGCCCACAGGCGATTCCAACCAACACGAAATCCATCGAACAATCGTTCGATTAGATAATGAATGCTTGGAATGCGGGAGGGACCTGTCCTGTCCTATCCAAACATCTGCGGCAGGTCGATGAAGACGGTTCGATCGCTTTCGCCAGCTTCGAAGCCCGAACGGGAGAAGAATCCATAGCGATGGCACTTGAGTCCCGTTGCCTCGACTTGGGCGATTTCCTCGTCGACCATTTTTTGCGTGATGGGGGATTTGCGGAACTTTGCTTCGTAGAATGCGTAGCCCTCGGGGTCTTGCGTTACCACATCGAATTCGCCGCTCGTTTTGTTTGCGGGGTCGTCGTACCAGTACTTGCCTATGGCGTCGAAAGCCGGTTCGATCTTGCCGGTCCTGTTCTGCCGCACGAGGTATTGACGGCAGATCTCCTCGAACATATGAGGAACGTAGTTTTCCTCGAAGTCTTGGGAGACGTGACGATCATAGAAGACTTCTGGGTCGAGCAGCTGACGCGCTGAGGCATTGCGGAAAACATAGCGATAGTAAAAGAGCGAAAGCGGATCCACTACAAAGTAGCCAGACTTGCGCTTGTTCGTAGGGTCGTTGATGGGTGCACGCTTTTGGACGATTTCGAGTGACATGAGCTTGTCGAGCACGTCTGCCATGGCCGGACCGCTCGAGACGTGCGACTGTGCCAGCACGTCCCCCCAACGGGAGTAGCCTTGTGCGAGAGCCCCGAAAACTTCGTTGGCGTTGGTCATCTTCGAGATCTCGGCGTTGAGATAGGACGGCACCTCGCTTTCTAAGCGGGCGCCAGGTTCCGTGACGAGCTCGATGATGTTGTCGCGTACGCTTTGGGATTGATCGATGAGGCGATTGTAAAAGGGGATACCGCCAAAAACGCTATAGAGCCGCACCTTGTCCTCGGGCGAGAACGCGGGATAGAACTTCGCAGCGTCAAAGTAATCCATGGGCTTAAGCTCAAGCGCGAGATCAATTCGCCCGTAGAGGGGGCTTTCATGCTCGATGAGGGATTTCATAATCTCAACGTAGGAGCCGCACAGGACAATGTTTAAACGTGAGTCTTCCCTGTGGGCGTCGATTGAGGTCTGAAGAATGCTGTCTAGGCCTTTAACCGCATCTCTCAAGTAGGGGTATTCGTCGAGAACGAGGGTAATGTTCTTGTCTTTAGCTTGGGCAAACAGAAATTCGATGAGCTCGCGGATGCCTGTGAAGGCGAGCGGAGGAAAGCCCAGCGCTTCAGCAACAAGGACGGACAGACTCTCGAGGTTGTCTGCCTCGGAGGTTTGGCGGCACTCGTAATAGACCGTTGCGACGTCCGACAAATCGGTTAGCGCCTGCTTGATGAGCTCACTTTTTCCGACGCGACGCCTGCCGTAAATGAGAACATTGCGCTGCTCGGGTGCTTTGAGCGTTTTCTTAATACGGGCGAGCTCACGCTCCCTGCCAATAAATTCCACTTACTCGGTTCCTTCCGACTCGGTTTTGTCCGAGTTAATTGTATCGCATGGATCAGTTTATGCTCGAGTTTACTCGGACAAAACCGAGTCGGTTCTGCCCGAGTAAATTTGAAGGCGGCCGAATGCGTCTTGCTGCGTTTGCGGTTGGATACGTTGTCGAAAACGTGTCGTGCGGATTGTTGGATCGAATCGAACATTGGGACAGACGTCTCGTTTTATGGGCCGGGGGCGTGCATGTGCGAGTTCTTTTGGCCCATAAGGAACGCTGGTGGGTCGTTATTTGGGCCACGGGTCACTTCGCCGGCGCCGTGTTTCGTCATACGCTCATAGTGGAAGCCGATGCCACGGGACGACGAAGGCCTTGGGCAACGGATGAGGTGCAAGCGAAAGGAGCGGTGAGGATGATGAAGCCCATGACGAAGAAGCTGCTGTTAGGAATTCCCACCGTGACGCTTTCGGCCGTGCTGGCGTGTACGGTGGCCGGCTGTGGCGGTAGTGCTCCGAGCGGCTCGGCTGGCAGTTCGGGCGGCAGCGCGCCTGTGCAGGAAAAGCCCAAAGCCTATGATTCGCAGACGGTCGAGGTGGCAGGCATTACCTATGAGTCGGTGGCTCACGGTACGTTCTATCGCGGCGACGCTAAGCTGCAGGACGGCTTTTACCTACACGTCAAGATCACCAACAACAATGCAAAGAACAGGACGTTTGACTCCTTTAACGTGCATGCTGCCCAGGGCGATCTTGAGGCGGGCGACCCGTTGTTTACTTCTGGCAAGGCGGCCGTGCTCGACTACGTTGCAAGCGAGGCTCCCGATGAGCTTCACGAGGGCATCGATCTTTCCAAGAGGCCAGATATCGGCCCGGGCGAGACCGTTGAGTACGTGTATTTCTGGGCGCCCAAGACAGCGTACTACGGGCCCATCACTGTCGAGTTCGTAGACGCTTACGCCCCCGCCAAGAATCATGAGGCCATGCACTTTGACACCACGGGATGCGAGACCAAGGAGTTTAAGGCGGCCGGCGGCGTGGCCGATTCTGGTGACGCGGCCAATATGACCGGCATCGATTGCGCTTCGTACAGTATCGAGGCCGCCGATGGGTACACGCTGGATTCGTCCAACGAAGAGCACGAAAAGGCAGACTTCTTCCACGACGAGACTGGAGGACGCCTGCACATCAGTATCTTCCCGCGCTCGCCGGAGGAAGAGGTTGCAAGCCTAGAGCAGGTCTACGAAGGCAAGGAGACAATAACTGACCAGGTCGAGTACAACGGCATAACGTGGCTGCGCTTTACCGGTCCCGACAACGGCCATACGCTGTTTGCGACGGCTCCCGCAACGGGCGAGACCGTCCGCGTGTCGATCGGCTGGAAGATCGACTGGGATACCGCCGTGCCTATGATGGAGGCACTGAAGCTCAAATAACGCCGCGATTCTCACGTCAGGCGACTCAGGGCTGGCTCCGAGTTATCGGGGCCAGCCCTTTTTGGTGCTCGATGAGCCGAGTCGGCGTCTCTCGCAAAGGTAACTGAGAGCTAGTGAGGCTTATCAGAATTGACCTCATCGGCGGTGTCGTTTTCGAGCGCCGTGCGGCGGGCGCTGTAGGCGACAAGGCCGGCGCCGGCTGCGGCGAGTGCTGCTGCGGCTGCTGTCAGGGGGACGTTGCTGTCGCCCGTGCCCGCAAGCGCGCCCGCTTTTCCGGGGCGCTTGTTATTGCCGTGATCCTTGCCGCTGCCAGAGCCACTGCCGCTACCGGAGCTGCTTCCGCCGGAGCCACCTCCACTCGTGCCGCCATCGCCGTCGACCGTCATCGGGGCGTCGTGAAGTCCTGTCGTATCCGCGTTGTCGCATACGCCGACCTGAACTTCCGAGCGTTCGCATGCCGCGTCGGGCACATGAAGCTCGTGCAGTACGGCACCCAGCGCCGAGTTTGCGCCCGGTCGAATCTCTTCGAGTGTTACGGGGTCGAGCGCCACCAGATCACGCGCCTTCGCATACAGCGTTACGCGTTTGCCCACTTCGTCGCTCCAACTCTCGGGGATGGCGAAGCTCATGCGAAACTGTGCCGTGCAACCCGGTGCCAGCACGGCGTTGCCGTTGTCGGCTACCAGCGGGTGCGTTGCAAAACGCGCGTCCAGTGTCTCGAGCGCGTACTTCACGTGTGCCATGTCGTTGGCCGAAGCGTCCTCGGCAAGCTCTGGATCGTAGATCGAAGCCATGCGTGCGTTCGCTCCGAACCCGATGGATGCGCTGGAGAACGGCTGGCTGGAGCCCTCTCGGTACAGATCGATCGTGCCGGCGGTCAGCAAGGTGTTGCCGTCGTTTCGCACCGTGACCATGAAGGATTCGCCTGCTGCTCCGGGCACCACCGCGCCCGAGGTAGCGACCGCGCCCGTCGGAGTGGCACACGCCACCAAGGGCACTTCGATGCCGTGTAGCTCTGCCTCGCTCTTCTCCGCGCTCACAATGTGCGTGGCGAGCGCGGAGAGCATGCCTCCCGACGTCAAAAATGTCGTTATCTGATCGACGGGATGGTCCAGCTCGCACATCACGAACGGCTCCGTAAACAGATCGCCTGCCAAGGTGCTGGCGAAGATGCGGAAGTGCTTGCCCATCACTGCTACCGGGTTGCCTTCTTCGTCGTAGGTTTGCCCCACCTTGCCATCGGTGTTCTCTACATAGAGCACGCACCTGCCGTTGTTGCTTACGCTAAACGATGCTGGGCCACAGCCTGCGGCACCCACGGGCTGCGTTGCAAATGCCGATGCGCCTCGCGTCCAAGTAATATGCTGCAGTTGCTCGTTGACGGTAGCCAAAAAGCCCGTGTGCTGCGGCCACGGCACCGCGTGGGGTACTGTGGCATCTGGCGACATAACGCCCCAGCTCGCAATGGACTGGCCGATCACGGCGTACGATGCACAGCCACAACCGCCTGCGGTCTCGTATGCAATGGGCACCACCATTTTGCCGTTGATATTCTCGGGCGCGCCCAGCTCGATGCTCGACGGTGCCTGCGGAAAGCGGAGGACCTGACGGAACGTGAGACTGTCGCCCAAATCATCCGACCACAGGGTAAAGCATTCCAGCGCAACCTCGGCCTCGCTACCGAGCGTCTTTTCTGCGGTGGCTCCGTGGCGGTGGAGGTAGGCGCCCGACAGACGTCCGTCGACCAGCGTCTTGCCCACCGTGATGCGTGGGCACTGCAGGCAATGGTAGCCATCCTCCTGAAGGCGGCCGCGCGAGATGCTGCGCCACGACGTGTGCGATATCACGCGAACTCCGTCGTTGCTTATGCGCAGGCGCACAACGGACAGTATGCCGGCTGTGCTTGCCGTATCGAAAAGGGTGTTGTCGCCGTCGGGGCGCTCGCCCGAGACCAGCAGCACGTAGGCGTCCTGGTTTTCCCTCCCGTCTGTATATTCCACCACGTCGAAGTCGTAATCGAATATGCCGTCACGCTCTACGTCGCCCTCGCCAAACCCAAGGGGGAAGTCCACGGGCGTGGGAGCGGACCACGTGCCGTTTGCCTTTGTGTGTACCACCAGGCGCGAGCGACCATTGTCGCCGTAGCGCACCGAGGCGATACGGAATAGGCACTCCACGCCGGCGATCATCGTTAGCCTCATGTGGGCTTCGCTGAGCACGCCGGAAAACAGCACGTTGTCGCTCGAGGGTTTTATGCCGCCGCGATCGTCCTCCGACACACAAGCAGAATTGGCGTTGGGGTCCGCAACGGCGTCCTTCGCCTGCCCGATATGGGTGTACGTATACATCGGCGCGGTGTTTTCGTTGTTTTCCATCAGTGCGTGGACAAAATGCTCAACCTGTCCCGTGTCGTCGCTCTCCGCGTCTGCCTCGAGCTCAATGCGTGTGACCGCCCGGTCCCAATCGCGTCCGACAGACGCGACGTTTTTCGCGGTGGCTGCAACCTCGGCGCGTGCGAGTAGCTCGGCGTTGGTGACGATGGTGGCAGATGCGATAAATTGCGGCACACCACCTGCCTCGGCGTTGCCGGCCGAGCCGAAGCAGGCATCCAGCGTATAAGGCGTATCTCCACCCAATGCGAGCTCAGAGCGCTGGAGCACATACTGGTTGCCATTGTTCACCGACATATTCCACGAATCGAGGAGTGTGGGCCACGACCCCGACCAAGCCTTGGTGGTCCACTTGAACATTACGAACTGGAGTATCACATCGACATCGACGTCTGCACCAACGCGCAGTCGCGGAAGCTGGTGTCCATCTGCCTTCTCGTACCCAATGAACAGCGTGAGGGATGCGGCGCCGCGCACGGCAGACGAAGCGACGCCTGCAACGCCGGCGCCAAAGGTGACGGCAAGCCCGATCTGGATGGTGAACGAGCCCGAGGTGTTTGAATAGTCGAGCGATATGTTTTTGAAAAATGCCGCGCCGCTACCGTGCGTGTGGGCGCCCACGGCGAGCGCCAGTTTTGCCAGCACCCAGGGATTGACGTTTAGGAAAAACGGCACCGGTCCTAGGGTAAACTGCTCGGTCCAATTGAGGTCGGTTCTTACCTGGAAGAGGGCCTTAATATTGCCGTATGCGGGGTCGTTGTTGTTGCCCCAGGTTTTGCCCACCCAATCGTAGGCGAGCGAGCCGTACAGCTGTGTGGCGATATCCATCGTGAACAGCAGCGTGCAATGGTGGCGAAGGAGCTTGGTGTTTCTTGGATCGGTTCCCGAACCGGCACTCATGCTCTTGTACTGATTCCACTTCCCCTCCATCTCGTCGAGGTAGCGGTTTGCCTGCTTAGCGCCCGACTCGCGCGGCGATTTCTTCCAGTATTCCGGATCAGGATTGCCCGAATCGTTCATATAGCTGGCTGGTTTGTATCCTCCGCCAAACAGCACGTACCCGGCAAACGAGAAATCGAAGAGGATCGGAAATGTGGGCATCCAACACGTGAACTTATTGCCGCCGATGCCGGGAAACGCCGCGGGGAAATCAAACGGAGTGATCTCTTGGTCCATGGTGGTGGGGACGATAGTGGTCGAGCCCGATTCTGCCTTTGCGGCCGGCGCAGTGACAACGGCCATGGGGGAGGAGAGCGTGTAGGTTTTGCCCCGATAGTCGAGGACAAAGCACAGCTTGCAGCCTTCTTCCAGAAGGTCCGATGCCGCATCGAGGAACTTGTCTTCGAGTGTGAACGTCGCCAGATTATCCGCACCCGATGCGCTGGCCTTGACTTGGCCAATCTGCGTGACGGTTTCGGGTGAGCTGCCCGCGGCAGGCGTCACTTTGTTGATGTGCAGCGTTGCCTGTCCACCCTGTGGCAGATGTGCCTGCACGGTAAAGGCGTGCGTATCGGGCTGCTCGTTTGCCGTGTCGTCCTTCGGCAATGCCATGAACGTGGCTTCAGCGTATTGGATGTCCCATTCGTCGAATGTGAGCTGGCGGAAGTACGGCTCGCCGTCGGAAAGCGGACGCGTGGGCGCGGTTATGGCGGTGCCGCCCTGGATACGCGCAAGGGGAATCTCGACATCACGGTAGTCCGCCATGCTAATGGAGATACCGCCGTTAAAGTCGTACGCGTCGAGAAGCGTCGCCTCGTCCACGTAGCCTTCCGAAAGCGGCGCGACCTCAAAGATGGCCGTGCCTTCGTCATCGGTCGTAGCGGTGAGCTGCTTGCCTGCGGCGTAGCGCGATGTGAGCGTGACCTGGGCACCCTTGATGGGCATATTCTTGTTGGCGACGTCGACCACGACCACACCAAACATGGTGCGCGAGAGAACGAGCACCCTGAAAGGGTCTTTTTCGTCGGCATAGGCTTCGGTGGGCGCGAACGGCAATATGAAGGCGTTTGCGCTTCCCGGCACGCGCGGCAACATAACGCTCGCCAGCGAGGACGCTCCGGCAACAAGTAA
Organism: uncultured Collinsella sp.; assembly: GCA_900543615.1. Taxonomy (GTDB): domain Bacteria; phylum Actinomycetota; class Coriobacteriia; order Coriobacteriales; family Coriobacteriaceae; genus Collinsella. The sequence continues at coordinate 7,394 of UQSC01000020.1, read as the reverse complement.
CGAACGGCGATCAAGCATCTTTGGCTCCCATCCCGCAGGTATCGGTGGAAATAATCCAATTTTGCGAGAAGGCGCCACGTGGCGGTAGTGCCGTTCAAGGGTCAAAATGTCCAAATTAATTGAGCGAAGCGCCGGGTTTCGGAACGCGTTCGATGCGCTTGGCAGCCCGGTTGCTAACGCAACATATGCGCGACCAGCTCGGCGCGTGTGCCGATGCCAAGCTTTGCGTATACGCCGGATAGGCGGTTTTTGACGGTGCCCGGCGATACTCCCATATGGTGTGCGATTTCGGCGTTGGTCCACCCGCGACAGGCGAGCATGGCCATGGTGAATTCCGTGGTCGTTAGATCGTCGGCCACGTCCTCGCCCGAATCGGGGTTGTGGATGCGCCGCCAACCGTAGCTGAATCGATACGTGATCTCGATGATGCGCGCGAAGTCGTCAGGGTATTGCGTTTTTAGACACGCCTCGATAAGCCCCTGCAAAAGGCCGTGGTGTTCGCCGATGAGCTCGATAAGGCCGTCGGGACGCGCAATGTCCCAAGCGGCTCCGAAGTGTGCCTTTGCGGCGTCGACGTCTTTGAGGCTCATGCAGGCCATGGAAGCCGACAGGTGCAGGAACAGCTCCGAGATGGGATAACTTCCCTGTTTCATGATCAGGGCGTTTTCCGCCATGCCCAGACTGCGGCCATATTCGCCGCGCAGGTACAGGGCATGCGCCATCACGTAGCTGGCGAACAGGCGCAGGCCTTCGGGCAGATGCGCCGCAAGCGGATAAAACTCTTCGGCGGAATGCGGGGAAGGCAAGTGCAGCAGGACGCTCGCGGCGGAGGCGAACAGGATATGCGTGGCGTGGACGGCGGACGATTCCTCGTCAGCTGGCGTATCGAGGATGCCCGCAAGGCAACGGCGGGCATCGGCGATACGATTGAGCGACAGACTGGCATATCCGCAGATAAGGCATGCGGAATAGCGCAGTGCGGGGTCGGTGGCGTCAAGATAGGGGCGCGCCGTCTTGGCAGCGAGGGTGGCCTGTCCGCGAAAGTACAGCGCTTCTGCCGTGGCGATGGTGCGCGAATCGGGGTCGGAAATGCCTGCAACCGCAGCGTCAATCTGCCCCGGCACAAAGGCAGTGCACATCAACGGCATGGGAATGCGCGGGTAGCCATCGCAGTCCATCTTCCATCTCCCATCAGGTGGCAACAATGCAGCAATTGTACCCCTGTTGCTCGGGACCCCTCTCGTTTTACTGTTCGGTTAACGCTGCGGATCGTTTTGGAAGGCTTACGAGCATGGTGGTTCCGTTCTCGGAACTTGTTTCGACCTCTACCGTGCCACCGTGAAGCGCTGCAATCTCCCAAACAAGCGCTAGCCCGAGTCCTGCGCCGCCGTATGCTCTGCTGCGGGATTTGTCTAGACGAAAGAACGGCTGGAAGATGCTCTCTCGGTACTGCTTGGGTATTCCCGGGCCCTCATCTTTGACTCGCAGGAGCACGTGGCTGTCGCTGCCGCTGATGGAGACGTTGACAGTCGAGCCGGAGCGGCTGTAACGGATGGCGTTTTCGACCAGATTAAACACCAGCCGATAGAGGAGCGTATCACTTCCGATTACTAAAGCGTCTCCAGCACAATTGAGGGCTATGCCCTTATTTTCGGCAAGTGGCGCAAGGTCGGTGAGGACCTCTTCGGACAGGGGGCCGAGTTCAACATCGTCCTCGCAAGGAACGCTGCGGAGCTCACTCATCTCAAGCAATACCTTGGTCATTCGAGACATGCGCTCGGTTTGTTCTTGTAGCAGGCCGAGCAGCTCGGCTGTTTCGGATTGCAGACCGGAGTGCTCGGAGATGAATAGTTCAATCTGTGCTTGCATAAGGGCGAGCGGGGTGCGCAGCTCGTGTGCGGCGTTGCCGGTAAACTGACGCTGTGCAGAGAACCCTTCGCCAAGACGGGCGATCATGTCGTTGAAAGAGGCGCTGCATTGTTGTAGCTCGGTGGGCACATCTTCACTGAGTCTGATTTCGCTTAGGTTGTCAGGCTGCACACGCTCAACCTGGGCTGCAAAATCCCGTAGCGGTTTGAGCGCACGGCCGCTCACAAAGTATGTCAGCACGCCGCCAAGGAGTGTGACTCCAGCCGTGATGTACCAGGTTGTCGTGCCAAAAGACTCCTGTGCGTCGTTTACGACGATCGTGACCTTGTCATCGGGGGTCGCTTTCGTTGGGTCGAACGCCTGGGGCGAATCTTCGCCGGTTGCGTTAAAGGCCGAGATGTCACTGCCGATGGCATCCATGTAGCGCATGCCCGTATAGCCGACCAGGCAGTTTGTCAGCACGCATGCTGCACACGTCAGCAGTGCCGTCATGATCGTTATGCGCCATTGCAGCGAAAGCCCTTTCATTCGCCATCCTCCATAACGTAGCCCTCTCCAATCCGATTGCGAATCGGGTCGTATCCCAAAGCGCTGCGTAGCTTTTTGCGGAGTGACGAGATGTGAACGCGGATTGCGTTGCTAAAGCTGTTCACGCTGCTATCCCAAACGTGCTCGATAAGCTCCTCTTGGCTTACCGGACGCCCCTGATTAAGCATCAGGTATTCCAAGATTCCCGTTTCCTTGCGCGTAAGAGATAAAGCCTCGCTGTCCACGGAGGCGATGCGCGCCTTGGCGTCAAAGCGGAGCTTTCCGCAGGTTAAAACTATGTCGCTTTGTGTAAAGCGTCTGAGGGTAAGGCTGCGGATCCTTGCCGCAAGCTCGTCCAGATGAAACGGCTTGGTGAGGTAATCGTTGGCGCCGGCATCGAGTCCGGCGACTTTATCGGATACTTCGCCACGCGCGGACAGAATCAGTACCTTGGTCTCGCAGTCGGTTTTCCTAAGTTCCCTGAGCACGGTCATGCCGTCGATACGGGGAAGGTTGAGGTCGAGTACTACGAGGTCGAAGGCCTCAATGTCCAGTAGGTCGAGCGCCTCCTGTCCGTCGTGACAGTAGTCGACGCTGTACGCCAAGTTTCGCAAGCTGCGTGCGATTGCATCGCACAGTGCTCGCTCGTCTTCGACGATCAAAATACGCATAACAGTCTCCTCGCACATTCCAAATCGCGCTTAACACGGATTTTATAGTCGATATGGTCCAATGGTCGCGTAACGAAAGGAGTGGTCAGGTTGTTCAAAGCGGTAAAACCCATGGTACAGGTCGCTTTGTTGATCGTCGGAATTACCATGGTGTGCTTTGGTGTTATGCGTGGCGAGGCGGATGCCGTGCTGGCCAAAGCGATTAGGCTGTGCTTGGAGTGTATCGGAATTGGATAAAAGAGAAAACACTGCGTCGCATGTTTTGGCCCGATTTCGCGGATTCATTCAGGCGGCGGCGACGCTCATCACCAACATTCACCTGCCAAACTTTGCCAAAGGCGGCATCTATCAGGGCGCGGGAAAAACAGTCTGCGTACCTGGACTTAATTGCTATTCGTGCCCCGCGGCATCGGGTGCGTGCCCCATCGGGTCGTTCCAGTCGGTGGTAGGTTCATCCAAGTTCAACTTTTCCTACTACGTTACCGGTACGCTCATTTTGCTCGGCGTGCTGCTGGGACGATTTGTATGCGGGTTTTTGTGCCCGTTTGGCTGGTTGCAGGAACTGCTTCACAAGATCCCCGGCAAAAAGCTTTCGACAAAAAGGCTCAAGGCGCTTACGTATGTCAAATACGTTGTGCTGCTATTTGCCGTGGTATTGCTGCCTGTGCTGTTGGTCAACGATCTGGGGATGGGCGACCCGTTCTTTTGTAAGTACATCTGTCCACAGGGTGTGCTCGAGGGCGCCATTCCGCTGGCCATCGCCAATGCCGGCATTCGATCTGCGTTGGGACATCTCTTTACTTGGAAACTTGCCGTTCTCATTGCCGTGGTAGTGCTGAGCGTTTTGTTCTACCGCCCCTTCTGCAAATGGATTTGCCCGCTCGGCGCATTCTACGCGCTCATGAATAAGGTATCCCTGCTGGGAATCCGGGTCGATGCATGCAAATGCGTCTCGTGCGGCAAGTGCTCAAAGGTTTGTCAGATGGACGTTGATGTGGTCCGCGCGCCCAATCATGCCGAATGTATCCGGTGCGGAAAGTGCATCGGGGCCTGTCCCGTCGATGCCATCAGCTATCGCTATGGCCTGGATGTGTCGGCGGAAAAGCTTCCCTTGACCGCCGATAAAAAGTAAACAAGCTTCGACAAAACGGAGGAATGACTATGAAGCTTTCTAAGATTGCGGCCCTGTTTATGGTGCCGGTATTGGCCTTGTGCCTTGTGGCATGTTCGGCGCCCGGTGGCAATGCGAGCGAATCTGCGAGCTCCGATCCTAAGATCGCAGAACTCACTGCGCAGAAGCCGGCCAATGCCGACGAGGCCGCCGAGTTGTATGCAAAACTCATGCAGAAGGAGAACGATATCTTTTCGAGTGATAACGCGCTGTGGGAAAAGGTATTCAATGCGGCAAATAAAGACTCGACAATGATTGAGGACGGCAGCAATTACGGCGATTTCCTGCTCAAGACCATCGACGGCGCCAAGGATAAGTTTACGGCGGATGAGCTTAAGACGCTCAAGGCCGGTGCACAGCAGATCAAGGAGATCGAGGACAAGCTCGAGAGCTTGGAGAAGGAGTTCCCCGGCTGTGGAAGCACGCCGAGCGCAGGCGAGAGCGTCGACGCTTCGACCGCTGACATGACGGCTGGTGCCAATGCTTCGAGCGAGGCGACGAAGTTCCCCAGCTTTACGGGCAAAGACCTGGATGGCAACGACGTGAACAGCGACGAGCTGTTCTCTAAGAACAAGGTCACCGTCATGAACTTCTGGTTCACTACTTGCAAGCCGTGCGTGGGCGAGCTGGGCGATCTTGAGAAACTGAATCAGGAGCTTGCCAAGAAGGGCGGCCAGGTCGTGGGCGTCAATTCCTTTACACTCGATGGCAACAAGGGCGAGATTGCAGATGCCAAGGACGTGCTGAGCAAGAAGGGCGTGACATATAAGAACATCTGGTTCAAGTCGGATAGCGAGGCTGGTAAGTTTACGTCAAATTTGTTCTCGTTCCCGACGACGTATGTCATCGATCAGAATGGCAACATCGTAGGGGATCCAATCGTGGGAGCCATCAGCTCCGCCGAGCAGCGCGCAGCACTCGACAAACTGATCGACCAGGCGATTGCGAATAGCGAGCAGTAAAATACGCGTAAAGCATAGCAAGGATCGTGCGCCGCTGTGCGAAGTAGTCCGCTACCTTTCAAGATAAGCTCCACCATATAGAGGTCCCGCTCGGGACCTCTTCTTTTGGGCGCCATCCCGTTCGTTTTTTGATGCGGTTCCCTACATTCCTCACTGGCTCCGGCAAAAAATGGGGATAGAGTAGGACAAACGCGTCGAATACGAACGGCGGGGGAGAGCGGGCAACTGCGCCCGCGTGGGAGAGGTTGCCGTCCATGCTGGAGCTCAAAGGTATTTGCAAAAGGTACGTCACGCAGTCGTTTACGCAGGTGGCGCTCGACAACGTAAGCCTGTCTTTTCGCGATAACGAGTTCGTGGCCATTCTGGGTCCCTCGGGCTCGGGCAAAACTACGATGCTCAACGTTATCGGTGGGCTCGATCATTTCGATTCCGGCGACCTGCTGATCGACGGTATTTCGACCAAGGATTTTCACGATCGCGATTGGGATGCCTATCGCAACAACCGCATCGGCTTTGTGTTCCAGAGCTATAACCTCATTCCGCATCAGACCATTTTGGAAAACGTGGAGCTGGCGCTCACACTTACGGGCGTGGGGCATGCCGAGCGCCGCCAGCGTGCGCGCGAGGCGTTGGAGAAAGTTGGCCTGGGCGAGCACGTTAACAAGCGCCCGAGCCAGCTTTCGGGCGGGCAGATGCAACGCGTGGCCATTGCCCGCGCCCTGATCAACGATCCCGAGATTGTGCTGGCAGACGAGCCGACCGGCGCCTTGGATTCAACGACATCCGTACAGGTCATGGACCTGCTCAAGGACGTGGCGCGCGACCGCCTGGTCATCATGGTCACGCACAATCCCGAGCTGGCGTACCAATATGCCACGCGCATCGTCAATCTGGCGGACGGCAAGATCACCGACGATTCCGATCCCTTCGATGCTGCCAAGGCCGCGCGTCGCGAGGCAAAGCCTACGCGCAAAACCTCGATGAGCTTTGTGACGGCGCTGGGGCTTTCTGCCCGAAACCTCATGACCAAGAAGGGCCGCACGGCCATGACTGCCTTTGCGGGCTCGATTGGCATTATCGGTATCGCGGCGATTCTGGCGCTGTCCAATGGCGTAAACGGCTACATCAAAAAGGTCGAGGAGGATACACTCTCGAGCTACCCGCTCACCATTTCCAAGCAGGACTACGACCTGTCGTCCATGATGGGCGGGCAGGGGGCTGCGGATGATGACTCGTCTGAAAACGTGGATTCGTCCGACGACAGTGCCGGCGGCAAGGCTAAGGGAACCGATAAGATTCCTGTGGTCACGGCCGTAAAGGATATGTTTGCGAGCGTTAAGTCCAACGACATGACGAGCTTTAAGGCATGGCTCGATGCCGGTGGCGACGGCATCGGTAAAGAGGTCAACGCCATTCAGTACGGCTACGGTGTATCGCCGGTTGTCTATCGTGCCGGCAAGGGCGATGAGAAGCCTGTCCGGCTGGTGCCCAACGCCATGACCGAGGCAATGAGCGGAGGCGCGAGCTCGGCGGCAACGGTGAGCATGGAATCCATGGGAACCTCGGTCTTTAACGAGATGATTGACGACCAGAGCCTGCTCGACAGCCAGTACGATGTCGTCGCCGGTCATTGGCCCACGTCAGCCAACGAAGCCGTGATGGTGCTTTCGAGTCGCGGTACGGTGGGCGACTACACGCTCTATAGCATCGGTGCGCTGGACATCGATGAGCTCAACGATCTGGTAAACAGCGCTATGACGGCTGACGGCAAGATTGAGACGCCCGAGTCCGGCACCGACTTTACCTACGACGATGCACTGTCCACGACGTTTAAGGTGCTGTCGCCGGCCGATGCGTATCGCAAAAACGAAGAGACCGGCATGTGGACCGATATGTCTGGCGACACCGACTTTATGGCCGCCAAGGTTGCCGACGGTATCGACGTGCACATTGTGGGCGTGGTGCGACCCAACGAGACCGCCAACGCGAGCGCGTTGTCCCCGGGCATTGCCTACACGCATGCGCTGACTCGCCAGCTTATGGAGCGCGCCGCAAATTCGCAGATTGTGCAGGAGCAGCTTGCCCACCCCGAGACGGATGTCTTTACGGGCAAAACCTTCGACGAACTGCAAGGCGAGGCCAAGCAAGGCGTTGATCCTGTCTCTTATACACATCTCCGAGCCCACGAGACCG
>UQSC01000019.1 GCA_900543615.1 uncultured Collinsella sp. | reverse complement strand
CCAGACCAGCGTCGAGATCAACGTGCTCCAGGGCGAGCGCGAGCTTGCCCGCGACAACAAGTCGCTCGGTAAGTTCCAGCTGACCGGTATCCCGGCTGCCCGCCGCGGCGTGCCGCAGATCGAGGTCACCTTCGACATCGACGCCAACGGCATCGTCAAGGTCTCCGCTAAGGACAAGGGCACTGGCAAGGAGCAGCAGATCACCATTTCCGGCTCCACCGCTCTGTCCGATGACGAAGTCGATCGTATGGTCAAGGACGCCGAGGCTCATGCCGAGGAGGACAAGAAGCAGAAGGAAGAGGTCGAGGTCCGCAACCAGACCGATAGCCTGTGCTACTCCACCGAGCAGACCCTCAACGAGCTGGGCGACAAGGTTTCCGCCGACGTGAAGTCCAAGGCCGAGACCGCTATCGCCGACGCCAAGAAGGCGCTCGAGGGCTCTGACGTCGAGGCCATCAAGGCCGCTGGCGATTCCCTGCAGTCCGTGGCCTACGAGCTGGCCCAGGTTGTCTACGCCGACGCTCAGCAGCAGACCGACGGCGCCGCCGGTGCCCAGCCTGCCGACGATGACGTTGTCGACGCCGACTACGAGGTTGTGGACGACGAGGACAAGTAATCATGTCCGCCCGTAAAGCTCGCACGGAGGCGGCTGCCGCTGGCGCCGCCCCCGTTGACTCTGAGGAGAAGGACGTGAAGATTCCCGTAGAGGCCGTCGACGATACCGAGGCCAACGAGGCCGAGGCCGCCGAGGCTGCCGAGAACCAGGTAGAGGATTCCAACAAGGAGGCGACGATGACCGAGGACGAGATGGTGGAAGCTGCTATCCGCGCCGGTGAGGAAGCCGCCGACAACGACTTTAAGCTCAAGTTCGAACAGGCCCAAAAGGAGCTTGCCGACGTGCGCAATGAGCTCGATGCTGCGGCAGAGGCTCAGAAGGCCGCCGAGGACAAGGCAAAGGACGCTACCGAGCGCACCGCCCGTCTACAGGCCGACTGGGAGAACTTCCGTCGCCGCACCGCCAACGAGCGTATCGCCGAGCGCGAGCGCGCGACCGAGAAGCTCGTCACTGCGCTGCTGCCGGTGGTTGACGATATCGAGCGTGCAATCGACCATGCCCGTAGCCAGGAGCTTTCCGACGATTTTAAGCAGTTTGTCGATGGCGTTGACGCGGTGCATGCCAAGCTGCTCGATGTGTTTGCGCACGAGGGCGTTGAGCCCATCGACCCCAAGGGCGAGGCGTTCGATCCGCTCGAGCACCAGGCCGTGGGGCGTGTCGAGGACGCATCGCAGTACGACGAGACCGTCAACGACGTGTACCAGAAGGGCTACCGCATGGCGGACCGCATTCTGCGCTCCGCGATGGTGACGGTGACCTACGGCGGCGAGAAGCGCCCCGCACCGGAGCCCGAAGCGGCGCCCGAGGATGCCGCGGCCGATACGGCCGAGAGCACCGAGGAGTAATTGAGAAGGGCCCCGGGGCAACACCCGGGGCCCTTTTAATCTTGACCTGCCATTTGGGGACGGGGTAGAAATGGCAGATTTCGTCTCTTGACAAGGCGCCGCCATGTGCATGCGCATGTGCGTCGCCGTTGTCAAGAGTGCGAGTATGAGTAAATCTGCCATTTCTGCCCCGTCCCCAAATGGCAGGTACTAGAGGAGAGGAGCTACGATGGCTGCAGGCAAAACCTTCTATGACATCCTGGGCGTATCCAAGAGCGCCTCCGACAAAGAGATCAAGAGCGCGTTTCGCAAGCTCGCGCAAAAATATCACCCCGATGCCGGCGGCGACGAGGCCAAGTTTAAGGAGATTAGCGAGGCCTACGAGACGCTTTCGGACGAGAAGAAGCGCAAAGAGTACGACCAGATGCTCATGTTCGGCGGCATGCCGGGCGCGGGCGGCGCGTATAGCGGTGGCTACGGCGCCGGTGCCGGCGCGAGCGGTTGGGGCGATATCTTCGACAGCATCTTCAGCGGCAACGGCGCCTGGGGCAGCGACTGGGGCTCGGGCTTTGCCGGTGCCGCGGGTGCTGCCGGTGCGGGCGCGGGCCGCAACCGCGCGCGCAAGGGCGGCGACCTGTCGCTGACCGTCGATGTGACGGCCGAGGACGCGTTTCGCGGCGTGACGCACAAGGTTACCTACCGCATTCCCTCGACGGGCGAGCAGCAGACCATCACGGTCTCGGTGCCCGCGGGTGCGGTCGACGGCGGCAAATTGCGTTACAAGCGCCGTGGCGAGTACGGCGTTGCCGGAGGCGAGCGCGGCGACCTGGTCGTGACCACGCACGTGGAGGAGCATCCGCTGTTTAAGCGCAAAGGCGCCGATGTGACCATGGAGGTGCCGATCTCGGTCTACGAGGCGGCGCTCGGCTGTACGGTAGATGTGCCCACGCCCGGCGGGGCGACGGTTCGTCTGAAGGTACCGGCGGGCACCCAGACGGGCAAAAAGTTCCGCTTTAAGGAGATGGGCGCGCCCGATGTTAAGCACCGTGGCCGCACAGGCGCGCTGCTTGTCGAGATCAAGGTGCAGGTCCCCACGAACCTGTCCGACGACGAGCGCGATGCCATGACCAAGCTGCGCGAGGCCGACACGCGCGACTACCGCGAGAAAGTCAACCGTTACAAGGCGACGTACTAGGGCGGTCGTGGCGCACGCCCGCGCCCGCGGGCTTATGATGGACGATAACGAGACGGAAAGGGGTCAGGTAGCATGGCCGAGGACAATAGGAACAAACCGCTGTACATGATCAGCGTGGCGGCCGAGCTGACCGGCATGCATCCGCAGACTCTGCGCGTCTACGAGTCCAAGGGCCTGGTGAACCCCCAGCGCTCGGGCGGCAACACGCGTCTGTATTCGCGCGCCGATATCGAGCGCCTGGAGCTCATCAACCAACTGACCGACGAGGGCATCAACCTCGCCGGCGTGGTGCGCATCCTCGATATGAAGGAGCGTGCCGAGGAACGTGAGCGCGAGAACGAAAAGCTCCGCGCCCGCGTGCGCCAGCTCGAGGACGAGCTGCACGAATACAAGATGCAGAAGAAGATCACTGCCTTAGCCCCGCGCGACGGCTCAGTCAACCCCGAGCAAGTCATGCGCAAACTTTTGGGCGCAGGCGGGGATCTCTAGGTTACGCCGTTCTGCCGAACGGCGTAACGGCTCGACGCTGCGCCTTTGGTTCCGCCGTTCTAACGAACGGCGGACCGGTCGACGCTGCAAGCCCGCCAGAGCGGCAATCTGCCTTTCAACTTCGGCGGCATGATCAGAAGATCAATGCCGCCTTGTTTCAAGGCACCTTGCTCGCTCTGGTGGGCTTTCGCTGTCCGCGCCAAAACATCGGCGTTGTTATGGGTAGTCATTGGGGACGTTCTTAAATGACTAGTCGAAGGGACACTCTTACACCAAATCTGCCGGCCCTCACCGGGCTCGTTCTATGCTTTACCGAGATAAAGTGAACGTGCAGATTCGCAACCCACTCGCAACCGTTCTATGGCACGATATTGAACGAATGTATGCTATGCGCCCAAATCTTTTGGGCAGAGTGGGAGACAGTATGGTTAAGCTGTACGAGGACGGCATCTACCTGCGCGGTGGCAGCGAGGTCGTGCCCGCGGCCGAGGCCGCCGAGCACGGTATTACGCAGACGCCCGAGGATGCCAAGCGTGGCACCATCGCGTATTCGATCCTTCAGGCACACAACACATCCGGCGACCCCGAGGCGCTCAAGATTCGCTTCGACGCCATGGCGAGCCACGACATCACCTTTGTCGGCATCATCCAGACGGCGCGCGCCTCGGGCATGGAGCAGTTCCCGCTGCCCTACGTGCTCACCAACTGCCATAACTCGCTGTGCGCCGTGGGCGGCACCATCAACGAGGACGACCACGTCTTTGGCCTTTCCGCTGCTAAGAAGTACGGCGGCATCTTCGTTCCGCCCCATATTGCGGTCATCCACTCCTTTATGCGTGAGAACTTCGCCGGCTGCGGCAAGATGATCCTGGGTTCCGACTCGCACACCCGCTATGGTGCCCTGGGCACCATGGCCGTGGGCGAGGGCGGTGGCGAGCTGGCAAAGCAGCTGCTGCGCGACACCTACGACGTTGCCTATCCCGGCGTCGTCGCCATCTACCTCACGGGCGCCCCGCGCCCCGGCGTCGGCCCGCACGACGTGGCGCTCGCCATCATCCGTGCCGTCTTTGCCAAGGGTTACGTTAAGAACAAGGTCATGGAGTTCGTGGGCCCCGGTATCGCGAGCATGACGACCGACTACCGCAACGGCGTCGACGTCATGACCACCGAGACCACCTGCCTGTCGAGCATCTGGGCCACCGACGAGGACACGCACGCATTCTTGACCATGCACGGCCGCGGCGACGACTACCGCGAGCTCAAGCCCGCCGATGTCGCCTACTATGACGGCTGCGTCGAGGTCGACCTGTCGAGCATCAAGCCCATGATCGCGCTGCCGTTCCATCCTTCCAACGGCTTTGAGATTGACGAGCTTAACGAGAACCTCGAGGATATCCTGCACGAGGTGGAGCTCGAGGCTGCCAAGATCGGCGAGGGTAAGACGCACTTTAGCCTGCTCGACAAGATCGTCGACGGCAAGCTGCACGTGCAGCAGGGCGTTATCGCCGGCTGCTCGGGCGGCAACTACGACTCCGTGGTCCAGGCTGCCCGCGTGCTCAAGGGCGCCAACACCGGCTGCGGCGAGTTCTCGCTGTCGGTCTATCCCACGAGCCAGCCCGTGGCACTCGAGCTCACGCGTCGCGGCTACATCTACGACCTTATGGAGGCTGGCGCGATCGTGCGCACGGCGTTCTGCGGCCCGTGTTTCGGTGCCGGCGACACGCCCGCTAACAACGGCCTGTCCATCCGCCACACCACGCGCAACTTCCCCAACCGTGAGGGTTCCAAGCCGGGCAATGGCCAGCTGAGCGCCGTGGCCCTGATGGACGCCCGCTCCATTGCGGCGACGGCTGCCAACGGCGGCGTCCTGACGCCGGCGACCGACCTGCCCGAGGAGACCTGGGACGAGGCCTGCGAGTACACCTTTGACGACGCGCCGTACAAGAAGCGCGTGTACTGGGGCTTTGGCAAGGCTGAGCCGGCCGACGAGCTGGTCGAAGGCCCCAACATCAAGCCGTGGCCCGCGATGGAGCCTCTCGGCGACGATATCCTGCTCAAGGTGTGCTCCAAGATCATGGACCCGGTCACCACGACCGACGAGCTCATTCCCTCGGGCGAGACGAGCTCCTTCCGCTCCAATCCGCTGGGCCTGGCCGAGTTTACGCTCAGCCGCCGCGATCCGGCCTACGTGGGCCGCTCCAAGGAAGTCGACGCCGTGGAGAAGCGCCGCGTTGCCGGCGAAGCGGCAGGCGACCTGGCGGCGCTCGATGCCGAGCTTGCCGGCGTGTTTGAGGCGCTGGCTGGCGCGGGTGTCGCGGCAGACGCCAAGGCGACCGAGTACGGCTCCATGCTCTATGCCAAGAAGCCCGGTGACGGTTCTGCCCGCGAGCAGGCCGCGAGCTGCCAGCGCGTGATTGGCGGTCTGGCCAATATCGTTCACGAGTACGCCACCAAGCGCTATCGCTCCAACGTGATGAACTGGGGCATGGTGCCCTTCCAGATGGAGGCCGAGCCCAACTTTGAGGTGGGCGACTACGTCTTTGTGCCGGGTATACGCGCTGCGCTCGACGGTGACCTGAAGGACATCGCCGCCTACGTGGTGCGTGCCGACGGTGCGGTCGAGCAGATTGAGCTCTACATTGCCGATATGACGGCCGAGGAGCGTGCCATCGTCAAGGCCGGCTGCCTGATCAACTACAACAAGTTCAAGGCCGCTGCCGAGTAACTCTGCTGTACGCCCCGGACACACCTTTCCCTCGTGCTCACGCGCTTCGCGAGGGTCGCCCGAGGGAAAGGTGTGTCCGGGGCTACCGCGACGTTCTCGTTGGGTCTTGAGGGACGCCAAAAATAGACCTGCTTGATGCCGCCTCTTTATATTGGGGCGGCTTCTTTTTGTCGAAAACCGCCACAAAGGGGACAGGCACCTTTGTGGCGGTGGGGAACGAGCTCGATGTTGTTGTGATCGTTGAGCGGTATGTTAATGAGCGGCTCTACAGAATTTCATCCGGGTTGGCGGGTTTGGTTGTTTTGGGGATGCCGAGTTTGGATGACGCGAAATCGTCAACATCGTCCTTGATTCCATCTTTGGTGTAGACGGTGACCGTATAGGCGCTGTGCCCGAATTCGCTCTTGTCGCGTGTCGCCCAGGCCTGCCAGTAGGCAGCCCCGTTTCGCCCTTTGATTTTTCCGACACGGCGGAGTTCTGTTCGCTTTAATTGCTGGTTGCTATAGATGGTTCGACCGGCCTCCTCGGTGAGCCCGCACTGTCCAAGCATCTTGTCGAGGACTTGGTTCATGTGGCGCTCATCGGTGTTTGGTGCGTAGTCGTAGGCGAGGGTGATGGAGTCGAGGGGCTGGTCGTCGATCAAATAATTCATCGTCTGAGGTTCAAGGCAGAAATAGGGGGAGCATCCGTCGACCTTGCCGAGCAACGGTAACTTGGACTGCCAACTTCCGGTGGGAATTGCATATTCGTAGAACACGCCACGGCAGACAAAGGAGAGCGAGGTGGCACGCGAGCCGGCGTCGATCATCCCGCAAAGATCGAAGGGCGAGGCGATACCAAAAGAAAAGGGCGTGATGACGATAAGGAAGAGCATCACGATGGGTATGGCGAGAATGGCGATGACGTTGCGACCGGTGGAATGAGGCGGCTTCATATGCGCTCCTCGAGAGAAAGAGCAGGCAAGCTCGATGACAAATGAATAATCTCAGCTAACGATTCAATTTTAATCTCATAACGTGTGACAGCTGGACGTCGAAACCGAGAACCACCACAAAGGTGCCTGTCCCCTTTGCGGTGGTCTTCTGTTTGTCTCGATCTGTAACAGTTAGACCCTAATTTGCCGAGTAGATGTTACAGATTGAGACAAACGGTTGCCGCTGGTCATTTTCTCTCGATCTGTAACATCTAGGATCAAAAATGGCTGCTAGATGTTACAGATCGAGACGGTAGTGCGCCTGGGCAGCGGCGGGCTGACATCTCAGTACCCTATCCATCAATCACTCATAAAATCTTATATATAGAGACTTAGATTTGTGTATAAGATTGCGCAAAGCTGGCAACAATACATCTCGAACAACGTGAAGCCGCCCCGTAGGGCGGCCACCCCAAGAGAGGTGATTCCATGAGAATCGATAAGCTAGCAATGACGTCGCGCGAGGCGCTGCAGACCGCCATGAGCACGGCTGCCGATGCGCAGGCCGGCGCGGTGGAGCCGATTCACCTGCTGTCTGCCCTGCTCGGTGCCGGCGAGCGCAATATCTCCGTGATCATCGAGCGCATCGGTGCCGACCCGGCTCAGCTCGCACGCTCCACACAGGATGCCATCGACCACGCGCCCAAGGTTTCGGGCGAGGGCCAGCAGATGGGCCTGTCCAACGAGCTCGTCCGCGTCATCGAGAAGGCCGAGAAGAAGGCCACCAAGATGGGCGACAGCTTTGTGGTGACCGAGCATCTGCTGATGGCGCTTGCCGAGGACAAGGGCGACGCGGGTCGCGTGCTGCGCGATGCCGGCGTCACCAAGGAGCGCATCGAGCAGGTCTACGAGGAACTGCGCGGCGATGACCGCGTGACGTCTGCCGAGGACAAGACCCAGTTTGAGGCGCTGGAGCAGTACGGACGCAATATCTGCGATCTTGCCCGCGCCGGTAAGCTCGACCCGGTCATCGGCCGTACCGACGAGATCCGTCGTACCATTCAGGTCCTGTCCCGCCGCACCAAGAACAACCCCGTGCTCATCGGTGAGCCGGGCGTCGGTAAAACGGCTATCGTCGAGGGCATCGCCCAGCGTATCGTGGCCGGCGACGTGCCGAGTACGTTGCGCGACCGCGACCTCATCGAGCTCGACATGAGCGCGCTGGTCGCCGGCGCCAAGTACCGCGGTGAGTTCGAGGACCGCTTGAAGGCCGTGCTCAAGGAAGTACAGAAGTCCGAAGGTAAGGTCATCCTGTTCATCGATGAGCTCCACACCATCGTGGGCGCGGGTGCCACCGAGGGCTCCATGGACGCCGGCAACATCCTCAAGCCTGCGCTCGCTCGTGGCGACCTGCACGCGATCGGCGCGACTACGCTCGACGAATACCGCAAGTACATCGAGAAGGACGCGGCGCTCGCCCGTCGTTTCCAGACCGTTATGGTGAGCGAGCCCACCGTCGAGGACACTATCTCGATTCTGCGTGGCCTCAAGGAGAAGTACGAGATCTTCCATGGCGTGCACATCACCGATAGCGCACTCGTGGCCGCCGCCGACCTCTCCGATCGCTATATCGCCGACCGCTTCCTGCCCGACAAGGCCATCGACCTGGTCGATGAGGCGGCAAGCCGCCTGCGCATGGAGCTCGACAGCATGCCGGTCGAGATTGACGCCACCACGCGTCAGCTCACCCAGCTGCAGATCGAGGAGCAGGCACTCATGAAGGAGACCGATGACGCCTCCAAGGAGCGTCTGGAGGCCCTGCGCCAAGAGATCGCCGAGGTCCAGGAAAAGCTCAACGTGCAAAAGGCCGGCTGGCTCAACCAGAAGAACGCCATCGACCACGTGCAGGAGCTCAAGGGACAGCTCGACGAGGCCAGGAGCGAAGAGGAGCGCGCGACGCGCAACGGCGACCTGGGCCGTGCGTCCGAGCTGCGCTACTCCGTGATTCCTGGTCTGCAGCAGCAGATTCAGGATTCCGAGGCTGCGCTCGAGGCACAAAAGCAGCAGGACGGCGAGGGTCTCAACGAACAGGTGACCTCTGATGAGATCGCCGAGGTCGTGAGCGCCTGGACCGGCGTGCCCGTCTCCAAGATGATGCAGGGTGAGCTCGACAAGCTGAAGGGTCTGGAGGGCGAGCTGCATAAGCGCGTCATCGGCCAGGACGAGGCCGTCTCCGCCGTTGCCGCAGCTGTGCGCCGCAGCCGTGCGGGCCTCTCCGATCCGGACAAGCCCATCGGCAGCTTCTTCTTCCTGGGCCCCACCGGCGTGGGCAAGACCGAGCTCGCCAAGGCGCTTGCCGAGTGCCTGTTCGATGACGAGCGCGCGCTCGTGCGTATCGACATGTCCGAGTACATGGAGAAGTTCAGCGTCCAGCGTCTGATCGGTGCGCCCCCGGGATACGTGGGCTACGACGAGGGCGGCCAGCTCACCGAGGCCGTACGCCGTCGCCCCTACTCCGTGATCTTGCTCGACGAGATGGAGAAGGCCCATCCGGATGTCTTTAATGTGCTGCTGCAGGTGCTCGACGACGGCCGTTTGACCGACGGTCAGGGTCGCCAGGTGTCCTTTAAGAACACGATTATCATCATGACGTCTAACGTGGGCTCCAAGGCTATCGCCGATCTGTCCGGCAAGGACGAGGAGGAGATGCGCCATCAGGTCAACGCGGCCATGGCTCAGACCTTCCGCCCCGAGTTCCTCAACCGTATCGACGATATCGTGGTGTTCCATCCGCTCGGCATGGCGCAGATCGAGAAGATCGTCGACATCCAGCTCGCCGACGTCCGCGCGCGTCTGGCCAAGGAGCGCATGACGCTTGCCATCACCCCGGCGGCCAAGCAGATGCTCGCCGTGGGCGGCCTGGACCCGGTCTTTGGCGCCCGTCCGCTCAAGCGTCTGGTGCAGCGCGAGGTCGTGGATGCCATCGCCGCCGCTATCATCGACGGCACGGTGCGCGAGGGCGATCAGGTGACGGTCGATGTCGATAAGGACGGCGGCTTTACCGTCGTGTGCGACAACACGCCGTCTGCCACCTACGAGGTGCCCGACGCCGAGTAGATTTTGGGCCATGCCTTAAAATCTGCCAGTCGTTTCCAAACGCCAAGGGCGGCGGATCCAATTGGGTCCGCCGCCCTTTTTTCGTGCGACAATCGATGGTGTTGAACGTGAGCACATGGCAAGGAGCTATGCAGATGAAAGACGAGAACAAGACGAACGCACCGGTGGCTGAGGCGGCGCCCGCCGCACCGAAGACTCCGCCTAAACCGGCACCCAAGCCGCGCGACCCCTACATCCGTGCCGAGAACGAGGACGATGACGGCTACGATCCCTACAGCGATCGCCGCCCCGAGCGCGAGCCAATGTTCGAAGCCGACCCCTGGCGCTGAGTGCCACCCAAAAGGCCACCAATAAGTTGCGGTGAAATAGGGACTGTTTTGCGGTTTGACCAGCAAAAACAATCCCTATTTCACCGCAACTGCGTTAGGGATGTGGATGTCGGGCGGCTGTCTTCGGGCTGGCTAGTCCTGGGCCTTGATGCTCGGCAGGAGAATCTGGGCGAGGTAGTCGGTCTCGAGTTTGGTCGCGGCGTCTGCCTTGCCGTCTTTACCGACCAGGTCGTTTTTGATCTGGCTGTATGTGTAGCGGTTGCCGGTCGTGAGCTCGACAAGCTCAATCGCCGTGTCCATGGGGTAGGTCGACACGGGGTTCTGCGTGCGCCCGTTGATGGTTTGCGGAATCACGTACGGATAGACAGGGCCGCTGGCGTAGACGGTGTAGCCGTTGCCCAGGCTGACCGTGCCCAAAACCGTATCGCCGTCATCGGGGGTAAAGGTCTCGCCGTCGCGCACTGCGACAAGCGTCACGAGCGGTGTGTTGGTGTCGCTGTCCAGATAAATGCACAGCGTGCTGCCGTTTTGCCAGGTTGCGACCTTGCCATACCACTCAACCGGAATATCGAGCTGATACAGGTTCGTCGCCTTGTGCCGAGCGTCGGCATCGCGGGCGGACTGAGCCTCGCTTGCGCTTACGGCGTTGGCGGCGGCATCGCGGCGCGTAATTGCCGCCTGCTGGAGTATCTTTGCCGCGGCGGCAGAGCTTGCGCCCCCTTCCTCGGCATACTTGGCGGCGGCATCGATCTGGTCGTCAGTCACCGTGTCGGCCGAAGGTACCTTGAGCTTAAAGGTGGCTTGAGCGCGCAGATCCTGCCCATCGCTCTTAATGGTGACCTGCGCCTTGGTGGTCGGGACGGTGTAGATGGTGCCGTCTTCCGCGATGGGGGATCCAGCAATGGAGAGCGTGTAATCGCCGGGCAGCAGCTTAATGCCGCGACCGTGCTCGTCAACGTAGAGCGTTTCGCTCACAGAGGAGCCGTCGGAGTCCTGGCCACTCACCTGCACGGGGATCTTTGAGCCGGTGGAGCAGTCGAGCCCCGCGGCATGTACGCCAATTTGCACCGACATCATCGTGTGCGCACTGGCGGCGACAGCGGCAGCCTGCTCTTGCTGGTATCCGTTCCAAGCCGCATAGCCTGCGCCGCCGGCGACGAGCGCGACGGCCACAACGCCGGCAACCATCAGGTTGCGGCGCTTGGGCGACATCTTACGGTGACGAACCTCGGCTTCGCGTGCCGAAGGAACGGACGGTAGGGGAATATCGCCCATGGCGATGGTCTCGTCCACGGCAGGCGCAGAGCCTAAGCCAGGGAGCTCGCGGGTCAGCGAATCTTCGGCCGGCAAGTTGTCGAGCAAGATGGTTTCCTCGCTCGTGTCGGATCCGGGCTGGTCGTCGGCCTCGCTTTCGGTGTCTTCGTGATCTGCCTCATCCTCGGCAGGCTCAACGTCGCCTGTATCCTGATCATCGGGCTGCGCCTCGATTTTCGGCTCATCCTGCACATCAACGCTCGAATCGTCAAACGCAATCTCGGCTAGCGCGATCTGGTCTAGGCTCTCCAGGGCCTCGGCACACGCTTCTGCATCTTGGGCCGCATCCTCTTGGCCCATCGTCTCATCTTTCATATATCCCCCAAGCTCAATATCGGGACAACACTGTACCCAAAAACGGGACCCCATAGAGCCGCCGCATGATTTGAAATCCGATTTTATATATGCGCATGTTTTTGAATAGAGACGCAATGATAAAAGCCCCCGGAAAGCGAGTGAAACGCTTTCCGGGGGCTCTGCGAGACACTGGATTGAAAATCTGGCAGGCGGGCCTATGCCCAAGTGCCAACAGCGACCAGCGCGTTACTCGGCGTGTGCGTAATCAACCTTGGCGCGGCGGGCGGTGGCCTTCTCCCAATCGCCGGTGCCCTCAAAGACATCCTGCTTGTAGGGGTTGCGGCCGAGCTTCTTAGCGCGGTAGGCGATGTAGATGATTGCGGCGACGTTGGCGATCAGTGCGGCGATCGAGACCGCGGTAGCGGCGCCGGGGTCGAGCGTGGAGTGGGTCACAAAGATGGACTCCTCCTGGAAGTACGGGAACACCTGGGCAAACATGCACCAAATGGCCAGCGTAAAGGCGCGGTTCTGGATCCAGCCGCCCTTGTTCCAGATAAAGGCGGCGACGGTGGGCGCCAGCAGCAACGCAAAGCCGCAGAACCAGGAGTGGGTGGGCAGGCAGTTGTAGGTGTAGCAGAAGTTCCAGATATCGTAGGCGATGATGTAGACCCAGGTCATGTCGGGCCACAGCATATCGGTCTTGTCCTCGGAGGCGTAGACGCTCCACCAACCGGTCATGCAGAAGATGTTGATGATGCCGGCGATGCCGTTGAACACGTTGTTCCAGCCGGCCAGCTGCGTAGCACCTTCGGAGGTGACCCAAGTGGACTGGCCCAGGACAAAGAAGTGATAGGCGCTCTCGAAGTCGGACACGACGGCGATCAAGATGTTGATGGCGACGATCACAAACGGCCACGCGCGGAACCAATGCGCCTTGCCGATCTTTCCCCACTGGTACTTAATGGCGATGAAGCCCCAGCAACCGGCCAGCGCCGCGTATACCTTGGCGTAGTGGAACCAGCTGTTCTGGTACACATGGGTGGGGTTGGTGAGTGCCCACTCGGCACCCTGCGAAACGCCGATGGCGATGGCGACGCAGTAGATGGTCATGGCCAGCGGAGCCACGCCAAAGATGATTGCCGCGCCCAGCTTGGTGCGGCGGCCGACCTCGTTGAGCACGATGAGGCCAATAAAGACCATGGCCCAGCCGGCCCAGTGGATAAGGGTATCGCTACCCCAAACATCGAACAGCATGCTGCTCTCCTTTCACACGCCCGCGGCCCCTCTTCTGATCGCGGGCAGTTTGGCCAAATGTCGTCAGTTCTGGGGCATGCGCTCCGGATACTTGGCGGTATAGCCCTCGATGTGGAGTGTCGAGGCGATGATTTCCTTGACCGTCTCGTCGGGCACATCGGGGTGCGTGCGGATATACATCAAAAGACCCATGATGAGGGTGTAGAACGTCTCGTAGACATGGTCGATGCGTAGCTCGTGATGGGCGACAAAGTCCACCACGGTGGTGTCGCAGATATACTGCGCCACGCGCTGAACCACGTTGTGCAGAAAGCCGCCGTAGAGTGCGCCGCTGTTGGAGGTCAGAGTGTGCGGCAGTTCGTGGCCGCTGGCGACCAGACGCTTAAAGAGCGGCGCGACAGTGTCGAGCGCGCCCTCGATATCGCCGACGGTGCGGTTGGCATTCCACTGCTCGAGCTCGGAGATAAAGCCGTCGATCGCCTCGTCCATAACAGCGGTGACGGCGGCGTCCATATCGGCAAAGTAGTGGTAGAAGAGCGAGCGCGTACAGCCGGCTCGCTTGGTCACGGCCGATACCGATAGGTGGGACACGCCCAGCTCGGAACTCACGGTGCGCACGGCGGCGAGGATCTCGCGACGGCGTTCGTCGCCCGTCAAGCGCTTTGCCGTGCTATCGGACGCGGGGACGGCATCGACTACAGAGGTATCTGCTGTGTTGTTGCCCATGCGTTTGCCGCCTTTCGTCCTCTTTTGCCTGACCGTTCGCCTAACAGTCTTGAATATTGTTGACGGTTCGTCAATACTATTTTTGACACAATGTCAACTAATGGCGGGTGAACGGCATGGGGGCATGCCTGGCCTGCAAAAAGAGGGGTGCCGCGGTCTCGCCGGGCTGTGGCAAGAGAAGGGACGACTATGATTCTCAACGGACCGGGGATTAGCTACACCGAGCCCGATATCGGTGCGGAGTTTGTGCCGCCGCTGCCGGAGCATCCGCGCGAGGCCATCGTCAAACTGTGCGAGCACTGCACTAACCGCCTGCTGCATCGCGACGAGCTGCTGGGCTACGAGTACTGGTCGTTTGCCGAGGCCGCGACTGACGAGCAGGCCGAGGTACTCTGCAAGATGAAGATGCGCCGTCCCTACACGCTGCCCGAGATGGTCAAGCTCACCGGCATGCCCGAGGCCCAGATCGAAAAAATGCTCGACGATATGAGCTACACGGGCCTGCTCGAGTACAACTGGGAAAACCCCGAGCGCGCCAAGCAATGGGTGCTGCCCATGCTGGTGCCGGGTTCCGCCGAGTTCCTTAACATGCGCGTGAGCCAGCTCGAGGAGCATCCGGTCTATGCCAAGTTCTTTGAGCAGGCGTCTAAGGGACCGCTGTCCAAGGCCACGCCGATGGTGCCGCCCGGTGGTGCCGGCATCGGCATGCATGTCATTCCGGTCGAGAAGGCCATCGACGCCGCGAGCACCTCGGTGCCTATTGAGCATATCGAGCACTGGCTCGACAAATACGAGGGTAAGTATGCCGCCAGCACCTGCAGCTGCCGCGCGAGCCGTCGCGTGATGGGCGAGGGCTGCGCCGACGACCCGGCCGATTGGTGCATCGCTGTGGGCGATATGGCCGACTACGTGGTCGAGACCGACCGCGGCCATTACGTGACGCGCGACGAGGTCTACGACATCCTGCGCCAGGCCGAGGACAACGGCTTTGTGCACCAGATCACCAACATCGACGGCGAGAACAAGATCTTCGCCATCTGCAACTGCAACGTCAACGTGTGCTACGCCCTGCGCACCTCGCAGCTGTTCAACACGCCCAACCTGTCGCGCTCGGCCTATGTCGCCAAGATCGAGAAGGACAAGTGCGTGGCCTGCGGTCGCTGCGTTGAGGTGTGCCCGGCCGGTGCCGCTAAGCTGGGCCAGAAGCTCTGCAGCAAAAAGGCCGGCGGACAGGTGCCAGAGTATCCGCGCCAGGAGCTGCCCGATGCCACCAAGTGGGACCACACCAAGTGGTCGCCCAACTACCGCAACGACAACCGCATCGAGACGCATGAGTCCGGCACCGCTCCCTGCAAGACGGCCTGCCCCGCTCATGTCGCCGTCCAGGGCTATTTGAAGCTCGCGGCGCAGGGTCGCTATGACGAGGCGCTGGCGCTCATCAAGCGCGAGAACCCGCTGCCCGCTATCTGCGGCCGTGTGTGCAACCGCCGCTGTGAGGATGCCTGCACCCGCGGTCGCGTGGATGCCGCCGTGGCTATCGACGAGGTCAAGAAGTTCATCGCCCAGCGCGATCTGGATGCCGCGACCCGCTATGTCCCACCTGTGGTGACCCCGACGCGTGCCGGCGGCTTCGACCAGAAGATCGCCATTATCGGTGCCGGCCCGGCCGGTCTGTCCTGCGCTTTCTACCTGGCCGAGAAGGGCTACAAGCCCGTCGTGTTCGAGAAGAACGAGCGCCCGGGCGGCATGCTCACCTACGGCATTCCCAGCTTTAAGCTGCAGAAGGACGTTATCGAGGCCGAGGTCGAGGTTATTCGCCTGATGGGTGCCGAGTTCCGCTATGGCGTGGAGGTCGGTCGCGATGTGACGCTCGATGAGCTGCGCGAGCAGGGCTTTAAGGCCTTTTATGTTGCCATCGGCTGCCAGGGCGGCCGCCTTGCCGGTATTCCGGGCGAGGATGCCGAGGACGTGACCGTGGCCGTCGACTTCTTGCGCGAGGTCAACAGCGGCAAGATCGACGCGCTGCCCGGCCGCACCATCGTGGTGGGCGGCGGCAACGTGGCCATCGACGTGGCCCGCAACGCCTGCCGCCTGGGCTCCGAGCACGTTGAGATGTTCTGCCTGGAGAGCGAGGCGCAGATGCCCGCCAGCGAGGAAGAGCGCCGCGAGGCCGTTGAGGACGGCGCACACATCAGCTGCGGTTGGGGTCCCAAGGAGGTTCACCTGGACGAGGCCGGTCGTGTGTGCGGTGTCACCTTCAAGCGCTGCACGCGTGTCTTTGACGACGAGGGCCGTTTTGCGCCCGAGTACGACGAGAACGACCTGCGCCGTGTCGATGCCGACCGTGTCGTCATGTCGATTGGCCAGTCCATTGTGTGGGGCGACCTGCTGGCTGGCTCCAAAGTGGAGCTCGGCCGCGGCCAGGGTGCCCTTGCCGATCCCCAGACCTACCAGACCGCCGAGCCAGACATCTTTGTGGGCGGCGACGTCTACACCGGCCCCAGCTTTGCCATCGACGCTATCGCCGCCGGCCACGAGGCCGCCGTGTCCATCCATCGCTTTGTGCAGCCGGGATCCACGCTCACTATCGGCCGCAATCAGCGCCGCTACACCGCGCTCGACCGCGACGACGTTGTGCTCGAGAGCTACGACAACGCGAGCCGCGAGGTTGCGCATGTGGACCGCGAACGCGAGAAGGCTGCGCCGTTTAGCGAGTATGTTGAGACCTTTACCGAGGAGCAGGTGCGCGCCGAGACCGCCCGCTGCCTGGGCTGCGGCGCCTCGATCGTCGACCCCAACAAGTGCATCGGCTGCGGCCTGTGCACCACCAAGTGCGCGTTTGACGCCATCCATCTGGATCGCGACCGCCCCGAGTGCTCAACGATGGTCAAATACGAGCAAAAGCTCCCAAGCCTCGGCAAGTACGCATTGAAGCGTGCAATTAAGATCAAATTTGGGAAGAAGTAAGAGACCTAACAAGTAAGTGAACGGCGCAGAGGGCGGTTGAACAGCGAGCGGGTCCCAGGCGTGGCGAGGTGCCTTGAAAGAGGAGGGCATAGGGCTTTTGCCCATGCCCGACGATTGAAAGGGAGATCGCCCGTCTGGGACTCGCGCAGCGTCAAGCCGACCGCCGTTCGTTAGAACGACGGAAGGAATTAAAAGTGCACGAGCTCGGAATCGTGTATCACATCATTCGCGATGTCGAGAATGTGGCGCGCGCCAATGGCGTGAGTCGCGTTTCGAGCGTGACGTTGCTGTTGGGCGAGGTCTCGGGCGTCGTTCCCGACTTGCTGCTCGACGCTTGGCGCTGGGCTGCAGATAAAAAGCCCATCACCGAGGGCGCGGAGCTTATCGTGGAGCCCGTCGAGGCCGTGACGCATTGCGAGGTATGCGGCCGCGACTACGCGACGGTCGAGCATGGCAAGACCTGCCCCCATTGCGGTAGCGGCGAGACATACCTGCTGCAGGGCCAAGAGGTCATGATCAAGCAGATCGAGACCCCCGACGAGGATCCGGCAGACGCTGCTCCTGACGGCCTCTCCGACGCCCCCGACGCCGTCGACGCCGCCAACCCCCTCCACATCGTCTAGGATCCCCTATAAGTTGCGGTGAAATAGTTCCTAAATCCAGCCTTCTGGCTCTTAAACAAGAACTATTCCACCGCAACTATTTTGAGTGGTTTCGTAGACCATAAGTCACGAAAATAGTCAAGCCATGTCTGTTTAAACAAAATAGCGGCAGTACAAGCGCATTCGCGCTTGCCTAAAATCGTTATTAATGAACAGCCTGCTTGTATCTGTAAAATACATAGCTTGATGAGTGACGCTTTATCAGGTAATGAGTCGAAAAACAGTAATGTAATCAATTTGTAACAAACTTAGACGTTTAAACAAATAATCCAACCTTTTGCGGATTTAGCTATAATTCCACAATCCAAACAGGTATACTCCTTTCATGTCGTGTAGGAAATACGTAGACAAAAAGGAGGTTATGTGATGGTAAGTATTGTTCTTGCTAGCCACGGGGACTTGGCAGCTGGAATCAAGCAGACGGGCTCGATGGTCTTTGGCGATCAGCCGTCTGTTGCCGTGGTCTCGCTCGAGCCGAGCATGGGCCCCGACGACTTCCGTGCCAAGGTCGAGGAAGCAATCGCTTCCTTCGAAGACCAGGAGCAGGTGCTCTTCCTCGTTGATCTGTGGGGCGGCACGCCGTTCAACCAGATCAGCGGGCTCATCGAGGGCCACGATTCCTGGGCTATCGTCACCGGTGTCAACCTGCCTATGCTCATCGAGGCATATTCGCAGCGCTTTGACGCAAAGAACACTGCACATGCGATCGCAAAACATCTCGTGACTGAGGCTAAGGCTGGCGTGCGCGTCAAGCCCGAGTCTCTGGAGCCCGAGGAGAAGAAGCCGGCTGCGGCCGCCGCTGCTCCTGCAGGCGCCATCCCTCCGGGAACGGTCATCGGCGATGGGCACATCAAGATTGCCCACGTCCGTATCGACACCCGTCTGCTTCATGGTCAGGTGGCCACCACGTGGACCAAGCAGATCAACCCCAACCGCATCATCGTGGTTTCCGACGGCGTTGCTCACGACGAGCTCCGCAAGACCATGATCGAGCAGGCTGCCCCTCCGGGAGTCCATGCCAACGTCGTTCCCATCAAGAAGATGGCCGAGGTCGTCAAGGACACGCGCTTTGGTGACACCAAGGCCATGCTGCTCTTTGAGAACCCGCAGGATCTGCTCAAGGCCATCGAGGCCGGTGTCGACATCAAGGAAGTCAACATCGGTTCCATGGCTCACTCCAAGGGCAAGGTCGTCGTCACCAACGCCGTCGCTATGGGCGATGACGACGTCAAGACTCTCGAGGCCCTCAAGGCCAAGGGCGTCAAGTTCGAGGTCCGCAAGGTTCCTTCGGATTCCTCCGAGGATCTCGACGCCATGTTGAAGAAAGCTAAGGCCGAACTGGCCGCTCAAGCATAGTAAAGGAGGGTCCGATACATGTCTGCAATCACTATTCTGCTTGTTGCGATTGTCGCGTTGCTTGCCGGTATGGAAGGCATTCTGGATGAGTTCCAGTTCCATCAGCCGCTCGTGGCATGCACGCTTATCGGTCTCGTAACCGGTCACCTTCAGGAGGGTATCCTCCTGGGCGGTTCGCTCCAGATGATGGCCCTTGGCTGGGCTAACGTCGGCGCCGCTGTCGCGCCTGACGCCGCTCTGGCCTCGGTCGCTTCTTCGATCATCATGGTGCTCGCCCTCAACGGTGGCGCTACCGATCCGTCGAAGGCCGTTACCACCGCTATCGCCGTCGCCGTCCCGCTGTCGGTCGCCGGTCTGTTCCTGACCATGATCTGCCGTACCATTGCTACCGCTATCGCTCACGCCATGGACGGTTGCGCCGAGAAGGGCGACTTCTCCGGCATCGAGCGCTGGCAGTACATTGCCATCCTTATGCAGGGCCTTCGTATCGCCATTCCGGCAGTGCTTCTGTGCGTCATCCCGGCCGAGGCCGTTACCAACGCGCTTAACGCTATGCCCGACTGGCTGTCCGGCGGCATGGCTGTCGGCGGCGGCATGGTCGCTTCCGTCGGTTACGCCATGGTCATCAACATGATGGCCACCAAGGAGACCTGGCCGTTCTTCGTCCTCGGCTTTGTCCTCGCTGCCATCCCTCAGCTCACGCTGATCGCCCTTGGTCTCATCGGCATCTCCCTTGCCCTCATCTACCTTGGCCTTAAGGATCTGGCCAAGCAGGGTGGCGGCATGGGCGGTGGCTCCGGCGACCCGCTCGGCGACATTCTGAACGATTACGAGTAGGAGGGGAGTGATACATATGGCAGAGAACAAGATTCAGCTCACCAAGGCTGACCGCAAGAAGGTTTGCTTCCGTCATCAGTTCCTTCAGGGCTCGTGGAACTACGAGCGTATGCAGAACGGCGGCTGGTGCTTCGCAATGATCCCTGCGATCAAGAAGCTCTACACCAGCAAGGATGACCAGATTGCCGCTCTTAAGCGCCACCTGGAGTTCTATAACACCCACCCCTATGTTTCCGCCCCCGTCATTGGCGTTACCCTCGCTCTCGAGGAGGAGCGCGCCAACGGTGCCCCGATTGACGACGTCGCCATCCAGGGCGTCAAGGTCGGTATGATGGGCCCGCTCGCCGGCGTCGGTGACCCCGTCTTCTGGTTCACCCTTCGCCCGATTCTGGGCGCTCTGGGCGCTTCCCTGGCCATGTCCGGCAGCATCGTCGGTCCGCTGCTGTTCTTCTTCGCGTGGAACATCATCCGTTACGCTTTCCTGTGGTACACGCAGGAGTTTGGCTACAAGGTCGGCTCCTCCATCGCCAAGGACCTCTCCGGTGGTCTGATGGGCAAGGTCACCGAGGGCGCTTCCATCCTGGGTATGTTCATCATCGGCGCCCTGGTCGAGCGCTGGGTGTCCATTTCCTTCACCCCGATCGTCTCCACGGTCAAGCAGTCTGCTGGCGCCTTTATCGACTGGGCTAGCCTGCCCTCCGGTTCCGAGGGTATCAAGGAAGCGCTGACGATGTACAACTCCGTCGGTGCTACCGCCCTTGATCAGATGAAGGTCACCACGCTTCAGGCCAACCTCGATCAGCTCATCCCCGGCCTTGCCGCCGTGTGCCTGACCCTGCTGGTCTGCAAGCTCCTCAAGAAGAAGGTCAGCCCGATCGTCATCATCCTGGCTCTCTTCGCCGTCGGCATCATCGGTCGCTTCTGCGGCTTCATGTAAGCACGCTTCGGCTTAAGACCGAGAGTTGCTAGGTAAGGGCTTTTGAGCCATTGAAACGGACCGCACCCGGTGGGTACACTGGATGCGGTCCGATTGTTTTTATTGGAGGGCGAGGCGCGTATGGCGCAATCTCAGAACAGCACGGTCGATCTGGCAACGCCGGCAACCTGCCTGATGGGGCTTACCAGCCACGGTAACGTGATGGTGGGCAATAAGGCGTTTGAGTATTACAACGAGCGCAATCCCGAGGATTATATTCAAATCCCGTGGGACGAGGTCGACTATATTGCCGCCGAGGTTTTGCGCGGCACCAAGAAGATTACGCGTTTTGCCATCTTCACCAAGGACAACGGTCACTTTACGTTTTC
This sequence comes from uncultured Collinsella sp., assembly GCA_900543615.1. Lineage (GTDB taxonomy): Bacteria > Actinomycetota > Coriobacteriia > Coriobacteriales > Coriobacteriaceae > Collinsella. The sequence goes on along the minus strand of UQSC01000019.1, from coordinate 1,633 downwards.
GACGCGCGACGACAAAGAGACGCTTCGTGCGGTCCGCAAGTACGTCGACGAGGATAAGCTCGTGCGTTCGCCCGACTTTATCGATGTGACGGCCAAGGGCGCCAAGAGCATCCCCTCCGTTATCAAAAACCTCTTCCACAAAGGTAACTAGCTCCTCATAAGTTGCGGTGAAATAGTTCCTAAATACGGCTTTAGATGCTTCAGACAGGAACTATTCCACCGCAACTTCGAAGTCTAGTCATGCGACGTATTGCGATGCAGTAAATCTGCTACACTAGTACAGCATGCCTCCGTAGCTCAGGGGATAGAGCACCGCTCTCCTAAAGCGGGTGTCGACGGTTCGAATCCGCCCGGGGGCACCAGAGGAATATCGAGCCCGGTACCGCTACGGTGCCGGGTTCTTCTGGTTCAATGCCATGTCAAAAACGAAGCGCCCGCTTGCTGGGGGAGCAAGCGGGCGCCTGTGAGCGAATATGTTTGCGGCGAAAGTCGCGATGAGCGGTGGGGTGGCGACTAGTTGGTCGTACCGGAATCGTCACCCGTGCCCGAACCCGAGCCCGAACCCGAGCCAGAAAGTGCGACCGTCAGCGTGATCGTGCTGTCGGTGGACTGCTTGCCGGTGGGGGAGACGCCCGTAACGGTGGCATCCTCGTTACCGCTCACGGGATTGCCGTTCTGGTCACAGAAGCCGATGTTATAGAAACCGGCGTTGTTGAGCGCGGTAACGGCGGCGGAAATGCTCTTGCCGTACAGGTTGCCCGGGACGGTGGCCTTGCCGGACTTCTTGGCAATGACGACGGTAATCGTGGCGCCGGGCTTCTGCTTGCCGCTGGGGTTCCAGCTGATCACGGTGCCCTCGGTAACCGAGTCGTTCTCCTGGTAGCTCACGTCGACGCCAAAGCCTGCCATATCGAGGGCGTTGCGCGCCTGGGCCTCGGTCATGTCGGTCAGGTCGGGGACGGACGTGGTATCCGGGCCGCTCGAGACCTTGTACGAGATGGTCGTGCCCTTCGCGACTTCCTTACCGGCATCGGTGCCCTGCTCAAAGACCTGGCCCTCATCGGCCTCGTTGGCCTCCTCGGAGGCGTTGCCCTTCAGGCCAACGCTTGCCAGCGCGGCCTCGGCCTGGTCCTTGGTCAGGCCGACAAGCTGGGGAACCTCAACCTTCTCGGAGGGCTTGGGGCCCTTGGAGATTACCAGGTTCACCTTAGTGCCCTTGGCCTTCTTGGTGTTGCCGTTGGGCGTCTGCTCGGCGACCTTGCCCTCGTCGACATCGTCGTTGTAGCTTTGGTCGATGGTGCCGACCTCGAGGCCGGCTTCCTTGATCAGCTCGACGGCAGTCTGCTGGTCCTTGCCCAGTACATCGGGAACGGTGACCTGCTCGCCGCCAAAGAGTCCTGTGGCAAAGGCCACCACGATGCCGATGACGGCAACGGCTGCCACCACGGCGGCGATGATCTTGTTCTTGTTGGATTTGGGCTCTTCGACCTCGTAGGAGCCGGTGGAGCCCGAAACCGAGCTACGGGCGGTATTCTGGCCGCTCACGCCCGAGACGGGACGCACCATGGCGCGCGTCTGATCGGAAAGCTCGCGAGTCTTGGTGGCGCCCAGCTCGCCGGGGGCACCGATGATG